>CAZLTI010000056.1:0-15202 GCA_964562335.1 uncultured Pseudomonadota bacterium | reverse complement strand
GTTTTCTTTGATATATTTGTTGACGGCTTTGAAATCGTAGGCGTCACCCACCTGCGTAACTGCGTGGGCCCATGCCTTGACGGCGGTATAGGTGATCCAGGCTCCGGCCGGAACCTGGTAGTTGTAGAGACGCTTCCATTTTTCGAGCCATGCCTGACTGGCCTTGTTGGGACCGGTTGGTCCCGGAAGCCCGGCAGGCATCTCGCCTATCAGCCCGTCGGCCTTCGTTCCCAAAGCATTGACGACTTCGCGGGGCGTAATGCCCCACCCAAGACTGACAATCGAATTGGTCGGTCTTTTCATAAACTGTCGGAAGAAGGTGATATTCTCCTGCCCGCTAGCGATTTCAAAATGGATGAGAGCCGGTTTGATGCGCCGGATCTGGGAAAGGATCACGCCCCATTCGTTGGTACCGTAAGGCACCGTTTCCTGTTTCGCGACCTTCCAGCCTATCTTCTCGAAGCTCTCCACCATGGTGTTCTTTATTTCAAGTCCCCAGGAGTCGTCCGTATTGATGATGACCAGCTTTTTGTTGGGATACTTGTAGGGCAGGTTCGTCAATGCGCGAAACATGCTGGCTGCCTGATCGGGAGCCGTCGGGGTCAGCTGGTAGATGTTGTAGTATTTTTTCGGGTCCTCTCTGAAGACATTGACTGCCGCTTGCGAACCGTCGTCCGCGAAAAAGGGGGCATCGTACTTTCCGTAGGCACGGACGTCCTGACCCCATCCGGCCCATCCGGCATGAACGGAAGCGACGTTTTTTTGACCGCATAGATAGTCGGCCGCCTGCATGACGATTTCCGGCTCGAACCCCTTGGAATCGAAGCGTATGATTTCAATTTGCTTTCCCAACAGTCCGCCGGACTGGTTGATTTCGTCGACCGACATCTTTATGCCGTTGAAATAGTCGGCACCGGATCCTGCGGCCCAGCCGGTCATTGGAATCGGCACTCCGATGGGAATGGTATCGGCACCCAGCGTACTCTGTACGCCAACCAGGCAGAACGCCAGAGCTGCCAGTAAAAATTTGTTTCTCTTCATCCCGTTCTCCTCCTGTTGTGCTTTTACGCATGGCATCAATATCGATCAGGTCGCCCTGGAATCGAGCGGCCCCTCTTTTGAAGCGATTGGTAAGTCCGAAAAAAAATGTTTCTCCATAGAAACGGTGGCTGTCGCCACACCGAATTTAGCGGGACCCGTCGTCGGTCTCCTGTACGGCTGCCCGTTTCGTCTGCCTCATGAAGAGGCCCATTACGCCGTCCGGCAGAGCCAGAACCAAAACGACCACTAGCGCGCCCATCGTAACGGCACGATAGACGCCCAACGGCGACATTAGTTCGCTGCCCGCTACCACCAGAAAGGCACCCAAAATGGCGCCGGGAAAGTGGCCCAACCCCCCTACAAGCAGCATGACCATCAGAATGCTGAAGAGGTCCAGATCCAACATTCTAGAGGAGAGCATTCCGTAAAAATGGCCGTAGACCGCTCCCGCAATGCCGGTCAGAAAGGAGGTCAGGGCAAATACCATCAGTTTGTACTTGAAGGCATTGATTCCCAAACTCGAAGCGAATTCCTGGGAATCCTTCAGCGCCAGAAACGCCACTCCCCAGTAGGAATTGATCAAAAACATGATGATCAGCGCACAGGCAAGGGATATCGACAGGATCAGGTAGAAGGTCGGTACCATGTTGCCCGAATTGAAAGCATAGCCGAAAACAGTGATTGGCGGTATTGTCAGTAAGCCTCCCGCTCCTCCCGTACCCATTGCGATGCCGATCTCGCTCCGCAGCAGCGGCTGAAGGGTCATATGCACTCCGAAAGTTACCAGAGCGACATAGGGTCCTGCCAGTTTTAGGCAGGGCAGGCCGACGAGAACTCCCATTCCGGCGGCAAAAAGTCCGGCAAGTGGAATGGCCGCAATAGGCGGAACAGGAAAATTGATCGATAGAATGGCGGAGCAGTAGGCTCCCATAACGAAAAAGGCCACCTGCCCAAAAGAGAAGATGCCGGCGAAACCCATCATAACGTCCCAACAGGAGGCTACCACAGCCCATATGAGACACATGATCAGGATATTCATAAGAAATGGATTGCTTCCGAAAAAGATCGGCAGGGTAGCCATGATCCCGTAGGAAAATCCGATAACGACCGCCATCTGTTTTAGGCGCATAGTCTATTCACCTTTTCCCATTAACCCTTGTGGCCTGAATATCAAGGTGGCCAACAAAAGAACGAACAGCGCGATAATGCCGTAGCTCATGCCGAATCCCCATCCGACGAACGCTTCCACCATGCCTATGATAAAAGCAGCGTAGAGGCCGCCTCGAATGGAGCCCATCCCGCCGAATGCCGTAACGACCCACGCCTTCACCATAATGGCACTTCCCGAGTTGGGATTGATGAAAAACTTCTGGCTCAGCAGTATGCCGCCAAATCCCACCATTACCGTCGAAATGGCAAAAGTCGCCGCAAATATGCGCCCTATGGGAATGCCGACGATTTTCGCTCCGGCCGGATTTTGGGCAACGGCCCGCACCGCCAGGCCGGTTCGCGTATTGTTGAGCGTCCACCCGAAAAACAGGATACCTCCCAGCGACATAAAAAATATCATCAAATCCTGATAGGCAAATACAAACTGGCCCACCTCCAGCACCCCCTCCAGGAGGGAGGGCAGAGATTTCAATTTGGAGCCGAAGAGGACCATGTACAGATTGCTCAGAAAAAGCGCCAGACCCAAGGTCAGCATCATTACCTTGTTTTCCCAGTCGGTTCGCTTTCTCAAAGGCGCGATCAGGAACTTCTCCAATCCGTAGCCGACGACAAACAGCAGCGGCAACACGATCAGCAGAATTATCGAGTAGCCGCCGAATTCCAACCCTAGGCCGACGATCAGAATCCAGGCAAAGTATCCGCCCATGTTGAAAAAATCTCCATAGGCGAAATTGAAGGCTTTGGTTACGCCGTAGACGAGGGTCATCCCCACCGCCATCAAGGCATAGACCGAACCGTTCGACAACCCGGCCACGATTACGTCGCTGATCTCATACAGCAATAGGATTGTATCTTCGCTAAACATATTGGAATATACGGATCTTTTTGTATTGACGAACCGTTAATAAAGGAGGCTTTCCCGCTTTTTCCGAAACGTCCGCTTTTGGAAGGGAATCTCGGCGAAACTCAAGAAGCCTTTGGAAGACTCGACTCGACGGATGTCCTATCACATTCCCAGAAATATCTCCTTCAGGTGGTCGTTGCCGACTGCCTCTTCGGCATTCCCTTCGAAAGTGATGTGCCCCTCCTCCAGCACATATATATTGTCGGCCAGCTGAGCGATTTGGGGGATATTCTGTTCGACCAGCAGAATCGTAAGTCCCTGCCCGTTGATGGTCTTTATCGTATTGAAAACCTCGCTCCGTAGATTTGGCTGCAGTCCCAAAGAGGGTTCGTCGATCGCCAGGAATTTGGCGTGGGACATAAGTCCCCGCGCTATTGCGAGCATTTTCGCCTCGCCGCCGCTCATGGTTGCGGCAAGTTGCTTCTGGCGGCTGGCAAGTCTTGGGAACAGGTCGAACACTCTCTCCAGATTTTTCTTCTCGAACGGTCGCGCGTTCTTGTTGTAGGCCCCCAGCTTCAGGTTTTCCAGCACCGTCATCTGAGGAAAAAGCTCCCTGGTTTCGGCTATATAGGTAATACCCCGGCCGACTATCTTTTCGGAGGAGAGGCGGATTATGGAGCTCCCGTTAAGAGTAATATCCCCCTCGATCCTCTCAGCCAAACCGCAGATGGATTTCAGTAGGGTGCTTTTGCCGTGTCCATTGGGGCCCAGCACCACTACCACCTCCCCCTCCTTCACGGCTATACTGACCTCTTTTAATACGTGAAACTGACCGTAATAGGCATTCAGGCGGTTGACTTCAATCATGTTCGCTTCCTAAATAGCATTCGATCACTTTGGGGTCGTTGGTAACTTCTACCGGATCGCCGCAGCAGATCTCGCTTCCGGTTTCGATAATCAGTAGCGATTCGGTCAGTTCGGTCAGCACCTTCATAAAGTGTTCGATGATGACGATGGTAACGCCAAGCTCCTGGTTGATGCGCCTGATCAGCTCCATAAGCCGCTTGATCTCCCTGACGTTGCATCCTCCCATCGGTTCGTCCAGCAGCAAAAGCTTCGGCTTCGTGGCCAGGGCGGCTCCGATCATAAGCTTCTTTTTTTCCAACAGACTTAAAATCCCGGTGTTCTTGTGGCGCTTATGGGAAAGATCCACAAATCGCATCACCTCCTCGACATAGCTCGGATCCAGTCCCTGCTCCGTACCGAAGCGGCTACCGACGGAGATGCTTTTCTCTACCGTTAGGCTGGGAAAAACCCGGGGAATCTGAAACGTGCGGGAGATGCCTGCTCTGGCAAGCCGATAGGGCGGCAGACCCGACGTATCGCGACCCTCGAATTCGATAGTGCCCCTGTAGGGATAGTGGCCGGTAATCAGGTTGAACACCGTCGATTTGCCGGCACCGTTAGGTCCGGCAATGCCGAAAACCTGGCCCTTTCGAACTTCGAAGCTGAGATTGTCGACCGCTTTGAGTGCTCCGAACTCTTTTGTAACGTTAATTGCCTTCAGCATCTGCTTTGTCTTTCTATCGCATTTTCGTTTAAGGGGCCCAGAGAGGAGTTCGAGCGCGGGAACATTCCGAATATCCGAAGCCGTGCCGGGAAGCTGTCGATACCCTATATCCAACTTGCCGTTTCGGCATGCGAATGTCCGAAAGCGATTGACTTCGATTTGCAGCCGGGGGCCTCCGAAGGAGGCACGTTTTACCTGCAAGGCGTGTCCGTGATATAAACAATTTGATCGAGGATGTCTATCGGATTGATGCAGGTCCGACAGTTTGGCTCTTTTGAAAATTCCGGGAGAGTTTGCCCGCAGTGCTCTCTACAACGGCTAAAAAGGGGGGCAACCCCTTTCTCTGCCATAAGAATGCGGTTTAAAGAAGTATCGAGCGTAGCCAGGCATGAATGGGAAGCATTGTTTCGAATTTCCGATAGGCGAAATCGATCAGGTCTTTTTTGAAAAACGACTTGGGTACCGGCATTTCGACACCCGCATGCAGACCGTTGTAGAGCAGAAGTTCCGCAGCCTTCCCGCTTGCCTGGAAGCCGACCGGCACTCTTTTGTAGTGTTTTGAGCCTACGCTCATTTTCTTTTTGGTCACCTGCGAAACGGCCCGGAGCAGTTCCGGTCCCCTTTTTTCGTCGACGACTGCCCGGCGGAAGATCTCCAGCAACGGTTTGGGAAAGCGATAGATTCCGGCTCCCAATAGCAATCTGTCTCCTTCCAGATGGAGATAGAAACCGGAATTCTCCATCCGTTTGCGGCTGCCTTCCCAGAGCCAGAGACCGAAATGGGTTTTATAGGGGCTCTTATCCTTGCTGAAGCGCACGTCCCTGTTGAGACGGAAAAGACTTTGATTTACCTTGGGAACGGCTCGAATGTTCGGAGAGATTTCCCTCAAGGCGTCCCCCATGGCAACGACAAACTCGCAGGAGGGCTGCTTCACATATTTTTCGTAGTCCGCCTTGTGGTCTTCAAACCAGTCCTTGTGGTTGTTCTCTTTCAAGTTTTCGAAAAACGTGATTGTTTCCGGGTAAAAGCCGTTAAAAGTCGTCATGGGGTCTCCTGTGGAAAGCGTGCCGTTTGAGCAAATCGACACTCCGGCACAAAGATTGGAGCAGGTCCGCCGTAGGAACGGGAAGACAAAACTGCCCTGCTTGGAGGTTTCTACAAATTTGAAATCGTCGGATACAAGACAACGGATTCCGGAAGCAGGCACGAACTGTCGTTGCAGACCTGAAATTCCAGCCGGAGCGGAAACAGGGAAAGATCGGAGGGCAGTACCGCCGACGGAGGCCTCTCTATTTCTCCCTGAAGGGTCACCTTCCCCTCGAACAGCGCAAGCTTCTCCTTTTGAAATCCCATTTGCTTCAGGGTGGGCTTGGGAAATTCGGTTTTCGTCAGCTCCGTTTCCGTTTCGCCGCCCAAAAAACTGAGTTTCGTAGGAGTCAAACTCTCCTGCAACGGTCGGTCGCTGTTGATGTGCCAGCCGGGTCGAATGTCCAAATTCACCCTGTAGAACAGCCGTCCCTTTTTCAATGCCGTGACGGCTGCGTCGACTTTCAATGCGCCCCGTCCGGCATACGCCGGACTCCCCGTTTCGCCATCTAGCAATTGGGAGGCTGCCATCAGCAGATAGGTATGCCCGTGAGGGGTTTCATGCGCCGCTTCCGAAAGAGCGCTCAACATCTCCGTCGCCCTTTTTTCATATTCGCTTTTTCCCGTACGGCGAAACAGGCGGGACAGCAGTTCGAGCGCAACGGAATTTCCGCAAGGAACGGCATTGTCGGCCGACTCCTTTGGTCGCACGATGAGATCGACCGGTTGGTCTTGAATGCTCATAAAAAAACCTCCCGTGGCATCGTCCCAAAACTGTCTCAGCATTTGATCCGCAATTCTTTCGGCTTCGGACAGCCATTCGGCCCTGCCGGTCAGATCGTAAAGCTCCACGAGGGCTCTTGCCAGATAGGCGTAGTCGTCTATGGTTCCCGGAATGGAGGATTTGCCGAATATGTGCACCCGATTGACCGTTCCGTCCGCTTCTACGCTGTTGGCCAATAAAAAGCGCGACGCTGTTATGGCCGCCTTTTTGTAGACTTCGCTGCCGAAAACGGCCGCAGCCTCGGCCAATGCAACGACCATCATGCCGTTCCAGGCGGTGATCTTTTTTTCGTCGCGCTGCGGATGGACTCTTTTCTCGCGCTCCAGATACAGCTTCTCTCGGAGAGTATCGAGCTTTGGGAACAGCTCTTCCGCCGTCTGGCCGTTTCGCCTCAAAAAGGTCTCCAGATCGACCGGAACGTGCAGTATGTTCTTTCCTTCGAAATTGCCCTGTTCCGTCACGTCGTAGAACTGCTTGGCCAACTGAAATTCGTCTGCGGCTAGGATCCGCTTCAACTGGTCGAAACTCCAGACGAAAAACGCACCTTCGCGGCCTTCGCTGTCCGCATCCGTTGCAGAGAAAAAACCGCCGTCGGCAGCGGTCATGTCTCTCAGCACATAGTCCAGCGTTTCCCTGGCGATGCGCCCGTAAAACGGATTCCGCGTGATTCGGTACATCCTTGCGTATACTTGACCGGATAGCGCCTGATTATACAGCATCTTTTCGAAATGGGGGAGCTGCCAGGCCCGATCGGTCGTGTAGCGATGGAATCCCCCTCCCACCTGGTCGTAGATTCCCCCTCGTGCCATACGGTCCAGCGTTTTGTGCAGGATTTCCAAAACCTGTTCGTCCCTTGAGGAAACTACCGATTCCAACAGGAGCAGAAGGGCGCTTTCCCGTGGGAATTTCGGCGCCTGGCCGAAGCCGCCGTTCTGCCGGTCGTGCTCCTCTTTCAGCTTGTCTACGGCCTGCCGGACGGTTTCGCGTCCGATCGCGTCCGACCCGTTCCATCCCGCCATCATGTGAAAGAGCACCTGCGTCGTCTTCTCCGCGTGCCTGTGCAGTCTATCGTGCTGGTCCCTCCAGATGTCGGACGTCATCTGCAACATCCCTTCGAATCTGTCCGGCGGTACGTAGGTAGTTGCCCAAAACGGCTTTCCTTCCGCAGTTAGAAAGCAGGAGAGAGGCCATCCTGCGTTCTGCTGAAAAACCATCACCGCCGACATGTATACATGGTCCACATCCGGTCTCTGCTCTCGGTCGACTTTGATGCAAACGAAACTCCGGTTCAGCAGTTCGGCGTTTCTGATGTTGTCGAAACTCTCGTGTTCCATCACGTGACACCAGTGGCAAGCGGAGTAGCCAATAGACAGAAATATCGGCTTGTTTTCGCTCTTCGCCTTCTCGAAGGCCTCCGGTTTCCAGGGATACCAGTTGATCGGATTGTGCGCGTGCTGCCGTAGATAGGGGGAGGACTCCAAGATCAGACGGTTGATAAACAGGGGAGTGCCGTCGGGCTGCAGATGTGCCGTTCTTGGAACGGACGATTCGCCTTTGGATCGGAATGCCGCAACCAGCTTCCGATCCGCGTCCGCAAAAAAAACGGAATTGGCTCGCAGTTCTGTCATGGTGTTATGTGAGGGAAACCGGTTGTGGAAAACGGAGGAAGAATCTTCCGTGAAAAAATCGCATATACGAACTTAATCCTTTAGCATCGGGTTTCGACGATTTTTTGTCAAGGAATATAAATAAAGGTTTCCGCAGGTCCGTTTCGATCTCGATTTTTCCGGTTTGTATTGTGTTTTGCGCCGGATTCGTTTAGTCGTCTGAAGAGATTTCGGTTTGCTTTTCGCTTTGCCGCGTGTTCCGGTATCGGCTTTGAATCCTGCGGCATTTGCCCGCACAACAGCAAAGAAAACGATATGAAACCTGCCGTTTGTTCAGTGGATGACATAAAGGCTCTATTGAGCCGGGAGAAATATATCGCCTCGACCGAAGTGTCGACCATCGTCTATCTGGCGATACGGATGAAAAGACCGGTTTTGGTGGAAGGGCCGGCCGGAGTGGGGAAAACGGAGCTTGCCAAATCGGTGGCGAGAGCGTTGAATATGCAGCTGATCCAGCTACAGTGCTACGAGGGTATCGACGAGACGAAAGCCATCTACGAATGGGAATATGCCAAACAGCTGCTCTACACGCAAATATTGAAGGAGAAGATCGCCGAACTAACGGCAAAAACCGATTCCATTGCCGATTCCATCGAGAAATTGGGGGAGCTTGAGAGCGCCTTCTTTTCGGAGCATTTTCTTCTTCCCAGACCTCTTTTGAAGTCGATCTCCTCCGACGACCGGTCGGTTCTGCTCATCGACGAAGTCGACAAACCGGATCCGGAGTTCGAGGCGTATCTGCTGGAGGTTTTGAGTTCCTACGAAATTACCATTCCCGAAATCGGAACCCAGAAAGCAAAAAATATCCCCATCGTTTTTTTGACCTCCAACAACAATCGGGATTTGAGCGACGCGTTAAAACGTCGGTGCCTGCATCTGTTTATCGACTATCCCACGCAGCGGCTGGAGGAGGAGATAGTGCAGTCCAGACTGCCCGGCATGGACCGGAAGCTGGTCGGACAGCTGGTATCCGCGATACACGAAATTCGCAAACTGGACGTGAAAAAGAAGCCTTCGATCTCCGAAACCATCGACTGGGCGGAATCTCTGCTGGCTCTCAATATAGACAGTATCGGGCCGGACGACTTGCGGCGGACGCTGGGAATCGTCAGCAAATACAAAACCGATATGGATCGAATCGTTCAGAATTCCGACAAAATCCTGGGAGGAGCCTCTTGATTTCCGCGATGCTGCAGTTTTCGAGCTTCCTGCGGTTCAAGGGATTGACGGTGGCAACCTCGTCGCTGCTCAATGCGATCGAAGCGACCCGGTTCGTCAATCCCCTAGACCGGCGGCAGTTCTATTTTGCGTTGCAGGCGTGCTTCGTGACGAAACCGGACGACCGTTCCAAGTTCGCGGAGCTGTTCGACCGCTTTTTCAAGGACAAAACCCCCCTCCGGTTCGAGCAGATCGAGTCTTCCGTCAAATTGCAGATCGACGAGTTCGTCAAGCGGATCAGGGAGGAGGGGGGAATTCCCGACCGGATTCTGGCGGACTATTTGGAGGGAGACGTCACCGGCCTGCTGGAGCTTTGCGGGGACGAAAGCAGCGTCCTTTCCGAGCAGGACGACGAATTCCGGTCGCTTGGCAGGGACAGAGAGCAGGATCGAAAGAAGGTGATCCGCAAGGTCTCCGCCCTGAACGACAAAATTGTCGATTTCACCCGCGCCTCCTACCACCTTTCCAAAGAGAACAGGGAGGTCCTCGGCGACTATCTGAGAAGCAAACTGCAGGCGGCGGCCGATCTGATGGAGGAGAAGAGTGGCAAAAGGTCGATTCACGGATATTTGATGCCGTGGGAAAAGCAGCGCACCGTCTCCACCATCAGCTTTGACAAGCTGACCTTCAAGGAGCATGAGAAAATTAAGGATGCGGTGGAAAAGCTGGCCCAAAAACTGAAGGATGCGCTTACGCGGCAGAAGAAAAAGGCCCGTAGGGGACACATCGACATCAAGGGCACCATTCGCTCCTCCATGCGGTTCGGCGGCATTCCGTTCGATATTAGGAGGCGGGTGCCCAGCCGCAAAAAGGGAAAGATCGTGGCGATTTGCGACATATCGATGTCGGTCGCCTATGCCGCCCATCTGATGCTGCTTTTGCTGTATCGCCTGCAGGACCGGTTCACCCGTATCCGCTCCTTCATCTTCGTGCGCAGCACCTACGAAATATCCCACTACTTCAGGGAGCATTCGTTGGAAAAGGCCCTGGAAAAGGCGGTCAGGCAGCATCATATCGGGCTGGGCCAACTCACCAACTACGGCATCGCCTTCAAGACCTTTTTGGACAACTACTCCTCCTCCCTCACCAGGGACGCGACCTTGATCGTTCTCGGAGACGGGCAGAACAATCAGAACGATCCGAAAGCCGAATATCTCAAGAGGATGTCGGAGAAGGTGGCCCGAACCATCTGGCTGAATCCGGAAGAGGAGAAATACTGGTATACCCGCACCAACGTCACGTTGAAATACAAACCCTACTGCGACGAACTGGTCGAATGCGCCACATTGGATCAGCTCTCCGACTTCGTACGCAATCTGGTGATCTAGACGGCGGTACCCCTCCCCCCTTTCCGTTAAACGCCGCGACGACTTGCCGAAAGTTCGGGTAGCAGCGGCTCCGTTGTTGGAAACTCCCTTTTGGATTTGTCTTCGGACGTTTCATTTTATTGTTGTATTTAACGTCGGATATGAGTTAGAAACTGCCAGTTGGAACAAATCTCGCCCTGCGGTCGAGCCCTTTTGCGGTTGGCCCGCCCCCATTGTCGATTCAATCCAAAGCGGTTCGGGAGAAAGGAAAATGAAGCGGAAAATCGTGTTTGTCTCTGTTTTGTTGGCGCTGTGCATCTCCGGAAGCGCATCCGGGGAGGAGGGAGTTTCGGAGTCTGTGGTGCGTTTCGGTTCGGTTCTTGCGCTGAAAGGGAAGGCGAAAGGATTGGGAGTCGGAATGAAGATGGGACTGGAGGCCGCCTTGGCGGGCGAGAGGATCAAAGGGAGAACCGTCGAGTTCGTTTTTGAAAACGATTTTTACGAACCGTCGAAGGCCGTTGCCGCAACCGAGAGGGTGATAGAGCGGAATGTCTTTCTGATGATCGGCAATGTCGGAACTCCGACAGCCGTGAAGACGCTTCCCATTTTAAGGAGGCGCAACATTCCGGCCGTGGGGTTTTTTACGGGAGCGGAGATTCTGCGTTCCGGAGAGGGCGGTCCGATCGTCAACTATCGTGCCAGCTATGTGCAGGAGACTGCCGCCGTGATCGAATCCGCCGTCGAGTTTGGCATTGCTCCCAGGAACATTTGCGCATATGTGCAAAATGACGGGTACGGTATGTCCGGTCTGGCAGGCATCAAAATGGCGATGAAAAGGGCGAACGCTCCCCGGAACATGCTGGACGCATACGATGTCATCATGGAAATGTCGGGGGACTATCCCGCAAGAAACGACATCGGCCCCGTGGGCGTGTATACGAGAAATTCTAACAACGTCGGTCCGGGTTACGGTTCGCTGAAAAACTGGGAGAAACGGACCGGGACTCTCTGCAAATTGGTTGTGACTGTAGGCGCCTACGCCAATATCGGCCATTTCGTAAGAAATGCCAAAGCCAAAGGCGAGAAGTGGATCGTCACCGGTGTCTCCTTTACGGGAGCGGACAGTTTCCTGCGGGACCTGAAAAAGTACAAGGCCACCGAGCGGGTTGTCATGACGCAAGTCGTTCCGCTTTTGGAGTCGAATCTGCCCATCGTGCGGGAAGCCGAATCGAAACTCGGAAGGCACTTCGGTTTTGTCTCTCTGGAGGGATATATCGTGGGCAGGATGATCCTGAAGATACTGAACGATATTCCCGGCGAACTGACAAGGGACAATCTGATGAAACGGGTGAAGGTCTCGAAATTCGATCTTGGCGGATTGGCCATCGACTTCACGAAAAACGGCAATCAGGGGTCCGACCTGGTAGTGTTGAGCTATGTTACGCCGTCGGGCTACAGGGCGGCGGACAAGTCCATTTGGGATTCCATGCTATAATCGTCGCGCCGTGCGGGCGCTGCCGCCTGCCGAACGGCTCTCTCCGTTGCGAAGCATCGAACGACCGCAGACTGCCGAAAATGCGGGAAAGCGGGATATCGGATATTTTCCGAAAAAGACGACATGAAAAAAACGACCCTCTTTGATCTTCCAGGATTGCGAAAGAAAAAAATCACCTTTTTCTCGAAAATCCTTTTGGCCTTTTTCACGATGACGGCACTGCTTGTCTGCAACAACATCGTAGGATTGTGGCAGATAAAGTCGATGAATCGGATATCGGAAAACATCTACAACGACGATTTGATTCCATTGAGCCGGATGGAGGAGCTAAATCGGACTCTGCTTCAATACCGTCTGATTCTCTTTCAACATCTGGGCGAAGAGGATCGACAGAGAATGGAGGAGATTGCGGCGGCACTGCGGGAGAAAAACATCGAAATTATCCGTCTGCTTCGGGACGAACGGCTGTATCGGCACGTTGCCTCCCTGCGTCGGTTTCAGGAGAGTTGGAAGCTGCTCGTGGAAAATTGTGCCGAAATCGTCGAACTGAGCACCAACTACGACAAGGAGTCCGCCACGGAAATCGCCCAGGGAGTGAACCTCGATCTTTTCACCCGGGCTATTGCCGTAGTGGAGAATCGGATTGCCGAAATCAAATCGCAATCGAATCGAAACTTCGAGCAGACAAAGAGAGTGGCCGAAAACAGCTTTTATATCATCATCGTCTTTATGGTGGCCGGAGTTGCCGTCTCCTTTTTCCTGGCGGTGGTTATTGCCAGAATCGTCATCAAACCTTTGGGCGGCGAACCCGACATTATGGCTCGGATGGCCAGAAAGATTTCGCTCGGAGATCTGGATATCGACTTGAGAAGCGTCAAGGGGAGGGCTACCGGACTGTTTGCCGACATGGTCCGTATGAACGCCGTTTTGAAGGAGCGGGCGGAGCTGGCCAAAAAAATCGCCGAAGGGGATCTCACGAAAACCGTAAAGCTCGCTTCGAAAAACGACGTTTTGGGAGTTGCGTTTCAGAATATGTCCGATGATTTCAACAAGATATTTAGCGAATTCGTCGAAAACTCGAAAGCGTTGGCAAACACCTCGCAAAAACTGACGGATATCTCCGCCGATATGACCGATTTGTCTCAGGATATCAACGGTCAGACGGAAACGGTGGCAAGTTCGGTGGCGCAGATGACCGCAAGCATCTCCACACTGTCCAACAGTGCGGAGGAGATGAGCTCCAATATCGGTTCCGTTGCCGCTGGCTCGACTCAGATGTCGCAAAATACGGAAAGCATTTCGACTACCGTAAGGGAGATCGCAAAATCCGTCGAAAATGTTGCGCAAAAATCCAAGCAGGCACATGAAATTACCGATAGAGCCAAAAACATGTCGAAGGAGACAATCTCCTCGATCAAGATTCTCAGCCAGGCTGCCGGAGAGGTTGGAGCCGTGACGGAAATGATCAAGGAGATAGCCAAACAGACCAATCTGCTGGCACTGAACGCCAACATCGAGGCCGCTTCGGCCGGTGAGGCAGGTCGGGGATTTTCCGTCGTGGCAAACGAAATAAAGGAGTTGGCCAAACAAAGCACCAAAGCTGCGGAGGAGATCGGTGTGAAAATTACCGGCATCCAGGACAATACCGATGAGTCGGTCCGTTTGATAGATGAAATGTCGAAGGTGATTCATACCATCAACGAATCCTCGAAGGCGATTTCGGATCTGACCGAAAATCAGTCCGTTTCCACCAATGCCATGAAGACGAGCATCGTAGAAACGTCACAGGGTATCGAGGAGATTGCATCCTTGGCGGAAGATCTGAACGTCGGCGCTCGCGAAGTAGCCAAAAATGCTGCGGAAATGGAAAAGGGATCGAACGAAATCGCCAAAAATATCACCAACGTCAATAGTGCCACGGTGAAAACCATGCAGGGCATCGAAATGGTCCGATCGGAATCGGACAGCCTGTCGAACATAGCCAGCCAGCAGCGTCAACTGGTCGGCAAATTTGTTTTGAAACCGTGAGGAGGGGGTCGGGGTCGAGAAAGGGGTCGACCCGATTTATCTAACTTGGCGAGATTTTTTTCAATACCTGATCGGTGATTTCGGACACCAAAATCTTCAGCCGATCGGCGGCATTCCCGTTGGCGTCATCGGCGGCAGACGGGGCTCTGTCGTAGGAGCTGAGGAACGGTTCCGCCTGTCTCTGCGCGCACCCTTCGTCGATGCATTGCATTCTCCGGTCTTTGCCTCCGAAGGAGGCCTTCACTTCCAGCAGCTCTTTCATCTGTTCGTTCGTCAGCAATTTCGGTTTTCCCAAGGGACGCGCCAACAGCAGTACTTTGCAGTAGGAGTCGAGGATCTCCAGTTTGTAGTAGGTCTCCTCCAGGGAATGGCTGAAGCAGACGACGCCGTGATTGCCCATAATGATGGAGTTGGTGTCCTCCTCGATGAGCGGCACGATGCTGTCGGCCAGCGCCATTTTGGAGGGCATGGCAAATTTGGCGAAGGGAATTCGGCCGAGAAATACTTCCGCTTCGGGATGGATTCCTTCGGGAATCGGCATACCCACCAGCGCGAAAGCGCTTGCATGCGGCGGATGGCTATGGACGACCGCTTTGATGTCTTCCCGTTTTTTGTAGATTTCCAGGTGGATCAGCACTTCGCTGGTAGGGGTATACGTGCTTCCGTCCTTGTCTAGGTGCTTCCCCCTCATATCCACCAGACGGATCATTTCCGGTTTCAGGAAACCTTTGGTAACGCCCGTCGGCGTGCACAGAACGCGATCGGGTCCGATCCGTATGGAGTGGTTCCCTTCGTTTCCGGAGCAGTATCCCCTCAGCCAGATACGGTGCCCGATTTCGCACATCTCCTGCTTGGCTTTCCACAAATTCCTTTCCATAGTGATCTCTCTTGATCTCTTTCGTTATATATCGAAAATGGTGCGGGCGCTTCGCCGCTCTCCGCCACGGCTTCTGCCTGGATTCCAGCCCTTTCGGGACCAACCTTCCGTCCGA
>CAZLTI010000055.1:0-15251 GCA_964562335.1 uncultured Pseudomonadota bacterium | reverse complement strand
CAGCGTAGCATGAGCCGAAGTTTTGACGGCAAACTGGGTACTGGCAGTCATGGCATGTCTCCCGAACGAATGGTTGCAAAGAGTGTCATTTTCACCGGCGGCTGTCTTTCATCCATCCGTTTGGATTATTCCGGCTGGCGACGCAGCAGTGGAGGGGAATCGGTTTGGCGAGCAACGGCGTGGTTATTCGACAGTCTCCAGGCGAGTATTCTCCGTCGTAATCGACGTTAGCACTCTTTCGATCTCCTCGGCGTCGGCCGATCCCTTTATCGCATCCGCCAGTTCCTGCTCCGCCTTGCGCCGAGCCTCTTTGGCGGCTTCGGCATCGATGTCCTCTCCGGCCTCCGCTTTTGTGGCAAGAACCGTGATTTTGTCGTCGAGTACTTCGGCGTAACCATGGTGGATGGCAAAGCGGCTTTCCGTCCCGGACGATCTATAGCGCAGTACGCCGCTTTGCAGACTCGTGAGAAGAGGGATGTGTCCAGCCAATATTCCCAGCTCGCCGATCATGCCCGGCAGGGTCACATAGTCGGCTGTCGTTTTCAGCATCACCTTTTCGGGCGTTACGATTTCCAGTGTTAGACGTTGGGCCATAGCTCTTCTATTGGAAGTTGGCGGCGTTTTCGAGAGCCTCTTCGATCGTACCGACCATGTAGAATGCCTGCTCCGGGATGTCGTCGTGCTTGCCGTCCAGAATCTCCCCGAATCCCTTGATGGTCTCTTCGATTTCCACGTAGACGCCTTTGCGTCCGGTAAACGCCTCCGCTACCGAGAACGGCTGGGAAAGGAACTTTTGAACCTTTCGGGCGCGCTCGACCGTAAGCTTCTGTTCGTCGGAAAGTTCGTCCATACCCAAAATGGCGATGATGTCCAGCAGGTCCTTGTATTGCTGGAGAACGTTTTTCACCCTTTCGGCAATGTTGTAGTGCTCCTCTCCGACGACCAGCGGATTGAGAATTCTCGACGTAGAGTCCAGGGGATCGACCGCAGGGTATATGCCCAATTCCGAAATGGGTCTGGATAGCACGCAGGTTGCGTCCAGGTGGGAGAATGTCGTAGCCGGCGCCGGATCGGTCAGGTCGTCGGCAGGTACGTAAATCGCCTGTACGGAGGTGATCGACCCCTTTTTGGTCGAGGTGATCCGTTCCTGTAAGGCACCCATCTCCGTGGAAAGGGTCGGCTGATAGCCGACTGCCGCCGGAATGCGTCCAAGCAGAGCGGAAACTTCCGAGCCGGCCTGCGTAAACCGAAAAATGTTGTCGATGAACATCAGTACGTCCTGACCCTGTTCGTCCCGGAAGTACTCCGCGCAGGTCAGACCGGAGAGCGCGACGCGCAGACGGGCTCCGGGAGGTTCGTTCATCTGCCCGTAGATCAGGGCGGTCTTGCCGAGCACGCCGGACTCCTTCATCTCCTGCCAGAGATCGTTGCCTTCGCGGGTTCTCTCTCCCACTCCGGCAAATACGGAGTATCCCCCATGGTGGGTTGCGATGTTGTTGATCATCTCCATGATGACAACGGTTTTCCCTACGCCGGCCCCACCGAACAGACCGATTTTTCCACCCTTGAGAAACGGACAGATCAGATCCAGCACCTTTACTCCGGTGACCAGCATCTCCGCCGACGTGTCCTGTTCGGCGAACGTGGGAACATCCCGATGAATGGGCCACATGTCGGATGCCTCTACCGGCCCCATCTCGTCGACGGGATCGCCGGTCACGTTCAGAATTCTTCCCAAAACTCCGTCGCCGACCGGCATTCTGATCGGCAACCCGGTATCGGTCGCCTCCATCTGCCTTACCAGACCGTCGGTGGAAGACATGGCCACCGTTCGGGCGGTGTTCTCTCCGAGATGCTGCTGCACTTCAAGCACAAGCGTAGTTTTCTTTTCGTCCACTTCGAACTCGACTGTCAGGGCATCCAAAATTTTTGGAAGATTCCCACCTTCAAATTCGACGTCGACGACAGGACCGATCACCTGTATGATTTTTCCTTTGTTCATAAATGGGCCTCTAGTAAATCTTAGGGGTGCCTTGGCTAGTTAAAACCCGGAGCCTTGTTCAAAGAGCCTCCGCGCCGGAAATAATCTCGATAAGTTCGGACGTAATCGCCGCCTGCCTGGCTCGATTGTACTGTAGCTGCAGTTTGTCGATCAGCTCTGCGGCGTTGTTGGTCGCCGCATCCATTGCCGTCATTCTGGCCGCATGCTCGCAGGCGTAGTTGTCGAGCAGGGCGGTATGCGCCCGGTTCTCGACATATTGGGGAAGAATGGAGTCCAGAACGGTTTCGATATTCGGTTCGAAGAGAAACTTTACCTCTTCCGCCGACGCCTCCCGCTCCGGGGCCTCTACCGGCAGTATCCGTTGGATGGCGGGTTTTTGCGAAATGACGTTCTTGAACCGGTTATACGCTACGTACAGTCGGTCGATTTCTCCGCACTCGTACCGCCGAATCAATTCCCGCACCCTCTCCGCAAGAGTCTTGGCCATTGCCGACTCCTTGAGGTCCCGGTACGATTCCGCCACGTCGTAGCTCCTCGTTGCGAAAAACTCGCCGCCCTTTTTTCCGAAGGCGAACAGCTCGACGGATTCGAACTCCTCCGCATGATCCGGCATGTACCGCATCAGCTCTTTGCAGAGGTTGTTGTTCAAACCGCCGCAGAGTCCGCGGTCGGTCGTAATCAGCAGTACGACGGCCTTCCCTCCTTTCCGCCGCTCCAATAGTGGATGGGTCGAATCCTCGGTTCCGCCGCCGAGATTGGAAACGATCTCTCCCAGCTTTTCGGAGTAGGGTCTTGCTTTGACAATGTTCTCCTCGGCCTTCCTCATTTTGGATGCGGCCACCATCTTCATTGCCTTGGTAATCTGCTGGGTGTTTCTTATGCTGTCTATCCGCAGTTTGATATCCTTTAACGTTGCCATATCGCCCGATCGATCCGCTGAGATTACGAGGCCAGGTCTTTGGCAAACTCCTCCAAAGCCGATTTGAGTTTGGATTCCGTTTCGTCGCTGAGAACCCGATCCTTTTCGATTGTTTCGACGACACTACTGTATTTGCGTTTCATGAAGGTCCGCAGTTCCTTTTCGTATTCGGCGATTCGGTCGACCTCGATATCGTCGACATATCCGTTGGAGACGGCATATATGCTGATTACCTGCTCCTCCATCCTCATAGGTCTGTATTGATCCTGCTTCAATATTTCCACCAGGCGCTCGCCTCTTGCCAGCTGCCTCCGCGTCGCTTCGTCCAGATCCGAACCGAATTGGGCGAATGCCGCCTTTTCCCGGTATTGGGCAATATCCAGCTTCAGTTTTCCGGCCACCTGTTTCATGGCTTTCGCCTGGGCCGATCCTCCTACTCTCGATACGGAGATGCCCACGTTGATGGCGGGCCTCACGCCGGAATTGAAGAGTTCGGTTTCCAGGAAAATCTGGCCGTCCGTGATGGATATTACGTTGGTCGGGATGTATGCCGATACGTCGCTGGCCTGCGTTTCGATAATTGGAAGCGCCGTAATGGAGCCGGCTCCCAGCTTGTCGCTGAGTTTGCATGCTCTTTCCAGCAGTCGGCTGTGGACGTTGAAAATGTCGCCCGGGTAGGCCTCGCGTCCCGGCGGTCTTCTCAGGAGCAGCGAAAGCTGTCGGTAGGCTACCGCCTGTTTCGAAAGGTCGTCGTAAATGATCAGTACGGCCTCTCCCTTTTCGGCAAAGTACTCCGCCATGGCGACGCCCGAATAGGGAGCGATGAATTGCAGAGGAGCGGGTTCGCTGGCGGAGGAGCAGACGATCGTCGTATAGTCCATGGCGCCGAATTCGGCCAGTTTCTGCGCAACCTGGGCTACCGTCGAGTTTTTTTGGCCGATGGCCACATAGATGCATTTGACGCCCTGTCCCTTCTGGCTGATGATCGTATCCAGGGCGACGGCCGTCTTTCCCGTCTGCCGGTCGCCAATGATCAATTCGCGCTGTCCTCTGCCGATCGGCACCAGCGCATCGACCGCCTTCAAACCGGTCAGCATCGATTCGTGTACGGATTTTCGCGAAACGATTCCGGGTGCGATCACTTCCATCCGCTTATATTGGTCGCTATGGATGGGGCCCTTGCCGTCGATGGGGTCGCCCAGCGGACTTACGGTGCGTCCCAGCAGGCTCTCGCCGACCGGCACTTCGGTAATGCGTTTGGTCCGCTTCACCTGATCTCCCTCCTTGATGGATTCGCCGGAGCCAAAAAGCGCGATGCCGACGTTGTCCTCCTCCAGGTTGAGAATCATGCCCCGCGTACCGTCCGGAAATTCGACCAGTTCGCCCGCCATGGCTTGGTCCAAGCCGTAAACGCGCGCAATTCCGTCGCCGGTGGTAAGAACGGTTCCCACCTCCTTCACTTCCACCTTCGAATCGAACTCTTCGATCTGCTTTTGAATAATGGCACTGATCTCTTCAGCTCTGATTTTCATATTTCAGTTTCCTTTGGATATAGTTTCTCGGATCAGGTGCAGCCTATTTTTGATACTGCCGTCAAGAACCAAACTTTCGATTGAGGTAACTGCCCCGCCCAATATCGACCTGTCGACTTCGACGGAGAGTGCGATCTCTTTGCCGGCATAGTCCGACAGCCGTTTGCGCAGCCGTGCCTGCTCGGAAGCGTCCAGTTCGCGGGCGGTGACGATCTTCGCGGTAGCCTTTCCGAGTTTTCGGCTGGCTAGGGCCGCATATGCCGAAGCGATATCGGCAATGATCTGAAAACGATCCTTCTGTACGAGGTAGCGGCAGAAGCGATTGACCAGTTCCGCAAATCTCTCGGTAGTCTCGTCGACTATGTCCGTCTTCCTTTCCTTGCTCAGCTTCGGTTCCAGGATCGCATTGCGTAGGGAAGCGTTCTCCTCGTAGTGTCTGGCAACTTCCCGGATCTCCTCTCCAATGGTCTCTATGCCGCCCTCCTCGCCGGCCAGGTTCAGCAGGGCTTTGGCATAGCGCTTTCCTACGGGGCCACCTTTCATGTCTCCTCTAAATCCGTGCGACGTCCTTGATGGCGTCGGTGTATGCCGAAATCAGCTTTTTTTGTTCGCTGCCGTCTATTTTTTCGGCGATGAGCCGTTCCGCCAATTTGGCGGATTCTTGAACCAAAAAGGCGCGGACCTCCATCTTGGCCTGCAGAAGGTCCTGCTCGATCCGAACTTGCGTTTGCCGTTCGATCTTTTTTGCCGTCTCTTCCGCCTCCGCGATCGCTTTTCGCTTCTCCTCCTCTATGGCCTTCGACGACTGCTCCTGCATTTCCACTATCTCCTCCTCGATGTTGGCGATCTTCCGTCGATATTCCGCCAGTTTCGACTTCTCGTCGTTCAACTTGATCTCCGAGGAGTCCATGGTCTCTTTCGTTTTTTTTGCGACCGAAGCGAGTATGCTTACGATGGGCTTTCTGGCGAATCTGTGAAGAAGATAGAGGAGAATGGCGAAGTTGAAGCACTTGAACAGAAAGTCCCTCGTCTCGAGGCCCATGATGGAGCTAAATAGATAGTCTCCCTCTCCTCCGCCGGTCGATGCCGCCGATGCTGCGGTAGTGACGCAGAGAAAAACTGCCAAAGCCGCAATGATTTTTGTCATAAAGCCCCGTTTGCCGAAATGTTGGGTGGAATGCTCTTACGCCAGAAGCTTCGTTCGAATCAGTTGCGCCAGGTTTTCGGCGAGACCCGCGACACGGTCCATCGCCTGCCGTCGACTCTCTGCGATTTCCCTCTCCCCTGCCTCCAGCCTTTCCGATGCGGAAGCTTTCACCTGCTCCACGATCCTGGCGGCATCCTTTTTTGCGCTTGTCAGCGCCTCCGCACGGGCCGTGCGCATTTTCCCGGCAATGTCGGAAAGTCTTTTCTCGATCTCCTTTTCCGAGGATTCGACAGCCGAGCGCAGCCTTTCGACCTCGTTTTCGTTCCTGTCCAGTTTTTCCCTTCTTGCTTCCAGGGTGCGCAGAATTGGCTTGAACAGCAGCCTGTTCAGCAGGTAGGCTGTCGTAACGAATACGGCGAAAACAAAAAGTGCGGTAGTCCATTCGAGGTGCAGCAATCCGAAATTGAAGACTTCGCCCGCCGGCGCGGTTCCGTGTTCCATCGTGGGTTTGAGCGGCTGAAACGTGACTCGAAATAGGTTTGCAACGGGTTGCAAGGAGATGAAGCTGTTTGTCGCACAACTGCTAGCAACGGGTTGCGGCATTTGTCAATAGAAACATATGCCGGTTCGACAATCTTTCCGGTGGGGCGGCAACCCCGATCGCAGTGGTCCCTATGTCCGGAGTTCCAGCGGACCCCGCACGCTATGCAGAAAGGAAATGACATCGTAGTCGCTGCCGCAGGTTCCGGCAAAAGAGCGGACTTGGGGCTAAACAAGATGTATGCAAAAATCGACGGAATACCGCTGCTTTACCGAACCCTGCACCGCCTCGACGGCATCCGGTCGGTCGGTCGGATCGTCGTTGTCGTACGCAGGGAGGAGGAGCGGCAGTTCGGAAGGATGATGCGCCGATATGGCGCATTGGGGAAAATTGCAGCCGTCGTCCATGGCGGGTTGCGGCGTGCGGATTCCGTCAGGAACGGATTGCGCTATCTGCTGGACCGCGTTCCGTCGAATCTGGTTTTGGTCCACGACGGAGCAAGACCCTTCGTCTCCTCGCGGCTGATCGACCGTCTCGCGGATGCGGCGAAAAGAGTGGGGGCTGCCATTCCCGTTATCGAGGTGGACGATACGGTAAGGCGGAGGGATGGGGAGCGGACGGAGGTGGTCGACCGGTCGCTTCTCCTTCTGACGCAGACGCCGCAGGCGTTCCGAAAGGAGATGATCGAAACCTGCTTCCTTTCCGAACGGCAGCTCTCTTTGCAACTGACCGACGATGCGGCCTATCTGGAGAGGGAAGGATTTCGCGTGGAAACGGTCGAGGGTGAAAAGAGCAACATCAAGATCACAAGAGGGGAGGATATAGCCTGGGCCGAATGTCTGCTGGTGCGACACCCCGAATTGAACATTGCCTTGTGAGACGGCCGGCCATGGAGAGAAGCGTGTACTTCGAAACGCTGGGTTGCGCAAAGAACCGGGTGGATACCGAAATCATGATGGGCACGCTGGCGGCGAACCGCTTCCGCTTTTCTTCCGACCCGAACGAGGCGGAGGTGATTGTCGTCAACACATGCGGATTTCTGACCAGCGCCGTGCGCGAATCCATCGACCGCATTCTGCAGCTCTCCGCCTGCAAAAGAGAGGGGGCCTGCAAAAAGATCGTCGTCGCGGGATGCCTGAGCGAACGCTATCGCGGTTCGCTGCTCGAAGAGATTCCGGAAATCGACGGCCTGATCGGTACCAGCGACTACACCGCAATTGCCACCTGCATAGACGATCTGTTCGAAAAGAGGGGAAGGACGAACCTGCTCGAAGAGAGGCCCGCCTATTCCGACAATAACGCCTTTGCGGATCGCGTGCCTACGACCAAACCCCACCTCTCCTATCTGAAGATTGCGGAGGGCTGCTCCAATATGTGCTCCTTCTGCAACATCCCGAAATTGAGAGGGCCGTTTAAAAGCAGAAGTGCCGAAAGCATCCTCCGCGAACTGCGCCGCCTGATTGCGGGAGGGGTCAAGGAGGTAAGCCTGATATCTCAGGACTCCTCGTCGTACGGAAGGGATCTGAAGGAGGGAGAGGATCTTTCCCGCCTTTTGGAGAGAATCTTGAGCGACGGCGACGCGGATTTTTGGCTCCGTATATTCTACTCCTATCCCAACCGCTATCCGCTTGAAATTCTCGATCTGATGAAAGGCGATGCCAGGCTGGTCCCCTATATCGATATGCCGTTTCAGCATATTGCGGATTCGGTCTTGAAGAGCATGAACCGGAAAATCGGGGAGTCGGAAATTCGGCGGTTGGTCGAGACGATACTTTCGCGTTTCGATTCGGTCGCTTTGAGGACGACGTTTATTGTCGGTTTCCCCCATGAGACGGAAGAGGAGTTCGGCCGGCTGCTGAAGTTCGTCGAATCGGGCTATTTTAGCCATGTGGGCGTTTTCTGCTACTCGGCGGAAGACAATGCGGCGTCATGGAAGTACGGCGATCCGATTCCCGACAAGGAGAAGGAGGCAAGACGCAGGCAGTTGCTCGAAGCCCAGCAGAGCGTCTCGTTCGGGAAAAATCGCTCCCAGGTTGGTCAAATTCAAAAAGTTTTGGTAGAAGGGAGGTCGAAGGAGACCGATCTGTTGCTGAAGGGCAGGAATCGGTATCAGGGAATCGACGTGGACGGCACCGTGCTGATCAACGAGGGCCGGGCGAACGAGGGAGAGTTTCATCGGGTCGAGATCACCGAAGCCCATCCCTACGATCTTGTCGGCAAAATCGTGTCGTAGGGCGAGATTGTGCTCTCCTTTCTCCAATCCCCAATCGGAAAGAAAACAGGCGATGTCCGGACACAACAAATGGAGCAGCATCAAGCATAAGAAGGGTGCCGCAGACGCAAAAAGAAGCAAGACCTTCACCAAAGTAATCAAAGAGATAACGGTTGCCGCCAGAATAGGCGGCGAAGATCCCAATGCCAATCCGAGGCTGAGATCGGCGGTCGGTCTGGCCAAATCGGTGAACATGCCGAACGACAATATAGCCAAGGCCATCAAAAAGGGGGTCGGGGGAGACAGGAGCGAAAATTGGGAGACTATCGTGTACGAAGGGTACGGGCCGCACAACGTCGCGGTGATTGTGGAATGCCTGACGGACAACAGAAACAGAACCATCTCCTCCATCCGGGGGATTTTCAGCAAGCACAACGGAAGAATCGGTGCGACCAATTCCGTCATGTATATGTTCGACCGCCTTGGAATCGTCGAAATTGGCAAATCCGCCATAGACGAGGACAGGCTGATGGAATACGCGCTGGAATCCGGGGCGGAGGATATTGAAACGAGCGACGAGGAGCTGTTTGTCGTAAAGACCGATCCTTCGCAGTATGCGGAAATGGTGGGAGTTTTGGAAAGAAACGCAGTACCCATCGACAGGTCGTCCATCGATCTGGTTCCGCGCAATAGAGTCGTAATCGAGGATCTCGGCAGAGCCAATCGGGTGATCGGATTTATCGAAACGTTGGAGGACGACGAAGATGTGCAGCGCGTGTACAGCAATTTTGATATCAGCGACGAGGTTCTGCGGCAACTCGGCTGAACGGACGGACTAGAGTGCGGATACTGGGCGTCGATCCGGGCAGCCGATTCACCGGATTGGGGTTGATCGATCGGGTCGACGGTAGGCTGAAATACGTTTGCAGCGAAACGATCGCGACTGCCAAGGAGAGGGATCTGGGGGAGAAGCTGTTTCGGATACACCGGGGGTTGGGAAGCTTTCTGGCCGACAATCGGCCGCATGCGGTTGCCGTAGAGAAGATTTTTCACTCCGTCAATCCGCGCTCCTCCTTGATTCTGGGGCATGCACGGGGAGTGGTGCTGCTGACTGCGCGGCTGGCCGGCCCCGAAATTAGAGAGTTTGCTCCGAACGAGGTGAAGCGTGCCGTTGTCGGTGTCGGCCGCGCCTCCAAAGAACAGGTGGCGGAGATGGTGCGGGTGCTGCTGAATTTGGATCGAAGGAGAAAACTGCCGGAAGACGAGTCGGATGCTTTGGCTCTGGCCATCTGCTTCGCCAATACCATGGATTTCCGTCTACTTTCCCAAAGAGCGATGGAATGATATGATCGCTTGGCTGAAGGGCACCGTTGTCCATACGGAAGAAAACGAGATCGTTCTGAACTGCGGCAATGTCGGGTATCGGGTTCTTGTCGGCAGCGGCTTGTTTCGGCGGCTCGGCGTCAAAGTGGGCGAAGAGAGGGAACTGGCAGTATATACCTCCGTAAAGGAGGACGAACTCAGGCTGTTCGGTTTCGAGTCCTTTTTGTCGCGACGGATGTTTTCCACGCTACTGGCCGTTAGCGGTGTGGGACCGAAGGTCGCCTTGAACGTCGTCGACCAGATACCGCCGGAACGGATCGTTTTGTCCATTCGGCAGAACGATTTCACGCCGTTTCTGAGCGTATCCGGGATAGGAAAAAAAACGGCGCAGAGGATTGTGCTCGACCTGCAGGGAAGACTGGAGGATTGGGAACTGGATGGAGACCGGGGAGAACATCCGCAGGGGGGCAACATCCGGCAGGATGGGACGGAAGGCAAAGCGGACCCGACGGACGAAGCGAAGTCGGCTTTGATGAACTTGGGCTTTTCGGAAAGAGAGGCAAAGCGTGCCATCGGCAGACACGCAGCGGGCAACCCGGATCTCGACAGCCTCATCAGGAGCTGTTTGGCCGACCTCAACAACGTGCGGAACAGCTTGCCTCGCGGCTTCGGCGATCCCAGTTCCGGCAGTGGTCGGGAGGCTTAACATCAATTGAAAGAAGAAGACTATGGGAAATTTAAATAGGGTAATGCTTATCGGATTTTTGGGTCAGGACCCGGAAAAAAGGGTAACATCCGGCGGACATTCCGTCGTCTCGGTGAATTTGGCGACAACGGACCGGTTCAACGACAGGGAGGGAAATCGTCAGGAGAGAACGGAGTGGCACCGGCTGGTGTTCTGGAACCAGAAGGCGGAATTCGTGGAGCAGTACTGCAAAAAGGGAACGCAGCTGTATATCGAGGGAAGCCTGCAAACAAGAGAGTGGCTGGACAGGGACGGCAACAAGAGATACACGACCGAAATCGTCGTCCGCAACTCGCAGATTCTGGATCGGCTGCCCTCCGGTCAGGGAAACTATGCGCAAGAGCAGCCGGGCCGGCAGTCCCTTCAGCCTTCGGATCAGGCCTCCGCACAGTATCGGCAGCCTCCGACGGACGGGGGAACGTCGGATCAACCCTTGAACCGGCAGTTTCAGGAGCCTCCGCCGAGCTCCTCCCAGACGCAGGAGACAACGGGTGCGGACGACTTTATCGAGGACGACGTTCCGTTTTGAGCGCTCTCTCGTCGGTAGATCGAACGCCGTTTTAAACTCTTGGCAATCGGCAGGGTTGCCGAAGAGAGAGGGTCCGTCGAAAATGCCGTGGTCTTTTCCGAAATGGGACTGTCCGAGGGGGCGCCAAGCGTCGGAGCGTCAGTGTTTCGGAGCGGTCGGTCGGCTGCCGCCGGAGGATCCCGGCTCGGCAATCCAACGCTTCACATCTGTCAGCAGTTCGTCGAAGGAGCCGAACGGAGTCAGCCGGTGGCCGGACCTCTCCAAATAGCGCAGAAAGGTGGACTGCCTTTTGGAGAAGCGGCAGATTTCGACATAAAGCTTCCGCTCCATTTCGCCAAACGAAAGCTCTCCCTCAAGATGGCGCAGAATCCACCTGTACTCCAATCCGAACCGCTCAAGCCGGCTCCGGCGGATTCCCATATTCAGCAGAGCGGAAACCTCCTCAACCATCCCCCCCCGCAGCCTTTCCCGCAGTCGCCGCCCGATCCTCTCCTTTAATTGCTTCCGCTCGAAAAGGGGATAGTATATGCGGGTGGGGTAGTCGTACTCCTCTTCGACATCCGGCTTGCCCCTTTTGGCGGTTTGCGCCTTTTCGATGGCTCTCGCCATTCTTCTTTTGCTGTCCCGCTCCCAATGGTGCCCGTTCCATAGTTTGCGCTCCTTCAGGGCGGCATAGAGCTCCTCCCGGTCCCTTTTTTCCAGTCGTCCTGAGTAGCGCGGGTTCGTCGGCGGATGGTCGAATCGGTAGTTGTCGATCAGCGCCTTGATGTAGTAGACCGTGCCGCCGCAGACGATGGGATACTTTCCCTTTCGCAGGATGCAACGGAGGGCCAAAAGCGCGCATCTTCGAAAGTCGGATACGGAGAATTCCTCGTCAGGATCGCGGATGTCGATCAAATGGTAGGGAACCGTGCCATACTCCTCCAGGTCCTTGCCGGTACCGATATTCATATGGCGAAATACCTGGCGGCTGTCCGCCGAGAGGATCTCCCCTCCGATGCTCTTTGCCAGGCGCACGGCGCACGCCGTTTTACCGGAGGCTGTGGGGCCGGTCACGACTACGACTTTCCGGCTTTCGTTCATGCGCGGATTGTTTCACGTGAAACGGTCGAAGGAAAACGCTCCCCGGACGCCGTTCAGTCCGTCCGGTTTTGCAGAGCGGCCTTCAGCTTCGCATATCGGTTGGAAAGGGATGTGCTGTTCGCTATCGACTTGTAGTCGATCTCCCCGAAGTAGCTTGCGGCCTTGTCCGACGTTCCTGCCTCCTGGTACAGTTCCGCGATTGCAAGCAATATCCTCTGCCGTTCGAGCGGGGAGGTTTCGGGCCGATAGTAGATTCGCAGCAGGGTTCCGACGGCCCGATGGTAGTCCTTCTGCGCCTTTTTGATTTCGGCCTTCAGGTATAGGGCCGGGACGTACTTTTGGTTCTCCCGATATCGATTGACGTCTCCCAGCGCCCTTTCCGCCTCGTCCGGACTTTCGAGCCGAAGGCTGTTGCCCGCCATCAGAAGGTCCGATTCGAGTATCTGCCGCTTCGTTCGCCGACTCTCTTTCCCGCTTTCCAGCAGTTCGTTGGATTTTGAGAACTGCCCGACGTTGGAGTAGGCCAGTGAAAGCACGAAGTCCAACTCCGCCCTTCGGTACTCCCGACTCTCTTTTGTCCGTTCGTTTTGTATCAGGTCGATCGCAGCGAGAGACTCCTCCTGCGACCTGCCGCAATATCCGGCAAGGATGGTCCGGTCCCTTCTTTGAAATTCCGTTTCGCCCTCTACTGGGCTTTGCGCCAGCGAGAAGCATTTTCCGTAGTTTCCGCTGTCGTAATGCAGCGTTATTCGCTTGTTGCAAAGCTCCGTTTTGCGATGCGGGAAGCGCTGCAGGTAGCTTTCCAGAACCGAATCGGCGGATTCGATTCTGCCGTTGCGGATGTAGTGGTCGGTCAGCAGGTCGGTAAGGCGAAATCTGGTGTCCGGCAGCAGCTCCTCCCTCTTTAGGGTCCGGTCGATCTCCTTTTCGAAGGAGGCGTAGTCCCGGTACAGATAGGTCGCCAGTACGATATTGTACAGTATGGGGCTTCTCTCTTTCGGGCCGTCGGCCAGTTCGAGAGCCCTGTAATACTGGTTTTTGCTTTTGACGTATTTTTGCAGATTGAAGTAGGAATCCCCCAGGCTTGCGTAGTAGAGACGCCTTTTTTCCGCGCTTTCGGTGTGCTTCAGTAGCGGAGATACCTCCGCTATCACCTTGTCGTACCTTTTGTTGGCGAACCACACCTCCAGGCGGAGAGCGATAAGGCGGTCTCCGGTCAGTTTTCTGTTTTCGATCTCTTCCAGAGCTTTCGAAGACTGCCGGGAAGCCAACAGCGATTTGATCCGATAGCCGAACAGGAGATCGGTTTCCGCTTCGGGGTACTGTTCGACCAGACGGACGAGCTGTCGAAATCGGCGGTTCTTGTAAAGCGTCTTCACCGCCGCTACGAAAGCCGGCATCGATTTCTCGGCTCGCCAGACATACAGGAACTCGTCGATCGCCTCCTCCTCCCTGCCGGTATGCAGCAGAGATATCGCTTTCATAAAGCGGATTTCCGACCGCAGCTCCCGTTTCAGCCCGTCCGCCGAATCCTCACTCTCCAGCTTAAGATACCGCCGGTATTCTCCCTGGCGAAACAGGGAGTACAGCAGATGATAGTGCGACCAGGGCCTGCGCTGCTCCGGAAGATTGCCGAGACCTGTTTGGAAGCGCCGTTCGGCCTCCCTGAAATTGCCGCTTTTCAAGTAGGTCAAACCCAGGTTGTACTGCCCGATCCACCGATTCGGATCGGCGGTTTTTACGGAAAGGGCATGTAGGTACTCCCGTTCGGCGCTTGCCGGATCGTTTTTGCGCAGAAAATAGTTGCCGTTTAGCAGGGCCACGTTGAATTTCATGCTTGGAAAGTTGTACTTTTCCCCCATCACCCTACCGTGCAGTTCGCCGAACTCCTTGTGCCCCTTCAAACGGGTTCTGATCTGATATGCGGACGGGATGTAGAAGGTCGATTTGGGGGAGAGTCCGCCGAATGCCGCCTCCGCCTCCTTCCACTCCTCTTTTCGAGCCAGGCAGCTGATTCTAAGATATTGGAGTTCGTCCCGGTGTCTTCCGCGATAGTTTCGCAGCTCTTCGTCGAGAACCGCAAGCGCCCGATCGTAGTTGCCGGTAGCGTAGTGTATCCATGCTATGTTGCGGCTCCTGGCGAAACGGTAGTCGGGCAGCGGGTAGTATCTTCCGGCATCGGCGAAGTATCTTCTGCTGCGGTCGTAGTTTCCCAGCGCGTGGTGGATCAAACCGCCGATCTCCTTGATTTTGTAGTATCGGTCCGAATGGCTGATGCTCCTCCCTTCGAAATCTTCCAGAAATTTTTCCGCCTCCTGCCAGCGCTCCAGGAGCGCCAGCGAAACGAGATAGGCGTATCCGATGCGAATATCCCAGTCGTCCCTTTTCAGATGCGGTCCGATATCGCGCAAAAAGTGGGCGCTCCTGTCCTGTTTGCCGGTTTTCAGCAGAATCAGCGAGGAGAAGTAGACGGCTTCCCGCCGAAGTTCGATATGCTCCGCTCCATGCAGCTTGGAAAAATACTGGGCGCTGTCTTTGAATCTGGACTGCGCGAATGCGAGGCGGGCCATCCACAGTGTGGCCAAATCCTTGAATTCTCCCGACTTGTCAAGAATCGAGCGAAATTTTTTTCCGGCCAAAGCGTACTCCCTTTTTGCCAAGGCCGTTATGCCGGATGCGATAACCCCCTCGTCGCCTCGAAACAGCCCTCCGTCCAGTTCGATATTGACGGAAAAGCCTTCGGGGAGAGCGGGATCGCGCAGCTTAAACTCGGGCAGATAGGGGTCCGCGTCGATAGTGGGATCCTGAATGTCGTAGGAGTGCCGCTCGAAGTCGGGGATAATCGATTTTTCGGTAGAGAGCGGTTTTAAAACGACACTCTGCAGCTTTAGCTCTTTGCCGCTGCCCCAAACCGGAAACCTTCCGGTCAAAAAAAGCAGAGAGAGCAGACAGAAGAGAGTCTTCACGGGGAGGACAGGGAGCGACGGATGAATAGGCACCTCGGTTTTTTTGAAAAGTACGGTCGAATTCCGAATCGCTACGGTGCGTCCGTGCGGGCACAGCAGGAGAGATTCGTCGCGGCATAGCCGCCTGTATATTGCGACAGACTTCAACCTAAAACCTATTGCAAAAAAAATATAGAGGCAAAATGCCGAAATGTGTCACAAAAGCGGGATGGAATTGACAAACGGGCAGTGGAACCGGAACTCTTAAAGGAT
>CAZLTI010000054.1:3377-15423 GCA_964562335.1 uncultured Pseudomonadota bacterium | reverse complement strand
GCCCGGTTGTAGTATCCCATCGGCGCCAGAATCAAAACGATCGCCCAGTGCAGGGAAATCACCCAACGCGAATGCAGACGGATGGGGAAATCGTCGTAGCGGCACAAAATGGCCAGTCCGTTCAAATTCCAGCCGTAGAGCGCGGTAAAGGCATGAAACCGAAGCAGAAAGCGACCGAACTCGTCGTCGTAGTCCAAATAGAAGTGATAGAGAATGTACAGGATGCCGGTTATCGCCGTACTTACCAAAAACAGCATACCGGAGGTGAGGAAATGCTTCTGCTGTTTCTCGTCGCCATATTTGCGAAACAACAGGTATATCAATATGACGCTGACAAACAGTGCGGAGGACATAAAGACCTGCGCATGCGGCATCTCCAAAAGAATAAACACAAAGAAAACGATCACCCCCAGGTTGATGGCCCAGAAGCTGTAGAGTCTCAAATAGAACGATACCCCCTCCCCGCTTCGTTTCATAAAGGAAAACATGACGGACATGGTGACGAGCGATATGGGGAAGGAGAAACCCAGAAAAAAGGTGTTCAAACGCACCATATGCATGGGGAAAAAGGGATGGAACTCCTCGTTGACAATTGCCGCAATGGAAAGGAGCAGCCCGATCGACAGGCAAAGAAGAGCGGCGTGGTGGAACTTGACGGAAACCGGAGAGGTATCGAAAAACTCCTTCGGAAAAAAGGAGAATTTTTTCACGCGGACCGATTCGACAATGGCAAACAGAAAAATCGAAATCGCAATGGCCGGTATATACAGCTTCAAAAACGCCGTAACGGCATAGCAGAGAGAAAAGAGAAAAAAAACGGCGATACGTCTGTGAAAGAGATCCCTAGGCAGAGAGTGGAACAGCAGAACCGTCGCTCCGCAGCAGAGGTTGAACAGAAAAATATGGAGTCTTTCAAAATCGTAGGGATAGTCGGCCGGAAAAAACAGATGCAGAAAGCCGAACAAAAGCGCGGAGGTCATGGTTGCCAGCAGAATCAGGCGGAAATTTCTGCTCATGGGGAGATTGCCGATCGGTTTATTGCAACGGGATTCGCCCAAAAGCGGGCGAACCAAATCCGCAGATTCTTAGGATTTGCAGTGATGGGCCGAAATCGTTCTGCGGGAGTCGTCAAGCTTGCATATTCCATTTCGTGCCGCAACCTTATAGGCGAGCGAAAGCGTCGGAAAGTTGAAAACGGTGTCGATAAAATAGTCGATCTTCCCCCTGTGGCCGATGACAGCCTGCCCGATATGGATCAGTTCGGCCGCCGACTGCCCCAAGATATGCACCGATATCAACTCCAACGTGTCGCGGCGAAAAACGAGCTTCAGCAGTCCGTTTCTTTCGCCGATCATATATCCCCTGGCAAGGTCCCGAAAGTGGCAGACTCCGGTGAGACAGGGGATTCCCCGCTTTCGGCACTCCTCCTCTCCGGGGCCGACGGTGGCAATTTCGGGAATCGTATAGATGGCGCTGGGAATATCCGATCCGAAACGCTGCACGCTCCTGCCGGATACGGCATGCAAAGCCGCCAAACGCCCCTCCTCGTTGGCGACGGAAACCAGCGACGGAAATCCGATAATATCTCCTGCGGCGTAAATCGTCGGAACGGATGTCTGGTAGTTTTGATTGACGTCCAACTGGCTTTTGCGATTGAGGGAGATGCCGCAGTTCTCCAGCGACAGACCTCCCGCCAGGCCCTGTCTGCCGTTGGCATAGAGGAGAATCGGGAAATCGTACCGTCTTCCCGACGCCAGGTCGATCCGAACCCGGCCGTTTTCCGTTGCAATCCTTTTGTAGCGATCCCCCAAATGCAAAACAATTCCGGACTCCTTCATCAACTCCACCAGCTTCGTCGAGAGATCGCAATCGATGAAATCCAACAGCCTTCCTCGAGGGTCGATCAGATGCACTTCGGTGCCCAACTTGGCGAAGATGGAGGCATACTCGCAGCCGATTACGCCGCCGCCGTAGACGCACATCTCCTCCGGTATCCGCTGCAGGGCCAAAATCGAATCGGAGTCGAGAATCGTCGTATGATCGAATGGAATGTCCGGCGGATGATAGGGTCGGGTCCCGACCGCGATGATGGATTTGCGCGTTTGGATTCGCAGCGGCTCTCCGCTATCGGTACGGCGCACGGCAATGGAGTCGGGACGCAGAAATCTTGCCGAGCCCCGAATGTACTCGATTCCGTTGTTTTTATAGGCTTCGAGAGTTTTCCGCACCCGATCCGCGACGACCCTGTTTTTCCGGTGCATCAGCTCCTTTACGGTCACCTTGCGCCGAAGATGCGGGTCGATACCGCTTATTTCGCTTTGGGATAGCGAACCGATATACTGCACGGTTTCCCGCAGCGATTTGCTGGGAATGGTTCCGGTCAGGACGGAAGCGCCGCCGGGACTGCACTCCCTTTCGATAACGACAACGCGCGCTCCAAGCGAGGAGGCTTCCAGGGCGGCCTTCTCCCCGGCCGGCCCGGAGCCGATTACCGCCAGGTCGTAAACTGTCCCGCCCATATCTGCCAATTGATATTCGGACTCGCTTTCGCTTGCCACGGGGATTGCCGGAGAGAGACCGCCTACTGCTCGCTCTCTTTCACAAACTCCTCCTTGCCGACACCGCAGTCCGGGCACACCCAATCGTCCGGCAGATCCTCAAAGGCGGTTCCGGGTTCGATATCTCCGTCGGGATCTCCAACCTCCGGGTCGTACAGGTATTCGCAGGGAACACACACATATCTTTCCATTTTTTTCCTCTCGAAACAGTTTCGGCAGACTGCCGATCAGAGGATCTGACGGCAGTCGATTCCGCTATGGCTAGCCAAAGTATCGTTTCAACAGACCGGCGAATGCGGAGCCGTGTCTGGCTTCGTCTTTGCACATTTCATGAACCGTATCATGAATCGCATCGTAGTTGAGTTGCTTCGCTTTGGTAGCGATATCCTTTTTTCCCTGGCAGGCGCCGTGCTCCGCATCGACTCTCGCCTGGAGATTCGCCTTCGTATCCGCTACCAGTACCTCTCCCAGAAGTTCGGCAAATTTGGAGGCATGTTCGGCCTCTTCCCAGGCAATGCGTTTGTAGGCCTCCGCAACTTCGGGATACCCCTCTCTGTCCGCCTGGCGGCTCATTGCCAGGTACATGCCGACCTCCGTACATTCGCCCATGAAGTTGGCCCGCAATCCCTCCAAAATTTCGGGATCGACATCTTTGGCGACGCCGATGGTGTGTCCGTCGGCCCACTGCAATCCCCCAGCGGCCTGTTCGATAAACTTCTCGGCTTTCGCCTTGCATTGGGGGCATTCCGCAGGAGGAGCATCCCCTTCGTGGACATAACCGCAAATCGAACAAACGTATCTTTTCATATCTCTTCTCCTTTTTCGGTTTTTTATGAAAGGATGAACCGGCAAAAAACCCCAAAACTGTCATTCCCGCAAAGGCGGGAATCCAATAAAACCAGTTGATTGTAGATTCCCGCAAAGGCGGGAATGACAATTCGTGCAATTTTCGATTTTTTACCGCTTCGTCATTAAAGGAAAAATCAGGAATCCGCAAATTTTCCCTTTCGTTTTCGAGACACAGCTTATGATTTTTGAAAAAAATTGTCTCTTTTTTTTTCTCCGCATTGCGAATTTGTTTCGCGACGCCAACCGCGTTCGGAAACCGGAGAGGAGGCGCTTTTGTCTTTTTGCTTGAAATTTGGCCGATCATAGGACAATAGTGTACCGAAAGACGAAAGAGCGGCAGCAGCCCGTTGAAGCAGCGGCTTCCCTTAAACGCGGAAAAATCTCATGAACGTCAAAGCGGTTCGAAGACTATTGACGGCAAGCGCACTATGCGCCTGCCTGGTTCTTCAGGGGACCGGAAGCATCCGGGCTGCGGAGCTGTTTCCCGCATATCCCGTCATTGCGGCCAACGTCGCCTTTTGGAGAGACGTTTACGGGAAATACACCACCCGACAGGGAGTTCTGCACGACAGCCTGCACCTGGATATCGTCTACGAAGTGATTCCCCTCGATGGAACGGCGAAACGCAGCGACCGCGCAAAAAACCGCAAAAGAGTGAAGGGGGCACGCACGAAATGGCGAAACATTCTGTCGGGACTGGCGAACGGTCGCGCACCGGCCTCATCCGAAGAGAGAAGAGTCCATAAACTGTTTTTGAAGCGAAATATGAACCGGCAGGCGATCGCCAAAGCCATCGGCCGCATTAGACTGCAAAAGGGGCAGAAGGATCGATTTCGGCAGGGAGTGATCAATTCGGGAGCCTATTTGAAACGGATCGAAACTATTTTCAAAAACCGCCAGCTACCCGTCGATTTGGCCTACCTCCCCCATGTGGAATCCTCCTACGACTATAGAGCCTACAGCAAATTCGGCGCGGCGGGCATCTGGCAGTTTACGCGCTCTACCGGCAAGCGGTTTATGAAGGTCGATTATGCCGTGGACGAACGTCGCGATCCCATTATTGCCAGTTCCGCCGCCGCCAAATTTTTAAAGAGAGCCTATGGCAAATTCGGTAGCTGGCCGCTGGCAATCACCTCCTACAATCACGGCGTGAACGGAGTGAGACGGGCAGTGAAAAAACATGGCAATTACCAAACCATCTTCGAAAAGTACAGGGGATCTCTGTTCGGATTCGCCTCGCGCAATTTCTATTCCGAATTCCTGGCCGCCAGAGAGGTGGCCAAAAACTACAGGAGCTACTTCGGCCCGTTGAAGCTGGCCAAACCAAGACCGTCAAGAACGGTTTCGATGCCGGGGTTCGTTTCGGCGAAAGAGATCATGAAACATTTCAAGATCGGCAGACAGACCCTGAAAATCCTCAATCCGGCTTTGAGACCGCCGATTTTCGAAGAGCAGAAATTCATTCCGGCGGGGTACCAGCTTCGACTTCCCGATCTGCCGCGATACGCAAAACTGGCGGAACGGATGCCGAAGAAAATGTTTCGAAAGAGACAAAAGCGCGTTCGTTTCTACCGCGTGCGGAAAGGGGAGGTGGTCGGTGGAATTGCCAGACGACTGCGAGTTTCGCAGCAAAGCATCATCATGGCGAACCAGCTCGACCGCTGGGCAAAAATCTATGCCGGACAGCTATTGCGCATCCCCACCGAAAAGGAGACGGAGATTTTGCTGGCAGCTCTTGAAAAGTCCCGAAAGGAGGAGCGTATCGCTTTGCGGAAGGCCGGGAGCGTCAGCACTGCGAAAGAAAAAAAAGGGGATGGACGGGTGGCAGCGAATCGGTTTGGGCTTGGGCCGGAACCCTACAATCTCGGTTTTCGTACTGTCGTCGCCGAAAGCCTTGCGGTGAGGAAGGAGTTCCGCAAAAAGGGGAAACTGTATGGAGTGATCAAAGTCGAAGGGGGGGAGACGGTCGGACATTACGCCCACTGGTTGGGCACCTCCGCTCGATTCATCAGAAAAGTCAACGGAATTCCCTTTCGGCAAAAGATCAAAATGGATCGTCCTCTGGTCATTCCGCTCTATTTGTCGAACCGAGAGGAGTTCGAGGGGAAACGGTACGAGTACCACAAAGAGATTCAGGACGACTTTGCATCCGTCTATACTGTCGAGGGGCTGCAAATCCATACGATCAAACGGGGGGAAACGATCTGGTCGCTCTGCCGATCCGTCTTCGGGCTGCCGCTTTGGCTGGTAAAGAGGTACAACGGCGATCTCAACTTCGGCGCCTTGCAATCCGGCCAGAAGTTGAAAGTGCCGGTCGTCAGAAAAAGGATAGCGATTTGAGGGAGGCCCTTTCCCGCCATCCTCGCCCGACGCCTGCTAACTCTCAAGAGCCTTTCCCGTTTGCGCCATCCAACGGTTGTGTCTCCTTTAGGATAAAATTGACAGCTTGCGAGAAATTGGGAAAGATTGGCGTTTTCGGAAACCTGGAGCCGACCCGAGCCGATTGTTGACTGCCGAATCCGGTTTCCAGCAGTATCCCCTTTACATTGGCGTTGAGCGCCAATTCGATGTCGCAGATCTTATCGCCCAACATATAGGAGCGCGCCAAATCGATGTTATGCTCCCTACGGGCCGCCCGAATCATTCCCGGTTCGGGTTTGCGGCAGTCGCAGCGGATTTTGTAGGGCCTCCGCCCATCCGGATGGTGAGGGCAGTAATACATGGCATCCAGCTGCACGCAATCCTGGGCAAGAATGCGGTTAATCTTCTCGAAGGATCGATGGACGAAGGATTCCCGAAAGTATCCCCGCGCAACGCCGGATTGATTCGTTATCACAATCAGTTTGTAGCCGGACCGCTTGAGTCGTTTCAGACCGGAAGGAACGTCTTCGTACATACGGATTTCCCGCAAATCGGAAAGATAGCAGACTTCGTGAATCAGCACTCCGTCGCGGTCGAGGAATATAGCGGGACGATCGGCCATTTTTGCCTTCTCGGATCGGAAAACGAAGGGCACTTCACGGGACAATGAAACGGCCCTGCCGGAACGGAGAGGTTTCGTTACGGGAGGGGTGCGGGAAACTCGATTCATTGACCCAAAACAGAGAGAAACGGAGCCGTCCATGACCGGCGATCAAATTAGAGCGATATTTGTCGATTATTTCGAATCGAACGGGCACAAGCATGTCAGAAGCTCCTCTTTGGTTCCGCACAACGATCCCACAATCCTGTTTACCAATGCGGGAATGAATCAGTTTAAGGACTATTTCCTGGGGAATCAAGTGCCGGAATTCAAGCGGGCGGTGACGGTTCAAAAAGTCATGCGGGCCGGAGGAAAGCACAACGATTTGGAAAATGTCGGGCGGACGCACCGGCACCACACCTTTTTCGAAATGCTGGGCAATTTTTCCTTCGGCGACTATTTCAAGAAGGAGGCGATCGAGTACGCCTGGGAATTTCTTGTACGGTATCTACGGCTCGAAAAGGAGAAGTTGGCGGTCTCCGTATACAGGGAGGACGACGAAGCGTTTGCCATTTGGCACGATACGATCGGCGTGCCGGTAGAAAAAATCGGACGTTTGGGAGACAAGGACAACTTCTGGTCGATGGGAGAAACCGGTCCCTGCGGACCCTGCTCCGAGATCCACTATCGGCTGCGTCCGTTGCCGGAAGGCAAATCCGTCCAGCAATGTCTCGAAGAGGACGACGGAACCTACCTGGAGATTTGGAATCTCGTTTTTATGCAATACAATCGGGAACCCGACGGTACCAGGCGTCCCTTGCCAAAACCCAGTATCGACACCGGAATGGGACTAGAACGGATCACATCCGTCGTACAGAATACCATAAGCAACTACGGAACGGACATCCTCGGCGCGATCGTCATTCAAATCGCCGGCGCCGCCCGATACGCAATCGGCAGGTCGAAAGAGGGGGACGTCGCCTGCCGAGTCATTGCGGATCATCTGCGGGCCTCCGCCTTTTTGATAGCGGACGGGGTCGTTCCCTCCAACGAGGGAAGGGGATACGTACTGCGGCGTATCGTAAGGAGAGCGGCAAGATACGGAAAGGTACTCGGCTTTCAAGCCGGTTTCTTCTCCAACCTAGTGGAGGGTCTTGCGTTAATCGTTCGAAAGACGTTTCCGGAAATAGTCGAATCGAAAGAATATATCGCCCTCCTGCTGGGGCAGGAGGAGAAACGGTTCGACGCTACGCTGCTTCAAGGGATGAAAATCCTCGACGCTCTTGTCGCAAAGCTGAACGCATCGGGGGAAAAAATAGCCGACGGAGCCGAAATCTTCAAACTGTACGACTCGTTCGGCTTTCCTGCGGATTTGGCGGAGGACGTTCTGCGGGACAACGGATTTACCTACGATCGCAAAGCGTTCGACAGCGAGATGGAAAAGCAGCGCCTGAGAGCCAAAACGGCCCAGGAGGGCAAAAACGTCACCTTGAAAATCAACGAGGCGTATCCGCAACTGATGGAGGAGGGGCTGGGCAACTCCTTCGTAGGACAGGACTCCAAACGAATCGAATCCAAAATTTCTGCGGTGCTGAAGGACAATGTGCGCGTCGATGCCATAAAAACCGGAGACCGGATCGAGGTCGTTGCGAAAGAGACACCCTTCTATGCGGAATCGGGAGGGCAGGTGGGCGACCGGGGAGAGATCGTTCACGACGAATTCAGGATCAAAATCTACGATACGCAGAGTCCGGTTTCCGGCTTGAATATCGCAAAGGGCGAAGTGGTGAACTGCAACCGGAAAGAGATCGACGTTATCGATTGCCCGGTCCTGCTGGCGGTGGACGTCAAACAAAGAGAGCGGACGGAACGCAACCACACGGCGACGCACCTGCTGCAATCCGCCTTGCGCACGGTGCTTGGAGAGCACGTCAAGCAGGCCGGGTCGCTGGTCAATGCGGAAAAGCTGCGCTTCGACTTCAACCACTACGCCCAGGTGACAAAGGATCAGTTGAACGACATTGAGGCGCTGGTAAATCGAGCAATCCAAACCAATGAAAAGGTCGAGGCGGAAATCATGCCGTTCGACCGGGCAGTGGACAGCGGCGCAGTGGCCATTTTCGGCGAGAAATATGGCGACGAAGTGCGCGTTTTAACGGCAGGCTCCTCCAGCAGAGAGCTGTGCGGCGGCTGCCACACCGGCAGAACCGGCAATATCGGCCCGTTTGCGATCGTCGGCGAGCAGGCCATCGCGTCGGGCATTCGGAGAATCGAGGCCGTTACGGGGTCGACCGCTTTGCAGTGGACTCAATCTAGGTTGAACGTGCTGGATGGAATCTCCCAAAGACTCAAAGTGCCGATGTTGGAAGTGGAGGAGCGTTTTCGACAAATGGAGAGGCAAAGCAAAGAGAGGGAAAAATCCATCGAGGCGCTACAAAAGAAATTGCAGATGGTCGCTGCGGAGAAATTCGTCTCGCAGGTACAACCGATCGGCAGTGTCGATACGCTGATTTTGCAAGTGGAAGAGGATGCGAATCTCAAGTCGTTGGCATATATGCTGCTGCAACACTTGAGTTCGGGGATCATCCTGCTCGGACAGATAAAAAAGGAGAAAATCTCCGTTCTAATTGCCGTAACGAAAGATCTCTCCGGTCGATTCAACGCCGGGCGGCTGATTGAAGAATTGGCTCCGACGATTTCCGCCAGAGGGGGAGGAAGGCCCGATTTGGCGCAATGCGGCGGCGGCAATCCGACCGGTTGGCCCGAATTGAAAAAGCGATTCGAAGAGCAGATCGAAGCAGCTTCACAATTGACCTTATAAAAATTCGTTAGAATGAAAAAATAAAGGCTAAATAGTATTTTAAAGGTGAAAATATTCCAATATTAACAATAAAGATAAATAACATCAATATTTTAACTTGGTCCGACCCCATTAATTCGAATTGTCATTCCCGCAAAGGCGGGAATCTAATAAAACCAAATTCAGTGCGGGAATGACGCTTCTGGGACTTTTTACAGCTTCATCAAAGATAAAAAAAAAATTCCATTTCAGGATAATACATGATCACTATTCAAAAACAGCAGATTGCGACTTGGCTATTGATGGACTATCAAGCAACGTTGCACACAGTAAGAGAGAAGGTACGATTATATGAGCGAAAATACAACCAGCCATGGAATGTCTTCGAGCACCATGTTAAAACTTCCGAAAAGGAAGATTTTTCCAAATGGAATGATTATATTGAATGGAAAGCTTATGTGAAAATGGCTGAAGAGTTTAAGAAAAAAATCGAAGAGGTCAAGCATGGATATTTTGAGATTGCTTGATCAGTCAAATTGGATTCGATTTCCACATCATAAACACGATAACGATTATAGGTTAATTGAAAATACCGAAATTACTTTAAAAGAAGTAATAGAAATAATTCGGATGAGATTTGTTAATAAGTAAAACCTGTATTGAACCGTATTAATTCCCGTTCTTTGCTCAAAGCATCGCAAATTCAGCGCGGGGAATGACGGTTCTGAGACTTTTTACCGCTTCGTCATAATTCAATCCCTAAAACCATTGGGGAAAATCTTTTTTGACATCTGCGATATAATTTCGCCCCAGATTAATCGTTACGTTATCCTGCGTTGATCCGTCTAATAGCAATTCATAATCAGGGCCTTTTTTCTTTTGCGCTTTAAGTACTTTTTTCGGATTCACGAAAATGGAACGGTGCACACGTAACAATTTATCCTTATTGACAAATGTCTGAATACTTTTCATCGATATAGGCAGTGAAGTTTCGGTTTGTCTGTTCGATTGTTTATAATAAACATCACAAAACGGAGAGCGGGACCGTATATATAGTATATGATCAATGTTTGAATTAATATGGCCGATTGCTTCAACCAGTTCAGTCTGTTCAAGAAATTTCTTCACTTGAAGCAAGGACATATCGATAATATGCAGAACACTTCGAATAAACTCAATATCCAGCTTTCTCAACGGACTTGATGAGGTATTGAATACAACGATAATCAAATGATGCGATTTTAACACATACAATGTCCGCTATCTCGACATCATCCGTTTCTTTAATCTGTCCGTGTTTGTTAGTGAGAAGGTATATCGGGTTCACTGGATCGGGAATAGATATAAATCGTCTGGCTAATTCACTTGTTTCATTCAGTTTAGCCGAAGGTGATTCGACATGGGAAAACCTATATATAACTCTGTCTTCCTGGTATATTGCAATCTCGCTTTCGGGAATCTGGCAATGTATGGCTTGACCAGCGTATTGTAGTATAATCCCAATATCGTGAAACCCGATCATATGCTGTGTGAATTGCGCCAAATGGATAAATTTTCGATTCATTTGAGATTGCCTAATCAAACTTTCTATCCGGATTGTCAATTCACCTTTTGAAAAAGGTTTAGTCAGATAATCATTTCCACCGACGGCAAAAGCCTCTTTTAAATCCGCTAGTTGGTTTTTCGCCGATAAAAATAGAATTGGCAGATCCTCCCATTTATTCGATTTCCTTATTCTACGGCAAAACTCAAAGCCATCCATGCCCGGCATCATAATATCCAGCAAAATGATATCGCTCCGGTTCTTCATGAATCGTTTTAAAGCGTCTTTACCTCCAAGTGCGTGATCGATCAAAAAATTGGAGTCCGATAAAAATCCGCTGATTACCTGATGGTTGCTTATATCGTCATCAACAATCAGTACTTTGGTTTTAGCGGTCGATTCTACCGAATTATCACCATCGAGGGGTAACAAGACTGAAGAGGGCAAATCCATCGTTGCCGTATCCAGCTGAATTGATGGAGTATCTATATGCGCTGCAGATTCAACGGTATCAAGTGTAAAATAAAATCGACTTCCTATTCCAACGGTTGATTCCAAATAAATCTTAGAACCATGGAGGCGTATAAGTTCCCTGACGATGCTGAGCCCAAGTCCCATTCCCTGTTTTTTACCGGTCCGATCTCCGGATTGAAAGGAATCGAAAATCGAATCGCGTTGCTCTTCGGGTATTCCTTTACCACTGTCTTCAATGGAAATTTCAGTTTTATTGTTCATGCCACGGGAAGAAATGACAATGCTTCCCGCCTCTGTATTGCGAATCGCGTTGATGAGTAAATTGATTAAAATCTGCTGCAAGCGGTCTTCATCTGCTTTAATCCACGTTTCCTCACTATCCTGGTCCACCGATAGCGTAACCTCTTTTCCCACCGCAAGCGGTTTCGTTAACGTTGTCACTACATTAAAAACACTTCTTAAATGAACTGGTTTCAGGTGAAGTACTAGATCGTTATGTTTTATTCTGGATATATCAAGAATATCGTCAATTAACCGACTTAGCCGTTGAGCGCTACTGAATATCAAACTCAATCTGTCTTTTTTTTCACTATTTGAATCGGATCCAGCATCGCCTAGCAGGGATTCTGCAAGACCGATAATGCCATGCAATGGCGTACGCAACTCGTGAGAAGTTTTCGCCAGAAATTCGTCTTTGACTTTATCCACTTTTTCAAGATATCGAACCGTGTTTCGCTGCTGTTCCAGAATTTGCGCATGTGCCTTTTCCTTATCGATACGGAGTTGATCAATCCGAATGGCAAGGCTGAATGACAATGTAAATGCTTGAAAAGCAGATCCAAATTGCAGACCATGCTGCG
>CAZLTI010000054.1:0-3367 GCA_964562335.1 uncultured Pseudomonadota bacterium | reverse complement strand
TGCGTAAATAGATTAACCGGTAGTAATCCGATTCCCATTCCCATATTCAATAACGCTCCTGCCATGACGCCAATCCAAGCCAAAAGATAAAATCCGGCTTGTCGAACGCCTTTATACCAAAGATAACTGCCAATATACAGGGCAAACAGGATGATGATCATTGGTAAGGTGTTGGCAAACGCAACGTTTAATCGATAACTGTTGAATAAAGACATAACGCCGAATCCCACGCATACCCAAGCATATATTTTCAACAGACGATCCGTTCGAGGCATTGACCTTTCGACGGGGAGAGCGGACCGAGTGAGTAATGTGGCAAACAGCATGGATATGCCAATGAGGCAGAAAGCAAGGTGTTTATTTATCCAGGGCGATTCCGGTATCAAATATTGATAGGTAAGACCACTCATGCCGAACTGCAACAGCCCAAAGCACGATACAAACGCCACATAATAAAGATAAACACGGCTTTTTAATGTATAGTAGATCACAAGATTGTAAAACGCCAATATAGTCATGATACCAAAGTAAACTCCCAGAATTAGCTGCTCCCCGCTAGTGGTTTTAATAAATCTACCCGCTTCTCTCAACACCATGGGAAAACTCATCAGCTCTTCCGATTGAAATCGAAAATAAATCGTTTTGGTTTGCCCTTTTGGTAGCAATAGACGGTACGCATAATTTCGATAAGGAATATCACGCGCATGAAACCCCAGTCGATAGCCTCCTTTGACATTCGCCCAAGTGCCTGAGTTATCGGGAAACCAGCTGTCAACCCATTCAATTCCTGGGTATCGAATTTCCAAGAACCAGATTTCCGAAGCTGTTTTATTATGTAAACACACCCGAACCCAAATTGCGGCATCCGTGTATCCAAATCTTGCGATGTCCTCCAGATTGCGATATTTTTTTTCCATATCTGGATCAATCATATCGTCAAAGGTCTTTGTTCTCTCCTCATCGACATAAATATCCATAACGGAATGAAGAAAATGATCCATCCGGTCATTATCCAGCGTATGACATTCATTGTGAGAAGCTGCAAAAAGAGAACTTCCAATGGAGATAAACAGAACTTCTGCTATCAGAAGAAAAACTAAGATTCCTCGCTGAGTCGAGCGGGCAAATCCATGTATTGTGAATAGGCACATGGTGTTTGTTTAGGTATTGCCGATATAAAGAAGGGCGCTCGGACATAAGTCCAAGTGCCCTTCATTCTACCGTCTTCTAGGCCGTAGTGATTCAATCGTCCGAAGTTTAGGTTCGGACCCTCGCCTTTAGGCGGATAGCCTTTAGCCGGCAGTCCGTCCATACTTTCGGCATGGAATATAGACATGGCTCCCGTACCGAATGCAGGATCGAGTGCCGTTTCATACGGGCAGCGAAATATCGGTATGGGACGCCTGCTAGCTAAACGGGCCTGCGCGTTCGCGAACCGGTTCGGTAGACGTGCGAATATTTTGAAATACAGTGTCGACAAGCTCTGGAATCTGCCCGTTGGCCAAAAGGATTTGTATGTCCCGATTGGGATCGGACCAATGTAAAATCGACGGACTCCGGGAAATCTCGGCTGCTCCGACCCAATTGATACCGCAACAAAAATCGCCAAATGGACAAATCGTCCAATAGCCGATTCACTGTCCGCCTCGGACGCAGCGAACATAGGCGTCGTCGCCCCTGCTGGTGTAATTCGCGGTGCCATTGTAGAACTGCACGTACCACGCTTCGCTCGTATGGCGCGCGTTAGACGTGGAGGACCAGTAGGGCAAGGAGTCGGTGTCGGGGAAATAGGTCGTATCGATGGCCAGATTGTATTTTCCATAGTCGACAATGGAACGCAATTCGCGAATATTGGGGAGTCGCCAGTCGGTTTTTCCCGCAAGATCGAGCTCTTTTTCGCAATGGGCCAGGGCCTTCGTCCAGCTGCGCCCTGTATTGTCGTCCTGCCGCTGCCAAACCAGACCGGTGGCGCCATCGGTAACAGTGCCGTCGCCGTTGTCGGTGAAGCTGCCTGCTGTTGCGGATGCGCCTCGTACGCAGCGAACATAGGGGGCGAGAAGTTGGGGGGCGATAACCTTGTTACGGGGGAGCGTGGAGCCAAGGTTGAAGAACACGTACCACGCACTGCCCGTCGTATAGGCCGCGTAAGACGTGGACGACCAGTAGATCACCGCGTCGGTACCGGGGAAATAGGTCGTATCGATAGCCGGACTGGTTCTTCCATAGTGGACGATGGATTCCAACTCCTGAATATTGGGCAGCCGCCAGTCGGTTTTTCCGGCCAATTCGAGAGCAGTGCAGTAGTCGATCGCATCGGAATGGTTCCTTCCTTTATCGTCGTCCTCCCGCTGCCAGATTAACCCGGTGTTGTTGTCGGTCACCGTGCCGTTGCCGTTGTCGGTAAAGGAGGGCGGATTGATGGTGTAGCTGCCGTCCTGGGCCAGAGGATTTCCTGGCGAAGGGCAGGCGATCTCGGAACCGGAGCCGTTATAGCATTTGGTCTGACCGGTATCGGAGAGTTTCCCTTTGCTGCCACCGGTCGAACACGACCGAGATGCGGTCGGTTTGGTTCCCGAACAGTAGGAATCGGCCACCGTAGCTCCGTCGGAGGACTTGCAAACCACCGTCCGGCTTTGGCTGCCGTTCGTGCAGGCCCCCCAGCCTCCAGGGACCCAGGAATAGGTTGGACTGGATATGCACGTTTGCGTCGCCGCCGGTTTGGTCTCCGAACAGTTGGAGTCGGCCACCGTAGCTCCGTCGGAGGACTTGCAAACCACCGTCCGGCTTTGGCTGCCGTTCGTGCAGGCCCCCCAGCCTCCAGGGACCCAGGAATAGGTTGGACTGGATATGCACGTTTGCGTCGCCGCCGGTTTGGTCTCCGAACAGTTGGAGTCGGCCACCGTAGTTCCGTCGGAGGACTTGCAAACCACCGTCCGGCTTTGCGTTCCGTTGCTGCAGGCTCCCCACTCTCCGGCGACCCAGGAGTAGGTCGGGCCGGAGGGACAGAGCGGAGCGAAGTCGGCTTCGTTCTTGCCGGAGGGTTGGTATACGTAGGTTTTGCCGTTTTCCGTCGTCGTCAGCCGATCGTTGGCTATCGATACCATGACGGTCCCCGATCTGCCGCTATCTTCGACGTAGCGGTAGCTGCCGCTGCCCAGATCGGTATATCTCGCTCCCGTCTTGGCGTAGCATTTGGCTCCGTTTTCGTAGGTATCGCCGCGCCAGTCGTATTCGTAGTAGGTCCCGTCGGGATTGACCGCCAGATACCACAGATCCGTCTTGTCGCCGTGTCGCTCGCTGCCGGCCCAGATGCCGACGATTTCGGACAGCGGCGGAGCGTCGCTGGCACGGCCGGCGACGGTAAACC
>CAZLTI010000053.1:11576-15536 GCA_964562335.1 uncultured Pseudomonadota bacterium | reverse complement strand
GAAAATCAGCGTCAGTTTCGCTATCGGGTTTCTTTTCATCGTATCCCGTTTGAGTGGGTTATGGAAAAATGTGTCGGTGCCCGACCGGATGTAAAAAACCGACAGCGTGTCTTAGGACCACGATCGGTCAAAATCTTGCTCAACCACGGTTGAACTATCCGAACGCGGTCAACCGACTCCAGGAGCATATTTATCGGAGTCTCTACCCCTCTGATACACAGGCCAGCAGCTGCTTAGCATGGCAGCCAAAACGAAAATCAGCGTCAGTTTCGCTATCGGGTTTCTTTTCATCGTATCCCGTTTGAGTAGGTTATGGAAAAGTGTGTCGGTGCCCGACCGGATGTAAAAAACCGACAGCGTGTCTTAGGACCACGGTCGATCAAAATCTTGCTCAACTACGGTTGAGCTATTCCAACACGGTCTACCGCCTCGGGGACCATTGCGTCCGGGGCCGTTACGTTCGGAGTCGTTGCGTTCCGAGTCGTTGCGTCGGGGAGCATATTCATCGGAGTCTCTACCCCTCTGATACACAGGCCAGCAGCTGCTTAGTGCAGTGGACAAAGCAAAAATCAACGTCAGTTTCGCTATCGGGTTTCTTTTCATCGCGTATCGTTTTGAACGGGTTGACAGAATTTGTCGGTCTATATTGCCGTCAAATGGCGTATTTGCCTGTTATCGAGCAAGAGTGTCTTGCTAATAGCGAGCAAAAGAAACGTTGTAAGGCGGTTCCCGAAAATGATCTTTGCATGCCGATCCATAATAAAGCACAACCGTAACTTGAGGGAGAGATCAGTTTAATCCGCGGCCATGCATCATATGACCGCGCTCCATCATGTTCCCGTTCATCGTCCCGCCTCTCCTTTTTCCTTTCATCATCATGTCCATGTGCGAGAAATACTTACCGACCCGCACGGGATTGCAGTGCTGCATATCGTGTCCAAAAAAGCCGTCTTCCGCCAAGTCGCCGGTCAGACGGATATACTGCCCCTTTTCCGCAGTCTTTCCAGCAGGCAGAAAAATTTTCTGCATTTTGCCGTAGGGATCTTCGATCAACACATGATCCTTTCGGCGCTCGACCACCTCTCCCATTTGAAAATGCGGATGGTGCAAGCGGTATTGGGCGCGTTCTTTGAAAAACCAGCTGACTACCGGGATATGGTATGTCTCTCTTATGACGCGGGATTGAATTGCCGTGTTGAAATCGGTTGCGGCCAGAGCCGTTCCGCCCGCACTGGAAACGATCAGACTGCCTGCCGCTATTGCTGCGACATGACGTTTAAAGGCATGAGAGTGCCATAGTAGATAGGTCGAAATGCCAATAATCAGCAATGTCGGTACGATCATATCCAACGGCAGATAGGATACAAAATCGATCGCAAACCGGCTTCCGAACGATAGAAGTTCCAGCGCGCCGCCCATCTGTACTTCGAATATTGCCATGTTGGTAATCAGCAGCGCCATAATCAGACACAGGGCACCCGAAAACAGGCTGATCCAATTAATCGATGGACCGAACGTTTTTGCCGGCGCGATCTCCAATCCCAACTCGTCGATTTTTGACATCACGCTTCGGCTGAAATTTTCGGAAAGCACCGGGACCTCCGGTTTCGCTTCTTTCAGTATGTCGTCGATCGATTTCATAGAGCTTCCCCCCTTTAACCCTGCCGGAGAGCCAGCAACGTCATCAATAGCGACGCCAAGTCCGGCGCCATTCGCTCCAATATTTTTTTCAGCTGTTGTTTCGCCCGTCGAACGAGCGTACCTACCGTATTGGTGGAAGAATTCAAAATGGTGGCGATCTCTTTGTAAGATTTTTCTTCAAAATAGAATAGTACGATCACCTCCCGATATTGAGGTTTGATTTTTTTCAAGGCCCGTTGAATCAGATCGCTGTACTCCTCCTCCTCGGAATTCCCGATTCGATCCTTGCGGTCGGCAATTTTCGACCAGCGCTCGTCATCCATGAGCGACTCCCTTCTCCTTGAAACCGTGCGCAAATAATTGGCGGCCTCGTTGTGGGCAATTCGAAACACCCAGGAGGCAATCGGTTTTTCGGGGTCTATAGAGTTCAGATTTTGATAGATCTTCAAGAAAACGGTTTGAGCAATATCCTCGGCCGCCTCCCTGTTTTGATACAGAAACCGATACAGATAGGAGAAGATCGGTTTTTGATATCGTTCGACAAAGATTTGAAACGCAGCTTGATCTCCAGCGATCGTGGAACGTATCAAATCGGGGTCGGAATCGGACAGGTGATTCATATAGTATCGTTCAACATAGGCGAAAAAACAGTCGACTTTCGATTGCTTGAGCCTATCCGTGACCCATCGTTCAGTCAATACGAACCATCTATCGCGGTTTTCGACTATTTTTTGACCTGCTTTCTTCTCTCCTCGTATTCGGCATAGGTGATTTCACCCTTGGCATACCGTTCCTTCAATATTTGGACGGCCGAATCCGCAGCTCTGGATCTTCGAGTAAAGAGGTCTTTCGCAAACGAAACCGCAACAATGAGAATGACGGCATAGAATAAAAGCATCATAAATCCGCCCCCCCATCCGAACGTTCCCATATGATGGCCCCAACCGAAGTTGCCGAGGTCTTCAAAATGCGCCAGTGCCAAGGATGAAGGTAACAGCACGGCCAATAGTGCAAACGCCTTTTTCACTGGATTCCTTTGAGTTATAGGTTTTTGTCCTGCCGATGTTGGAGGTCCGGCAACATGGATATGGCACCATGCTACCGGAATCGACTTTGCCGTTCGTCATTTCCATGATCTCGACGAATCTTTAAAATTTTCGGAGCCGTAACCGGGGCATCCTTGAGGACCGCCATATCCACCTTGACCCGTGGGACCGCCATATCCACCGTAACCCATATGACCGCCGTATCCACCGTAACCCATATGACCGCCATATCCACCGTAACCCATATGACCGCCGAAGCCTCCCCTGGGACCGAATCCGCTCGAACGCATTTCTCGGAACATCCTTTGTTGGACATACTCGTAAAATAGACCCGGCCCCGCGTTTTGAAGTCGTTTCACGAGAGATTCTTTAGGGGAAGAAAATTCCACTGTATATCCGTCGTCTTGCTCGGCAACCGATACGTCAACCGATTGAAAATAGTCGGACAGCTCTTTCTGAGAAAACGTCAAATTGTCGGCCAGAGATTTTTGCGCCTCTTTCGATGGTGTCGCGATATGCAATCGAATGCCCGTGTCGGTTTTCGAAGCGTTCACTTTGGTGTCGTGCATTGCCTGACCCCAAGTGTTCATTTTCTGCCAAAACGCTCCGGAGTTGCCGGTTTTGTCGTCTCCGGCCGACCAGTTGAATCCATGACCCAAAACAGTTCCCGCCACCAACAGAGCTGCTGCAATTAGCATCAGTTTTTTCATGATATCTCCTATTCAAGATTAAGGGTTACGTAAACGGCTCCATGACTTCGCTCCTTCTTGAAGCTCGTGATGTTGCCTGCTTGTCGGGTAATACACCGGCCGGTAGGGAATATTTCAAAAATTAGGAAATCGTTTAAATCGGCAAACTTGCTTCGTCAATAAGTCTCTCTTATTGTTGTGTTTCCTCGAATCTTTCGACCGCTTCGTCAATCCACTTGTATACGATTTTTCGTTCGGCTTCCGTCAGTTTCGAGTCCGGGTGGGTCAATCGATACATGAAAATCGGCATGGTATCTTCTTCAATTGATTTCTTGATGCTTTTTAAATCGGATACCGGATCGCCGTGCCCGCCAAATGGAAAATCTCCAGTCATATCCAAATGCTCTTTCGCTTCGCGGATGTCCCTGTCCATCAGTTGTTTGACTCCCGGAATTTTGTAGTACCAAGGGAACTCCGCGATCGTTCCATGACAGTCAAAGCATTTTTTTTCAAAGATCACTTTCACACGTTCCCGATAGGCTTGGTTGGTTTGATCGATATGCATTTGACTCACATCCGGCATA
>CAZLTI010000053.1:0-11476 GCA_964562335.1 uncultured Pseudomonadota bacterium | reverse complement strand
TTTTTTTTCTCATCATGCGGTTCGTTTCCGTGGGCATACAAAAAAAAGGAAACTATAAGCGAAAGAAGCGCAACGATCTGTTTTTTCATATGCGTTAAATGGAAAAACGTTGTCAGGCGGAAAACACTTTCGATACTCGCTGAAGGGAAAAATACCGTGAAAGGAAAACCATACGTTTGTCAACCGGTGTGGAACCGCTATCGAATCGGGCAGGCGGGATCTTCTCCTTTATGCTAAATCTTCTCCAAAAAAAATATTCATTTGAAATAATTGTGCACGAGCGGTGTATTAGGTTCAAACCCCCCGATCGTCATAACAAAAAATGGAGAAAAAAATGAAAAAAGCATGGTTTCTTATTCCGTTGTTCGTCAGTTTGGCATTCGTTTCGGTCTTTGCCTGCGGCATGGGCAATCAGTACAGTTATGGCAAACCGGTAATGTCGGAGTCGCAAGCCAAACAGCTTTCGTTGAACTATCTGGCAACCGTCGACGATAAAACGATGAAAGTGAATTCCATCGACTCCAAGCCAGATCACTATGTGGTGATGGTCGCCAATGGAGAAAACGAAAGGGTAGCCGAATTGTTCATCGACAAACGAACCGGAACCGTTCGATCAAATTTCTAAGCCGATGAGTCGAAAACATAAAAGACGATTTCTCGGTATCGCTTTTGTCGCTTTCGGCGGAGCGGTTGTGTTTATGTCCGATGCGTCCGGATGGCTGTTTGGAGAATCGAAACAGATCGCAGGTCGCGTTGTCGACCATCGAGGCGGGGCTCTTGAAAAGGCGCGTATACGCATAGTCGGCGAAAAGGAGTTTGTCGTAAGCGATGCAAAGGGGCGTTTTACGCTTAAGCTGGCGAAAAAACGGCAAAACTCCAACCGTCGAATCGCGCTGGCCGCCGGAAAGGAGGGTTTTTTCAATGGCGGGAAAGTGGTTCGATCCGGTCGAGGAGACGTACCATTTCAGTTGCAACCCGTCCCCAGGCAGGACAATACTAACTATCGTTTTTTAATCGCCTCTCCGCTACATGATCGCTTTCGCGCCAACGAACAGGTCAACTGTGCCAATTGTCACACTACCCACCTTTGGGAATGGGGAACCTCCAAAATGGGGAAAACGGTGCTCAATCAGGAAGTTGCCAAGGAATATCAATCATTTAAGTCGGCTCGACGAGCCAATCAAGACGATTCTTGTGCGGACTGTCATGCTCCTTTGGCTGCCGTCGGCAATCCGGGAAAAACCGATTTGAACCAATCGATTCGCCAACTTGGCAATCGCTCCAAGGGGATCGAGTGTGATTTTTGCCATAAAATATCGGATGTCGAGGCGAGCAATCGGCCGGGCGTCCAATCCGTCGAGTTCACTCGACGGCATTTCGGGGGAGGCATGATGCAGAGGATCATGGCTTTCGGTCCCTATGACGACGTAACCGCCATGCCCATGGCGGCATCCTACCATCCGCTTTATAAAAAAAGCGAGTATTGCTCCTCCTGCCACCAGGACGGCTGGGAAACGCCCGATGGCAGACCATGGGACTATTTGTCGGTGTATCCCGATGCGAAGAATCGGAAACTATACGAAAAAGGCCGGGTGATCCCCAACCAATGGACCTATCAGGAATGGTCCGAGTGGCAGGCTACTTTGACGGACGATCATCAAGACAGAGGCACCACCTGCCAAAACTGCCATATGAACTGGAGCAAGGAGATGATGCCCTACTACCGGTACATTGTGAGCGGTCGCATTAAAGATCAATTCGGCAACGAGCGGAATCCCGATTCTATCGCTCCGCACCGATTCCAAGGAGCCACGGCCAAAATGCTCGAAGGCGTAGCCAGGATCGCCGTGGAAGCAACGGCGGAAAACGAAAGACTGACTGTGCAGGTCGGCGTCACCAATGTGAATGCCGGCCATCGGCTGCCGACCGGGGAATCCAGTCGCAACCTGATTCTACTGGTGGAAGCCAAAGATGGAAACGGGCGCGCTTTGAGACAATTGTCGGGTCCGGCCGTTCCGCACTGGGGTGGTATTGGAAACGGCAGGTTCGACTATGCCAGGCGTCCCGGCAAGGGATTCGCCCGCGTGACGGCCGACGAACGGGGAAATAAAAATGTGCCTACCTGGAAGGCCGTTACCATTGTATCGGACAATCGTCTGAAACCAAAAGTCCCGGATCGTTCCGAATACACTTTTTCGCTTCCCGGCTCGGTCGATTCGGAGGAAGTGACCGTCACAGCCAAGTTGATTTATCGCAAAAAGTTTACAACCGATGCTCGAACGGATCGGAAGACCTGGAAAGAGACGGCGATCGAAGAGACGAGCATCGGTTTGGATGAAGGAGGACTATGAAATTAACTGTTCCTGCTCTGTTTTGCATCCTGGCGGTTTTTGGGGCAGGCGTTCAGGCGGCGACTTTAAGCGGAACCGTGCAGGGCGGAAAAAAGCTGAAGAAAACCGGTGCTGTCGTCTATCTGACGGGAAAGTTCGATAAAAAACTTGTCCCGATGAAAGGGGTCATCCTGGACCAAATCGATATGGAATTCAAACCGCATGTTCTCCCCATCGCCAAAGGAACCACCGTCGACTTCTTGAACAGCGACGAAGTCCGGCACAACGTCTATTCCCCCGATAACGAACAGTACAATCTGGGGTCGTGGCCCAAAGGGCAGGTCAAATCGTACACCTTTCGACAAAAGGGGGTGTATACCCAGCTATGCAACGTTCACCCCGAAATGGAGTCCTTTATCTTAGTACTGGATACTCCCTATTTTGCGCTGACCGACAGGAAAGGCCGGTTTGAAATTAGGCATCTTCCACCGGGAGAGTACACCGTGCGTGTCTGGCACGAAAAACTGCTCTTTAAGAAACAGAAGATCTCTATCAATGGCGGCGATGCAAAATTGACGATAAATCGCCGATAGCCGGTCAATCGCTTTGGTTCCCCGTCCCTCTTTTTTTTTCCGGAATCGTTTTCCCGATATCCCAATATAGATGAACCGGTAAAAAATCGAAAATTGCGCAGATTGTCATTCCCGCACTGAATTTGCGATACTTTGAGCAAAGAACGGGAATCTAATAAAACCAGTTGACTACAGATTCCCGCAGTTTTCGACTTTTTGCCGATCCATCAAAACTACGGATCGCAGATGGATAAATTCAAGCGATACCACGACAAACGTCCATCCATGAAACCGAAAAAAGTCTGCAAAGCCTGCCAACCGGATCGACGTTGGTTTTTGAAACTGGGGATCGGCTCGTTGGCTGCGTCGACGTTGGCGTCCGCTGTATCGGTATTCAAGTTCCTGACACCGCCGGTTTCGTATGAAGCCGGTCAAATATACGAAGCCGGCGATATCAAAGACTACGGCGAGGGACACGTACAAGACATCCAGATGGGCGAAAAAAAAATCAGCCTGATCAAGGATGATCGGAAGCTGTACGCTCTGGTCCGCAACTGCACGCACATGGGATGCATTCCCAATTACAACAAAACGGAAAAAGCCTTCATCTGTCCATGCCATGGTAGTAAATTCGATATCCGGGGCAACGTACTGCGCGGTCCGGCGCCCGAACCGTTGTATCGGGCGTCGTTGGAAGTGAATCCAGAGGGCAAGATAGAAGTCAACACAGCGGTCGTAGAGAATCATCACTCGCTAAGAGAGAGCGAGCCGTTTACCCTGACAACCTAACATGAAAAAAAGGAATTTCGAATTCCGGAAGTCGATTTTTCGCAGTGGAACCAGGGCCGGCAAAGCCTATAACATTCTGCTGCATTTGCATCCGAGATCCGTTGACGCAAAGCAATTGAAGTTTACCACCACCTTCTGCATGGGGGGCCTCACCTTTCTGATGTTTTTGGTGACGATCGTCAGCGGCGTGTTTCTGATGTTTTTTTATGTCCCGGAGGTGGAGCATGCCTATCGCAATATGAAGGATCTGGAATATGTGATTTTTCTCGGCCGTTTTATGCGCAATATTCACCGCTGGAGCGCTCATGCCATGGTGGTTTTCGTCGTGCTGCACATGGTCCGTGTGTTTTACCAAAAAGTGTATCGCCCGCCGCGAGAGTTCAATTGGGTGGTCGGGGTGGCGTGTCTTATCCTGACGTTTGCCTTGAGTTTCACCGGCTATCTGCTGCCATGGGATCAGTTGTCCTATTGGGCCATCACAGTGGGCACCAATATGCTGTCCTACATGCCGTTGATCGGGGCCAAGGGACCGCTGACGGCAGTAAGCGGCGACTCGGACGTTCGCTATTTTATCCTGGGTGGCGCAACCGTGGGACAAAACGCCTTGCTGCGATTCTATGTCCTGCATGTGTTGGCACTGCCTTTGATCCTGCTGGGATTGATCATGTTTCACTTTTGGCGGGTGCGAAAGGACAACCAAGTCAAAGGGCCGCTATAGCCATGGTTTCGGATCGGCGGGAGATATCAAAAAAAGTGTCGGTGTGGCCAAACCTGGTGTACAGAGAAATCATTGCCGCTATGGTCGCCATGCTGGCCTTGGGACTGGTTTCCATGGTTGTCGACGCTCCTCTGGAAGGCGTTGCCGACCCCTCGTTTTCCATCAACCCCTCCAAAGCTCCCTGGTATTTTCTGGGACTGCAAGAGTTGCTCGTGTACTTTTCGCCATGGGTCGCCGGGGTTGCCGTTCCTTCCGCCGTATTGTTCGCCTTGATGGCCGTTCCCTACCTGGACATCGACCCCAGGACGAAGAATAACCAGGTCTTTCCCTGGGGCAGGGCCGTACAAATCGCCTTTTCCGTAGGTTTCGTTTTTTGGATATCGCTCACCGTGATCGGCGTGCTGTTGCGAGGGCCGAACTGGGCATGGACCTGGCCTTTCAATCATGCAGTCGTTGCGGAAAAGGCACCGGTTGGCGATTTGAGTTGGATCCATCCGCTGTCCCTTTTTGTATTTATGGTTTTCGCCCTTTTGTGGAGACGCAAACAATTTGACAGGGAGATTCGCGAGTTCGGAATCGTAAGAACGGCCCTGTCCTATTTTACCGCCGGAACGATGTTTTTGGTCACCATCAAAGTTGTCGTGCATATCGGTTGGGATCTGTTTTCCAAGATGGGCACATGAAGCGATTGCACACTCTTTTTTTTCTGCTTTCCGTCGCCTCCCTGGTCTTTTCCGTTGTTTTGCTGGTGGTGGAATCGAATCCGCCATGGAAACCCTATCAACGGCAGTATATCGACTACATGAAATCGCAAGATCGTGGAGAGACGGTCCCGCGACGGAAAATGACGTTCGGCATTCGGCAGGATTGGAATCCGGAGTTGGGTGTAACGGATCGATGCCGTACCTGCCACTTAGGCGTTGCCAACGATCGGGCACCCGCAACCGCACCGCTACATCCCCACCCGGACATCTCGCCCCACAGATTTTCCCGCTTGGGCTGCACCACCTGCCATCGCGGGGACGGATACGCCACCCGTTTGCCGGATGCGCATGAAAACATGCTTCCGTTAAATCTAACCGAAGGCAGTTGCGGACAGTGCCACGGACGGGAAATCGATTCGATGGCGCCCACGCTGAAGCGCGGCGATCGGCTAGTCGATCGATACAGCTGCGAAGGGTGTCATCAATTGGAGAAGGAACCGAATTTGTCGACACCCGGACCGGTTCTTTCCAACGTCGGTGGAAAGGTATCCCGAAAATGGTTGCGCCGGTGGCTCGATCACCCCAAGGGATATGACCGCAACGCCAACATGCCGGACTTTTTGTTGACCGGCGCAGCAATAGACTCCCTTGCCGATTATTTGCTGGATGTGAAAGAACCGCACTCTTTACGGGACTACTTGTCTTCCGCCAACGGCGCTACATCGGTCGACATCGAATCGCTTGACGAGGATGCACGGGATGAACGGCTGGAAAATGGCCGTAAAACGTTTGCCACGTTGCGGTGTTTAAGCTGCCATACCCTGGGCGGCAGAGGAGGAGATCTGGCACCGGAGTTGGGGCGCATCGCGCAAAAAACCGGTCGGCAGTGGATGCGGGCTTGGATCGACGACCCGCACCGTTGGGATGATCGAACGATTATGCCGGCGTTTAACCTAACCGACGATGAATCGGTCAATATCGTGGAATACCTGCTGGATGAAAGCGAGGAAGAGGAGGAGCAGGAAGGGGCCGAAGAGAATCGAAAGGAGAGCCAGTCGACAACGGCAGACGATTTGGCTGCCGGCAGGGTTCGCGGCCGGAATCTTTTTACTTCCAAGGGGTGCCAAAACTGCCATGCTATGAGTGGAGTGGAGAAAACCGGAAACTTTGCTTCGTCGTTGGCGGATATGGCAAATGTGGATGTGTCGCAATTGGGATTTGGCAACTCGAATATCCCCAGAACCAAATCCGACTACATTGCGGCCAAACTGCAAAATCCGCGACTGTTCGGCAAAGAGTTGCTGATGCCGTTTTTCGATTTGCCGCTGAAGGAGGTTGGCCGAATCACTTTGGCGTTGATGGGGAGAAGCCGAAATATTCCGGAACCGTATCGTGTTCCTCCCAAAATAAAGGACCATCACTTGCCGAAAGGGCAGGTCGGAGAACTGTTTGAACGCTATCGCTGTTTGAGCTGCCATCAGGTACGGGAGGTAGGAGCGGATCTGGCCCCCGATCTCACGGCCGAAGGCAGCAAGGTGCAAAGGAATTGGCTGAAGTCGTTTCTCAAAGTTCCCTACGCCGTTCGGCCCTATTTAACGGAACGCATGCCGCGTTTCAATCTTACCGACCAGGAAGCCGGGTTATTGGCCGATTATATCGAATTGGCGCTTCGCGAAGAATCCATCGACTGGTCGGATACGCCGAAAGGGCCGGGCTGCGGCAACCGGGGCAAAACGCTCTATTTTGATGACTATCGATGCCAATCCTGCCATAGCATCGGTGCCGGGGGCGGCTATTACGGTGCGGCTTTGGACAAGTCCGGCGAGCGGCTTGAACGTCGGTGGATGATAGCGCGAATGGAAAATGTGCATCGGTATGAATCCGGTGCGCGAGAGCCGGCCCTCAATATCAAGCAAGATCACGCCAACGATATCGCGGCCTTTCTGAGGACGCTCGGGGGAAAAAGAGAGGAAGAATAATGGTCCGGTCGTTCAAGCTTCCACCGCAGATGAATCGCCCTTGGAAAATGTTTGTTGGGGCATTCGCTATTGTCGTGGCGACAAACTGCTCTGTGTTCGCCAAACCGCCCCCTCCCGAAGAACCGACCCTGTTCGGCTGGCTACCGGTGTTTAAAATTGATCGGGGCGCCGTGGTTTATGAACGATACTGCGCCTTTTGTCATGGGGCGAACGGAAAAGGAACCGGGCCGAATGCCTTTAGCCTGTCGGTCAAACCCGGGGATCTAACGCGGAAGCGCCACTTGGAGGCCAAATCGGAACGGCTTCTGCGGAAAGTTCTCTCCCAAGGCGGAACGTCCGTGGGCAAATCGCCGGAAATGCCCGGATTCGGTTCGACCCTGTCGGAGGCCGAACTTCAAATGATGATCCGCTTGATACGAAACGGTTTTTCGACCGATGACGAATAGACAAAGAAAAAACAGAAATACAAAAAAAGGCAAATCGCCAGTCAAATCCACAAACAAGGAACCTACGATGACAAAAAGAAAAAAAACCAAACACACGAAAAAAAGGAAAACAAAACGATTTTCCCACACATTTATTGTCATGGGTGTTGTCACGCTGCTCGTCGGTATTTGGGGCGTTTCCGAATTTTACTCGCAGTACCGACGAGGTGAATTGACAAAAAAATCACGGCAGGAAGGCATCTATCGTGGAGTTTCCGGATTGCATATGGCCAAATTCGATCAGTCCGGTTACCGATTTCGCGAGACCAAAAAAGTTTTGGAACCGACGCGCTATAGACTGCAAAAGCAAATGGTCAGCTACGGTATCGCAGGACGGATCCCTCAAGTTTTGGATCAAATTTATTGTTTTTGCGGATGCAGTCACAGCATTGGACACAAAAGCCTGTTGAGTTGCTTTACCGATGACCATGCCGCCAATTGCGGCATCTGCATGGACCAGGCGATTTTGGCCGGCAAGATGGCGGATCGAGAAAAATCGATCATTGAAATCGTCGATGCTATGGATACTCGATTCCACTGACAATCGCCTGTTCTCATGCTCCTTCTCTTCGGCAGGCGCTACTCCTTAAAAGTACTTGACGGAAATACCATACGGGGGTATAGTATTTGAAAAAACGGTGAGGAGGAGATATGTACCCGGATCATAGTGACAAACTCAATCGGTTGAATCGGATCGAAGGCCAGATCAAAGGCATCAAAAAAATGGTCGAAGAGCGGCGCTACTGCGTCGATATCCTAACCCAGTTAAAGGCGGTGGGGTCCGCCATAAAAAAAGTGGAGCATGCGGTATTGAGAGATCACATTCGGGGTTGTCTGAAAAATGCGATCCTGTCCCAAAATGAATTGGACATACAAAACAAGATCGATGAAGTGATGATCTTATTGGATAAACGTTTTTGATTGAAGTCGAGTAAACATAAAGGAACCTCTAAAAAACCCGGGTATTTAATTCGGAAGCATTGTTCCAGCGAAGTCGGGAGCCGGCATGGAATAACGATACTCCAAGCAGCAACCGGGATAAAGCTTCCGAATTGGCGGCTCCGGTCTTTGGCATCTTTTGGAGATTCACCAAAACGGGAGAGAATATGCCCTTTCAGACACGAACCGTTTCGATAACGGATATGACCTGCGCCTCATGTGCCGCCAGGGTGGAAAAAGCGGCGCAAAAAACGGCCGGCGTCGAACGTGCCAGTGTCAATGTAACTACGGAAAAGCTAACGGTTTCCTATGACGACGCCGTGGCCAGTTTGGAGCGGATCGCAGAAAATGTGATTGGGGGCGGCTATGGCGTAGAGATCGAGGAGGAGTTCAAAACCGTCGAATACGCTGTGGAAGGAATGACTTGCGCATCCTGCGTCGGCCGGGTCGAGAGGGGAATATTGGCTGTCGATGGGGGTAAAAAGGCTTCGGTCAATTTGGCTACGGAGAGGGCGACCATTACCTACGCGCCCGGCACGGCAAAATTGCGCGAAATCAAACGTTCGGTGGAAAAGGCGGGTTATCGTCTCCAGGACATCGCTACCGGTGCCGACAACGACGAGCAGGATGCCCGACATGCGCGCGAGGTAAAAAAGCAACAAATCAAGCTGACTACGGCGATCGTGTTCACGATCCCTTTGGTGTTCGTAGCGATGGCGGAAATGGTCGGGATCTCCCTGCCTGCCGCTATCAGTCCAAAGTTCAATCCGTCGGCCTTTGCCTTGACGCAACTCCTGTTGGCCATCCCGATCGTCGTTGCCGGAATCGATTTTTATACGAAAGGATTCGCCGCGCTATGGCGTTTGCATCCCAATATGGATTCCTTGATTGCCATGGGAACGTCGTTTGCCGTGGGATACAGCCTATGGAACACCTACCTGGCGGTTTCCGGATATACGCCGGCCGTTATGAATCTGTATTACGAAACCGGCGGCGTCATCATTACCCTGATTATGGTGGGGAAAACCATGGAATCCATCAGCAAGGGAAGAGCTTCGGGAGCCATCAAGCAATTGATGAACCTCCAACCCCATATCGCTACGATTGTCGAAAACGGCGGTGAAAAGGAGATCTCCATCGACGAAGTGGAGGTCGGCGATATGCTGATAGCGAAATCGGGAGAGAAAATCGCCGTGGATGGCGTGCTGACCGAGGGATCGACATCGATCGACGAATCGATGCTGACCGGAGAGAGCATACCGGTAGACAAAAGGATCGGGGACGAGGTCTATGGAGCCAGTGTCAATCAGGTGGGGTATATTCGCTATCGAGCCACGAAAGTGGGGAAGGATACGGTTTTGGCGCGCATCGTCAAACTGGTGGAGGATGCGCAAGGCGACAAGGCTCCGATTGCGCGCATGGCGGACATCGTTTCCGGTTATTTTGTACCGGCGGTGATCGTTGTAGCCGCCTTGGCGTCTATCGTCTGGTATTTGGTCGGAATGCCGGTCTCCTTTGCCCTGACGATCTTTATCTCCGTGATGGTGATTGCCTGCCCTTGCGCCTTGGGATTGGCGACGCCAACCGCGATTATGGTGGGAACCGGACGCGGGGCTTCCCTCGGAGTGCTGATCAAAGGGGGGGAACCCTTGGAAATCGCAGCCGGCATCCAAACGGTGGTGTTCGACAAAACCGGCACCATTACCGAAGGAAAACCAAAAGTAACGGAGGCGATCGGTTTCGAAGGCTATAGTGAAGAACGGATTCTCTCCATCGTGGCCTCCATGGAAAAAAAATCGGAGCATGCTCTGGCTTCGGCCTACCTGGAAGCTGCCGACGCCAACCATCTGGAAGCACTGCCGGTAGGCGATTTCGAAGTGATCCCCGGTCACGGTGTTTCGGCCGAAGTCGACGGACAAAAAGCGGTGTTCGGCAATCTAAAACTGCTGAAACGGCAAGGGGTGCTCCAGAATGAACATCCGGAAGCCGACCGATTGTCTTCGGAAGGACAAACGCCGAACTATCTGGCTGTGGACGACAAATTGATCGGTATCGTTTCCGTGGCGGATACGATTAAGCCCGATAGTCCCGCCGCCATCGAGCGACTTCAGAAGAACAACGTCAAGACGGTGATGCTGACGGGCGACAGCGAGAAAACGGCGCAAGCCATCGCAAAACAGGTCGGCATCGACGAGGTGGTCGCTCAGGTTCTGCCGGATCAAAAAGCGGATCGGATCAAAGCGCTGCAGGCTGGCGGCAAAGTGGCAATGGTTGGCGACGGAATCAACGACGCTCCGGCATTGGCCGTGGCCGATCTGGGGATCGCTATCGGCTCCGGAACCGATGTGGCCATGGAGTCCGCTCAAATTGTCCTGATGAGAAACAGTTTGACCGGTGTGGTTACCGCTATCGAATTGAGTAAAGCGACGCTTAGGAATATCAAGCAGAACCTGTTTTGGGCCTTTGGCTACAACGTGGCCGGAATACCGATGGCTGCCGGTGTCCTCTACGCTTTTGGCGGACCGACCCTGAATCCGGTCTTTGCCGCTGCCGCTATGGCGCTGAGTTCCGTTTCGGTGGTATCGAATGCGTTGCGGCTTAAGCGTTTTGTGCCTACAACCCAATTCAAACATCAATCAAGCAAAGAATCCGAAGCTGAAGGAGGAAAAATGAAAAAGGAGATTTCCATCGATGGCATGTCGTGCATGCACTGTCATAAAACGGTGACGGAAAAACTGAACGGATTGGACGGTGTGCTTTCCACCGAAGTGAATTTGAAAGCTAAAAAAGCAGTGATCGAAACCGGCAAAGATATTGACGACGGCATCCTAACTTCCGCCATTACCGACGCCGGATTCACCGTTGCCGGAATCAAGACCTTGTAATTTTGATCGTAGATTTCCGTTCTTTGCTCAAAGTATCGCAAATTCAGTGCGGGAATGACGGTTCTGGGACTTTTT
>CAZLTI010000052.1:0-15537 GCA_964562335.1 uncultured Pseudomonadota bacterium | reverse complement strand
TGGAGGAAAACCGAGGGAGGGTTGAAACGGAGGACTTCGACATGACAGACCAGGAACTTAGGGAGCTTATCGCCGACAACTTCAGGGCGATCAAAGAGCTGCGGGTGTTTCAGCGGGAAACGAGTATGCAGCAGCGGGAATTTAGCGAGCAGCAGAAGAAGACCGACGAGCAGTTGAGAGAAACGGGAGAGCAGATCAAAGAGCTGCGGGCGTCGCAGCGGGAAACGGGAGAGCAGATCAAAGAGCTGCGCGCCTCGCAGCGGGAATTTAGCCAGCAGCAGCGGGAATTTAGGGAGCAGCAACGGGAATTTAGCGAGCAGCAGAAGAAGACCGACGAGCAGATGAAGAAGACCGACGAGCAGTTGAGAGAAACCGGCAAAAAGATCGCAGAATTGGGCAGGCAGTTCGGCGATTTCGGCAACGGCAGGGGAGAGGAGGTCGAGAACTTCTTCTTCCGCTATTTCGAGAGCAGTCCCCGTCTGGGCGGCTTCTCGTTCGATCAGGTGCTGCGGAACGTCAGGGGACCCGGAAGCGCGGAGCACGACATCGTGCTGATCAACGACACGGTCTCGGCTCTGATTTCGGTCAAGTACAAGCTGCACAAAACGGGCGTCGACAGCCTGCTGGGGAGGGAGGCGGAGCAGTTCCGGCGCTTTCTGCGCGGGCTGGGCTCGACACACTCCTTCTACGCGGGGGCGGCCGCTTTCGTCGTGGACCCCAAGGTGCAGGAGTACGCCGTCGGCAGAGGACTCTGGGTCGTGACCCGTTCGGGAAAAAACTCCGTCGTCGTGAACGGTCCCGCCTTCGAGGCCCGACGCTTCGACTGAGTGCCCGGTCTTTCTTCGTGCATCGTTTATTGCCTCGTGCGACTATAGGGCCGTCCGTAAGAAAAGGACGGGTTCTGTCGTACCGTCTTGTCGAACCGTGAAGTCGTTACATGAAAGTAGTGCGGATCAGTCAAAGATATGGTAGAAAAATAAATTACACGTAGGATACTACTCCCACTCGATCGTGCCGGGAGGTTTGGAGGTGATATCGTAGACTACGCGATTGACCTTGGGCACCTCGTTGATAATCCGATTGGATATCTTTCCGAGCAGTTCGTACGGCAGCGGGGACCAGTCAGCCGTCATGGCGTCCCTGGAGTCGACGCAGCGGATGGCGACCGTCCATTCGTAGGTTCGGTCGTCCCCCATAACGCCGACCGACCGGACGGGAAGAAGCACGGCAAATGCCTGCCAGACCTTTCTGTACCAGCCGGCTTGTCTAATCTCCTCTCTGACGATGGCGTCCGCCTCCCGCAGCACCGCTATTTTCTCTTCGGTAATTTCGCCAAGAATTCTAATAGCCAGTCCCGGACCCGGAAAGGGATGTCGGTGGATCAGCTCCCCGTCGATATGCAGCGCAGCGCCAAGCTCCCTCACTTCGTCCTTGAACAGCTCCCTGAGCGGCTCGACCAGTTCCAGCCGCATCTCCTCCGGCAGCCCTCCCACATTGTGGTGGCTTTTGATCACGGCGGACGGACCTTTGAAGGATTGCGATTCGATCACGTCCGGGTACAGCGTTCCCTGAGCAAGATACCGGACTCCCTCCAGCTTTTTCGCCTCTCTTTCGAATAGGCGGATAAATTGAGCTCCAATGATTTTTCTCTTCCGTTCCGGATCGGCCACCCCCCTCAGCTTTTCCAAAAAATCCGCCGAAGCGTCGACATACCGCAAATTGATGCGGTAGTGCTTGCGAAACAGAGCAACCACGCTTTCCGCCTCTCCCTTTCTCAACAGGCCGTTATTGACGAATATGCAGGTCAGACTGTCGCCGACCGCTTCGTGGAGCAAAACGGCAACCACCGACGAATCGACGCCTCCGCTGAGAGCGCAGATGACCCCTTCCTTTCCGATGGACTCCCTTAGCTCCTTTATTTTCGTTTTCAGGAAGGATTCCATACTCCAATCGGGGCGGCAGCTGCACAGACCGAAAAGGAAGTTCTTGAGAATTTGAGTTCCGTAGTGCGTATGGGTCACCTCCGGGTGGAACTGGATGCCGTACAGCTTTCGCTTCGGATCGGCTATGGCGGCGTAGGGCGAGTTTCGACTTTCGGCAAGTATCTCGAATCCCGCCGGAATTTCGACTACGCGATCTCCGTGACTCATCCAGACGTTCAGACTCCCTTCCGCCGGGATGTTTGCGAAAAAGGGGTTTTTTCTCGACAGACGAATAGCGGTTTTGCCGTATTCGCTACGGACGGAGTTTTCGATCCTGCCTCCAAGCAGTTTTACCATCAGTTGCAGGCCGTAGCAGATTCCCAAAACGGGAATGCCCATGCGGAAAACTTTGGGAGAGGCCGACGGAGCGGACTCGCCCAATACGGAACTGGGACCGCCGGACAAAATAATGCCCTCAATCCCTTCCCCCTCAAATCGATCCAATAGGATTGTGCAGGGGTGTATTTCGCAATATACCCGCTGTTCGCGAATGCGCCTGGCAATCAACTGCGTATACTGCGATCCGAAATCCAGTATCAGGATCATGCGATATCCGTGTGGCAGGGGAAAAAAAGGAGACGAAGCACCGCTATTGCCGCCCGATGAGCTCTTCCGCGATTTCTATGGCGATGTGGATAATTTTGATATGCAACTCCTGGATTCGGTCGCTGGTTTCGCCCGGAACCACGATGGGAAGATCGGCGGCCGATCCGAGAGCCCCACCGTTTTTTCCCAGAAGGCAGACGGTATACATCCCCTGCTTCCGCGCCTCTTTTACGGCTTCGATTACGTTGGGAGAGTTTCCCGATGTGGATATGCCCAAAAGCAGGTCGCCGGTTCGACCGACTCCCTGCACGAACCTGGAGAAGACAAAATCGAATCCATAGTCGTTTGCCGTACAGGTAAGATAGGAGGGATCGGAGATGGCGATCGCCGGCAGCGACGGTCTGTCCTCCCGAAAGCGACCGGTAAACTCCTCGGCAAAATGCATGGCATCGCACATGCTGCCGCCATTGCCACAGCTGATGATCTTGTTGCCCGCTCGAAACACCTCTGCCGTCTTTCGGGCAAATAGAGCCACCTGCCCCATTTTCTCCGCGTCGGCGCAAAAGCTTTCCAAAACGGCACGAGCCTCACCAAAAGCGCTCACTATCCGTTTCATTTCCGGTGGTTCCGTTTCCATAGGGTTTCTTTTGTCGACGGAGGTTGCGGCTGTCCCTGCCGAATTTGTCGATCGGTTCCTTCGGCGTTTTGCAAACGTCACTCCCTTTTTTTGGAAAGGATCATCAATCCCGCTCCCCACAGAATCATGACCACTCCAAGAGCAATAGGAAGCTTCAGCAGGAATGCTCCGACGCCGGTTCTCAAAAACAGATAGACCAGCACACCGACCGCCATTAGAAAAATCCCCTGCTTCAGGTTTTTGCGAACCAGCCAGCGATACACTCCGTAGGCACTGATAGCCAGCGGGGCGAGCGTGGCCAGAAAAAATTCGGACAGGGACAAAGCAATACCGGCCAGCACCAGTTCGGCTCCTTTGACCTTTTTGCTTATTTTGGACTCCCCTTTCAATAGGCTTCTCTTCATTAGCATACTCCATGCGGATTTACACCGTAGGCGGTTCACTCAACGGACAAGGCCCTCTCCCGCCTTCTACCGTCATGAGTACTAAATCGGGGCATGGTCGAGCAAGCTCCAATTTGGCCGACCCCTTTACGGAATAAAAGGGGTATCATAATATTCGCCGACTGGTTTTAGCCGTATCGAATTCCAAACAGGAAAGCAGACGGAGGATCGAATCCCGATCCACCGATAGAATCTCTCGACAACCCAAGCTCAATCGACACCCGAAAATGGCGGAATTCACAAAGGTACTGCAAGGGACGGACGGCATTCGAGGCCGAACGGCGGAAGATTTCGCACTGCAGGGCAGTTGCCCGCTGGAGTACTACCTTACCGAACAGATATTGACGCCATCCTTTTTCGAACGGTATGCCTACGCCTATGCGACTCTCCTGGCCGACCGCTTCCAGACCGGACCCGGCGACTCCGTTGTGGTCGGGTGGGACCCGCGGGACCCCGAAGGCAACTTTAAAAATGCCGCAACGAACGGATTGCGCAAGGCAGGTTTGCACGTCGTATGGATCGGCAGCATCCCCACTCCAGCAGTACCGCTCTTCATGCTGCACAACCGATCTGCGGGAGGTATGGTCCTTACCGCTTCGCACAATCCATCCGATCAAAACGGCATAAAGCTGTTTCACGGATACACGGCATTGAAATTCCTGCCGGGAGACGATGCCCTGTTGAGCCAAACCCTTTATCGTCAAAAGGGATTGGATCTGGCGAAAATACCGATTAGAGGAACCCTAGCGGACCGGTCGGCAGAAGCCGGAAAACTGTTTGTCGACTTCTGTACGCACCCCTTCAATTCCTGGATCGAAAATCCCGACTTTTCCGATACGATTTTGGTGGTCGATGCCTCGAAGGGAGCCGCTGCATCGGTAGTGCGGAAGGTTTTTGCCAGTTTCCGCTTCCACAAAATCCTCTTCACCAATATGGAGGGAGACATCAACGAATCGTGCGGCGTCGCGGATATCGAAGGACGCGATACGATCGCCGTTTCCGAAGTTTTGGCGGACAACGCTCCGTTTCGAGCCTACGAGACGTTGACAACGCTGTTCGAGCTTGCGGACGGGACGCCGGAAACGGCAACCGGTGCTCTACGTTTGGTCGCACTAGTTTTCGACGGCGATGGAGACCGCTGCTACCGTCTGGACTACTCTCCGACCGAACGTCTTTTCGTCGTCTCTTCCGGCGATTTTCTGGGTTTCCACCTAGCGCGGTTCATTGCCGACAGTCCAAACGAAACAAAAACGTCTCCGCTGTTCGTCAATACGGTGGAAAGCGACCTCAATGCGGCCAATGCGGTAAGGGAGTCGGGATTCTCCACCCTCGTCACCGGCGTCGGGGACAAATGGATTCTGCTGCAAGCCGTGACGGATATGATAGATGATCGAACGGCCGGACTCGAATCGGAAAACTCGGCCATACGCGACTGCTTGAACGAGATCGCGGCGAGCGAAAAACCGAGCGGATTCGAACTGTCGCTTTTGTGGAAAAGGTTCGCGGAAAACAACCCCCAGCAGACCAGGTCGTCTTCGGGCGCTTTTCGAATCGGCATCGAGGAGTCGGGCCACTGCATCACTCCCGGTTTTCTTTCCACGGAGAAGCAAACCACCCTTTTTTTTGCCGGAAACGGTATAAAAACCGGACTGAATTCTCTGGCTGCCATGCAGAGGATTTCCCGGGAAGACGATGTGGAAACATGGCACAACAGACTGCTGCAGCCCTTTCCCATCGGGATTTCCCAAACGATGTACGTATATTATGTGGATAAGAATCTCATCATGCCCGGACATCCCTTTCGGATTCGGCTGATAAAAGTTCTGGAATCGGCAATCAAAAGGGCGCTACCGTTATCCTATAGGAGCGAACCGGTGCCATTTTCAGAAGAGAGCGCCATGATCTACTATAAAATCCTGCGGGAAGGAAAACCGGCCGGTGCGCTCTTTATCCGAAACTCCGGGACCGAGGACAAATCGGCGATATACCTGCGAGGCAGGCGAGAGCTTCTTCCCGTTCTGCGGGAAATTGGGAACGAAGCCTTTTTGTTTCTGCTAAAAAACATGAAAAGTCCGTCCAACGAACTTGCCCGATTGGAATCCGAAATCCTGCGAACCGTCCGACGGGGAGACTCCGTTGAAAACCTGGCGGCAAAACATGAGCACCTCCCCTTTCAAAGGGTGCTGAAAGAGATGGAGTTCAAAGAACGGCTACTAAAACGGGAAGGGAGAACAGTGCAATTGACCGAAATGGGAGCTGCCCTTTTGGAGGCGGAATAGCTTCCTCTGACAACAGCCGAGACCCTCTATTTCGTTCGTTCGAGTTTTCCCGCACTCCCGCCTAACACGTATTACCGGTGACGATTTGTCATTGTTGAGGGGAAGTTTCCCCGCACTCCCTCCCGCTTACTGCGTGGATTTGGGAAAATTTCGGACGAATCGATGCGGGAGGCAACGCGATTCGGATCGGCTGCAATTTGGAATATTCCGTATGGACATTGGCCTGGCGGACTAGTAGCATCTTTTTCATGTAGTGCAAAAACGGTACGGGGTCCGTAGCGATAGGATAAACATCGAACGGAGATGGATTCCGTATCCGGCAGGATTTCGAAATTCGTCGAAGAGGGTAGGTAGGGTGCTTTTGCAGAATCTATTGGTAAAGTGCAAGGCCGGCTTTTCGGTTTCGCGGACTTTGTATTGGATCAACTGGATATTGGTGGGAGGCTTTGTCTGGTTGTGCGGATCGGCGGCCTCTAGCGTACTTGAGCACCAGTTTTTGGATGTGCCCAGGACGAGACGGACGTTCGTTCCGCCGGAAAGGGTGCGGCCCGACACTGCCCGGCCATACGGCAACTTTGGGAAAATAGTCGATTTGAACGTGTTCGACGCGGAGGTCACAGCCGAAATCGTCGTAGAGGAGAAGGTTGTCGAGACTCCCGCCAGCGCCCAGTTGGAAGAGATTCTGTCCAAACTGACCCTGTTGGGAATATATCGGGGAAAGCGGCAGTATTCCGTGATTAAGGACAACAAAACCAGAAAGGAGGACATTTTCGAAACGGACGACGAAGTCTTCCAAACCGGTGCTTTTGTCGAAAAGATCCAGATCGCGGATGGCGTGCAGGCTGTCTACGTCCGGTTCAACAACGAAATAGGCGTTTTGGAAAAATTGGAAAGCAAGGAGGATAAGAAGGTCGGCGGTATCGGACGGACCGTCGCCGCAAACAAAAAAGCGCCGAGCTTAGGGGGGCGGGCGCCGTCGGGAGGTGCCGACATCGCACCGGCGAAGTCGACCTACTCGTCCAACGGCAAGGACTTCTTTTTGAGAACTGTCGAGGTTCAAAAGCACATCAACAACTTTACGACCCTCTTGAATCAGGCAAAGGTGGTGCCGTACATGGAAAACGGCAAAAACGTCGGCTATACCATAAAGAACATCACCAAAGGGAGCCTGTACGAAAAGCTTGGGTTGAAGAACTTCGACATCATTCGTCATGTTAACGGCAACGCGATAGATAGCATGGAAAAGGCTATCGAGCTGTTTCACACGCTGAAAAACGAACGGGAAATCACGATCAATATCGTCAGAAACAAAAAGCCTCTAAGCTTCAACTATCATATCAATTGACTGCTTGTTTGCTGTCCGTTCGTTTTCCGGCGAAAGGGAAACGATATAGTTTCGGCGGTATGCGCCAATGATCGGGACGAAATGGGTAGGAAAGCTACGGCTGCCCGGTTTGCGGCGGAAAAATGCCGGAACGGCGTTTCATAACAATTCGATTTGAGAGAGAGAAAATGAACTACAATGTGGCAATAGCCGGCGCTACTGGAGCCGTCGGCTCGGAACTGATCAAACTGTTGGAAATGAGAAACTTCCCCGTTGGCGAACTTAGGCTACTTGCATCCAGGCGATCCTTAGACAGGCAGCTAAAATTCAAGGAAAGGGAAATTGCAGTGCGAGAGCTGACGCACACAGCGTTTGACGGCATCGACATCGCCTTTTTTTCCGCTGGGGCCTCCCGGAGTCTCGAATACTGCCCCGCCGCCGTTGAGGCGGGTGCTCTGGTGATCGACAATTCCAGCGCCTTTCGCGGAGACGACGCAATTCCTTTGGTCGTGCCGGAGGTAAATCCGGAAGATGCCATGCGGCATAAAGGTCTGATCGCCAACCCCAACTGCACGACAATTCAGATGGTCGTGGCATTGAAACCGCTTCACGACTACGGCTCCATTACGAGAGTCGTCGTATCGACCTATCAGTCGGTATCGGGAACCGGAGCATCCGCCATAGAGGAGCTGGAAAATCAGGTGAGGTCCTATGTTGCCGGGGAGAGGATGGAAAAAAACGTCTATCCCGTTCAGATCGCTTTCAATGCGCTTCCCCATGTCGACCTGTTTCAGGAAAACGGCTATACGAAGGAGGAGATGAAGATGGTGAACGAAACGCGCAAAATCATGTCGGCACCCGATATTAGGGTATCGGCAACTTGCGTGCGCGTTCCGATATTCAGAGCCCACTCGGAGGCCGTCAACATCGAAACGGAGAGAAAAATAACGACGGAAAAGGCGAGAGAACTGCTGTCCAACGCACCGGGAATCGTAGTGCAGGATCGGCGCGAACCGGGGGGATATCCCGTTCCGGAATCCATATCGGGAACCTTCGATACCTACGTGGGGAGAATCAGGGAGGATATATCCTGCGAAAACGGGCTGGCTTTCTGGGTTGTCGCCGACCAGCTCTACAAGGGGGCCGCTTTGAATTCGATCCAGATCGCCGAACTTCTGCTGGCACGGAAGGGAGGATTGAAGGGAGCGAAATAGCACGGAACCGACTGGCAGGCGAAAGAGGGATCCGGTCGAATCCACTCTCGCCTGCATCCGCAGAATTTCATATTCTTTCCCTTAGATTGCCTTTTTTCTGTCTGTTTTTTCCGTTTCGGTGGACTTCCCGGTCGCCTTCCAATCCGGATCCTTTTTGAGCAGCAGCTTCTCTCTCGTGGTGTAACCGGCATTTACCAGAACATACTGATGTCCCAACTTCGTATCCGGATTGATCACTAGGGGACCCTGCAGATTGATGGTAATGTCCTCGACTTTCGGAGCGACCGTTACAATCACGTAGACCTGCAACCCCTCCGTTTTGTCCGCTTTGACGAACTTCAAGTCGTCACGCGTGACGTTAAAATGATAGCTCGACCTTACCAGCAGCGGATCCACGATAACGAACGCCAAATAGGGATTCTCCAGCGACTGCAGCATACGAAAGGGGCGCGACTGCTCTTCGTCGATGATCGTGAATCGTGTGCAATCGGGAAATCCTAAAGGACCCTCGGGAAAGATGATGATTTTTTCCGGTTCTACTTCAATTTGTCCAAAACGGGTGGTTTCAAACTTCATTTTCTGTCTCGAGTAAAGGTTGTCCCAAAGTCGGGCAAAGATGAGCCGACGGCTCAAACGTATATGAAATGGGGAAAAAGAGTATCGGTCTCCCGATCCTATTTTTTCTTCTTCCAGATATCGGTCAGAAATTTCAGATTCAAGGGACTTTGCTCCGCCGCCATCCTGTTTTCCTCCTGAATGCGCTGATAGACCTCCTCTCGGTGGATGCTGTACTTTCGGGGGGCATCGATCCCGATCCGGACCTGTTTTCCCTTGATTTCCAATATCACGATTTTGATATCGTCCCCGATCGTGATACTTTCCCCTAACTTCCTCGTTAAGATCAGCATTTTCACCCTCCATGGCGAAGAGAAGCCAAAGCCTATTTCAGAAAATTCACCAATGTCGGTTGGATCAGTCTCGCTGTCGAGTCCAAAGCGGCCGTATGTTTCAGTTCCGCCTGGTTTAAATCGGTAGCTCCCTTGGCCAAATCCAAATCCTCGATTTTGGATAGCTCCTCGGATTTAAAATCGACATTCTGCTCGACACGCTCCTCGCTCGCCTCGAGTTCTCTGGCAATGGAACCAACCTTTCCCCTCCTGAACAGAACCTGGTCGATACATTTGTCGACGTCCCCAATGCTTTTCAAAACGGTGGCCTGGTCGTCCATTTCCAGTGCGACCTTCAGCCTGTTCAATACCTCGAAGGCATTTACGGACGATTCGTCTTCAGGATCCTTAAAAAAAAGTTCGCTTGCGGTTATACTTAAAGCAACTTTGATACCATTATCCAGGAGGACTTTCTTTATTTGATCGTTCCCCTGGTATCTGACAAATTCGTTTCCATCGAACTGAAATTCCAGTCCTTTGTTAAAATAGGGACTTCCCGGAACTCCAATCTGCAGATACACTTTGTCGCTGGCCTTTCCCTCCGGATTGAAAATTTCCATTTTCTGCTGCAGAAACTCCGGCTGCGACCACGTTTTCCCTCCATCGTCGCTCACGATAAACAGCGCCTGTCCATAGGTGCCTTCCCTGATCACGCGCACCAGGTAGTTTTTATTCGAATGCCCGTGGAAAACCGCGTCGTACTCGCTTTTGTCAATTTCGAGCGGCGCAAGAGACTCCTCCCGACCGGGCACATCGACGGACGGATCCGCTCCGATTGCTCTAAAATCCATCTGCTTCAAAAATCCGCTCGTATCCTCTCCGAAGGAGATTCTGCGATTGATTTTCGGCTCCAGATAGATGAAATTGTCCACCCCTATTTCGGCATAGAGCGGAGCGTCGTATCCCGTCGGAAAGTAGTCGGACTCCCTGTAGTTCCCCGCTGCGATAGCCGCTTCGTTGATTTTCTCTACGATATCCTGTATCGATTCCGTCCCTTCGAGGGCGACGGTCAAATCTGTAGGCGGAGTTTCCGAGTTTTCGCCTGTCACCGATATGACGAAAAATCCCGGTTGCAGATCCGGCACCGGTTTGTTCTGCCTTGCCGGAATGATCGGTTTGGCGTTCTGCATTCTGGTGTCGTTCAAAAACACGGCCGCATCTTTTGCTATCGGCTGTCTTTTCAGCGGAGGGGTAAAGGTTTTGGTTCCGGAAAACAGATAGAGCCGTCCCTCCTTTTTGTTCGCCAATTCGATCAGATCTTTGGCGATCATATCCATTTCGGCCGCTATGACCTTCCTGGACTCCAGCGTTGTCGTTCCGTTGCCGCCCTGTATGGCGAGCTCCTTGACGTGGCGAAAAGTCTCGACCATCTGCGTCAGCGTTCCCTCCATCGAATTGAGCCAGACCTTGTCCGCCCCAATATTTTTTTCCAGGCTTTTCGAGCGGTTGATCGAAGTGCGGTAGTTTTGCGATACGGCCGCACCGACAGGGTCGTCGGAAGGTTTCGTAATCCGTTTTCCGCTGGACAGACCGACCAACAGCTTCTGCAGATCTTCCGAAGTCCGGTTCAGGTTCTTCTTTACCGCACCCTGTTTGGCGACTTCCGTAACTCTCATTGATCGGTCCGTTTCTAATGAATGCTATGCCGCTACATATTGATGACGGTTTCCGTCATTTCGTCGATCGTACTCAAAAACTTCGCCGAGGATTCGTAGGCGCGCTGGTACTTCACCATGTTCGTCATCTCCTCATCCAGATTTACTGCCGATACGGAATCTCTAAGAGCTTCGTACTGCTCCAGCATCTGGTTGTGGCTGTCGTGTCCCTTTTGAGCATCCTGAACTTTCAACCCTATGTCCGTAATCTGCCTGTCGTAAAAGTCGTAGAAGGAGATCGTCCCTTCCGCCATGGTCGGATGCGTGGCCAGTTCCGTTATCTGCATGGCAATCCGATTGTCTCCGGGGACGAGATCCGAACCGGCGGCAATTTTCATTTCGTTTTGCACAAGTTCGGGATTGACGCGAATGTCGGAAGCTCCGTCCTCGAAATGAAAGAAGCAATTGAGTCCCAGCATCGCCAGCGCGTTGGTGGCATCCTGTCCGTAGATGAACTTTTTCCCCATTCCCGAACGAATGGAAAGAGAGCCGTCCTCCCCGATCTTTGCCAAAAGTTTGTTGTTCTCCTTGAGGGATTCGTTCCCTTCGCCGTCCTTTTCGTATGCGTCCGCCGCACGATTGATTTTTTCCGCGACGGTTCTGGGCGTATCCGTTCCCGCTTCGATCTCTATCTGCAGGGTCTCTTCGATTTGGTTGTCGTCATCCAGGATTTTTATCTCCATCGCTCCCGACTGTAGCATGGGAATTGCCATATCCAGCTCATCGGCGTCGAACCGGACGGCACCGGTTTCCGACTTTTTTGCGCCGTCTATGCCGGTTCCGCTGGAATGGATGCGATTGACGCGGGAGGCAATTTCCGCCACCAGCATGTTGAGATTCTCCCGAAACTGCCGAATGTTGCCGTCTCTTTGATTGACGTATTCCTTAATCGCACCGCTCCTGACGATCTCCGTCACGTCCGTCTCGATTCCCGGAGGGATAAAAAGGCCGATGCCGATATCCTCGGGGCGTTTTTCGGACTTGTGCGCAAGAAGCCGGTACACCTCCCTGCCGTGGACCAGGTTCTGTCCGTTCGCCAGTTGTACCTCCAGGATGCCGTTGGGATTTTCGAACCATTTGATTTCGATCATTTCCGACAGTTTTTGGATGAGATCGTCACGCTTGTCCCTGCCGTCGTTGGCCGGAAATCCACGGTGTTCGAGGTGATCGATCTGCTTGTTGAGCTCCGCGATCTCGCGGCAAAACTGGTTCGCCTCCTCAAGTTCGGCGGCGATTCGCTTGTTCAGATCGACTCTCATTTCGGTCAACCGTTTGTCGACCATACGGAAGTTTCGTACCAACGATTCCGATTTGGAGACCAGAGCCTTTCTCAAGGGAACGCTTTCCGGTTCGTTTGTCACGCCACCCCAGGCATCCCAAAACTCGTCCATGGCACCGCGCAGGCGGCTTCCCTCCAAATCCGTATAGATCAGCTCCGTCCGGGTAAGTACATTCTCTTTCGTCTGCCACGTGCCGACGCGATTTTTCTCCTCTATGATTTTGTTTTTCGTAAAGGTGTCCTGTATTCTGCGGACGCCCGTTACGTCGACGCCCATTCCCCTGCCTTCGTCCGTGGGCCTGGAGGCGGCCTGGGTCACCTGCTGCCGGGAGTAGCCCTCCGTGTCGACATTCGCGATGTTGTGCCCGGCGGTCGACTGCCCCTGTTGGGATGCGGTCAGGGACTTTTTCCCTATTTCCAAACTTCCATATAACGACATGCTTTTTCTCGATTATCGGCTAGTGCTCGCGTCGACTCTCTGTCGATGGAAGTCTGCCCGATGAGGGTCGGTTCGAACATCCAGACTGGCGACTGAAAGAGAGCGTCAACGATATTGTTGAGGTGACACTAGATGGATCGCTGAACCAGGCAGGCCCCTTTCGGTTTGTTGATCATCCCGTTGTAGGAGTAGGTCGGAGGGCGTTTCAGCGCTTTTTGTATGGCACCTTGGACTTCGTTGAAACAGGCGAATCGTGCCGTCGCGCGATTCGCCGCCCTTTTTCCCGCCAGGGCGATTCGGTCGACGAGGTCCTTCAGCCTGTCCCGACTGTCCGACAGGGTCTGCTTCAGGTCGGATTCGCAGCTTTCGATGATCTCTTTCAGCGAAACGGACACTCCTCCATTTCGATCCCGGCAGTACAGATCGACCAGTTCCATCCGTTCGCCTTCCAGCCGTTTGACCCTCTTTACGGCCCGATCCCTGGTGGCATGCACCTTTTCAAGATCGGACAGGCTGCAGTCGGCGGACAGACCGATTTCGCGCTGCAGGGCTTCCAGAATCATCGAATGCGCCGAAACCTGCTCTTTCAGGTTTTCCGCGAGTCGATGCAAATGCATTGATTTCGATTTCTATAGGTTGCCGGATTACGCATCCTCGATAATCGAGTCCGTCAACATTTTTTGAGCCAACTTGGCCTTGTCGATCCGGTACTCGCCGTTATCGATTTTCGCCTTCAGCGCCTCCACCCTGTCGAAATTGATATCTTCGGTGGCATGTATTGCCTCCTTGATCCTATTGACCGCAAACCGATTCACCGCCGCGTCTTTCACCTCGGCCGTTCTCGTTTGCTCCGACGGCTTTTGGGCAATAGCCTCCTTTTCCTTTCCTTTCGTTACGCCCTTCTCCTGCAAGGGAACTTTTGGATATTGACCTTCAACTTTCATGCCGACCTCTCTTTCGCATACGCCGTGTTCATAAGCAAAGGCACATATATGCCTTCTGATCGGGTTCGTTGATAAAATCATCCGCTGCCGCAAAAAAGCAGGGATGGGATGAATACAGCACTGCATTGAAGAAAAGTTTTCCTGTCTCCTTATCGGTAGTCGAATTCGGAAACTTTAGAGATATTCCTTCGTATGTTCGTAGATCATTCCGCTCAATCCCAATGCTCCGGTTCGAGTGATCAGTTTGGCATAGTTCTCGTCCAGCATATCCTGAAAGATCTCCTCCCCGCGTCCGCCGAAAATGAGTCCGCTTTTGCCGCTCGATTCTCTCATCACCTGCAGCATTTTATGAACGAAAAGCTCCTCGAATCCGTCGCAGGCCTCTTTCAGCTTCGCTCCGTCTCCCATTGTGGACAGTTTTTTAGCCATTGCTCGAATCGACGGTACATTCGGTATTTTGGTCAACTCCTTTCTCAACAGAGCGGTGTCCGATGTCAATTCCATATTCGCTACCGAAAGACGTTAGTTGATGACAAGATCGGCCTGAAGCGCACCCGCCGATTTGATCGTTTTCAACACTTCGATCAGATCGGAGTTGGCAATTCCGATCTTATTGAGTCCGTCGACAACCTCCTTGATATCCACCCCTCCCTTGAACAGGATGACGTTGTTGTCCTCCTCCAACTGTACCGGCGCACTTTCGGCCGACTTCCGATCCTCCGAATCGGGCTGCAGATGCTGGAAGCCGATCTTGATGCTGAGGTTGCCGTAGGAGATGGCGATCGGCAGGATTCGGACGCTTGTTCCCATAACAATCGTGCCGGTCCTCTCGTCCAGAACCACTTTGGCTACCGCATCCGGTTCGATTTCCATATTTTCGATACGGGAGAGCAGTTCCACCGTTTGCCCCATATAGCTTGCCGGAACGGAAACCTCGACAGTGCCGGCATCCACCGATCTGGCCGATCCGTCTCCCAGTTCGCGGTTGACGACTTTCGCCATTCGGAAGGCCGTCGTAAAGTCCGGAGAATGCAAATTGAGAAAAACCCGGGTCCGCGAGTTCAAGTCTATGCCGACTTCCCTCTCCACTATCGCGCCGCCGATGACCTTGCCCACCGTCGGGATCAAATTTCTTTCGGCGTTGAAAGTGTACTCCTCGCTGCCTATTGCGGCCCTGCCTTCCGGTAGCTCGATTCCCATGGGAATACCGACGATCGGGCCCTGGGCCACAGCAAACACCTCCCGGTTGGGAGCTCTCAGCGGAGTCATGATCAAGACCCCTCCCCGCAGCGAAACGGCGTTTCCCAGCGCACTGACCCGGACGTCCAACTCCTGTCCCTGCTTTGCAAACGGAGGAAGCGTCGCGGTCACCATCACCGCCGCTATACTTCTGCCTTTGATCTCTTCGAGCGATATCGAAACTCCCATGCGCTCCAAGGCATTTTGCAAAGGCTTACGCGCCAGAAAGGAGTCCCTCGAATCCCCTGTGCCGTTTAACCCAATGACGATACTGAAGCCAATCAGCTGGTTGTTCCTCATTCCCCTTATGCTTGCCAGATCCTTTATTCGGACCCCGAAGGCGGTGGCAGCCAGGGAGAAAATCGCAACGAAAACGAGCAAAATTTGCTTTACGAACTCTCTTCTCATGGAAAAAGCCAATATCATTATTTTGTCTGGACGCTTTTTACGGAGCTTTTTGTCGTCGACGGAGTCGCCAAATGGCTCAGACGGTCGAGCAGTCCCGTTTTTTTTGCCCCCAACACGGGTGCCATAGAGTTGATGTTTTTCACCAGTACCTGACGTTTGGTCTGAACCTCCGATCTTGCCAGTTTGGTTGCACCCACCTCG
>CAZLTI010000051.1:0-15621 GCA_964562335.1 uncultured Pseudomonadota bacterium | reverse complement strand
GCTTGGCCACCCGAGCAAGCTCGCTGGCCGCACGCCGCTGATCCGCAGCCCCGTTGGGAGTTAAAAAATTACACTTGAGGGAGAGGAGGTATTGAATGAAAAAAGAAAACAGTCTCGATAAGTCAGCTAGTGAGGAGGAGGAACAGCTCTCAATCTTGATACATCAGGCTGGAACTGATGCTCGCAGTCGGAGAAAAAAAGCTCTGGAGGAGCATTTTGTAAAAATAAAACAAGCTGTTCAAAAAACAGAATCACTTAATCGAAAACTTAAACCTGTATGACTGAGATTCCAAAGCCCAGACTAATAATTGTAGCTGGCCCTAATGGTTCTGGAAAAACCACCATAACCGAAAAGCTCCTAAGACATGAATGGATGAAAGGTTGTGAATACATCAATCCTGATATTATAGCACAGAAAGAGTTTGGGGACTGGAATTCCAAAGAGGCTGTTATTAAAGCCGCGAACCACGCAAAAACCATCAGAGAAAAATGTCTTGAAGGAAAGATCAGTCTAGCCTTTGAAACCGTTTTTTCTACTGATGAAAAAGTTGAATTTGTTAAAAGAGCCAAGGAAGCTGGTTTCTTTGTCAGACTTTTCTTTGTTTGTACAAATGATCCTTCAATTAACGCCCAACGTGTAGCTCAAAGAGTTATGGAAGGTGGACATGATGTCCCAATACCAAAGATTATAAATCGGTATTATCGCTCAATGTCCAAATGCATCAATGCAATAACTTGGCTCGATAGAGTATACTTCTATGACAACTCTGAAACAGATGAAGATCCAAGGTTAATTTTTCGAATTAATGAAGGGAACATCGCAAAAATCTATTCTGACTTGGCTCCTTGGACAAAAGAAATGATTAACACTATTGATAAAAACTCAGCTTGAAACCTCCCAACAAGGCGTTCCAGCCGACGCTAATTGCGCGGCTGATGCAAGCGATGGCGCGGACGCTTCGCGCCATCGGGGCTGCGGATGATTATTCGATAGATTGTCTTTTCTTTTGTGCTTTTCGAGCGGAAAACGCCGGAAGGAGCTCTTCCAGCAATTTTGAGGTAGGGTTCCGGCGAAGCAGGGGCCTATCGTTGCCACGGCAAACTGCCCGATTTTTTGCCTGAAAATGCCGAAGCGAGCTAAGTAGCTACGTTTTCGTTTGTCACTCAAAGCTGACGGCTGCGGTGGAATCGGGCGATACTTCTTCGAACATACCTTTCGTTACATTCTTCCTTACCCTGTCCGGCGTAAAGATCCTTCCGTTCATCGCGATGTATATCCCGTCGCTTAAAATCTGGACGGCAGTCGCGGCGCAGGCGATATTGAAGGCTGCGTCGCTATTCCTGAAACGTGCGGGAGCGAGGGAGCCGGTGAGCACGACCACCTTGTTCCGAATCGTCCACAGTCTTTGAGCGGTCTTTACCATCGTATCGGTGCCGTGGGTCAAAACGATCATCCGCTGCGGCTCTTTTTCGATGGTCCGATAGATCAGGTCCCGATCCGTATCGGTCAGTTCGAGACTGTCCTTGCGCACGATCACCCGGTTTTCGTATTCGAACGAGATGTTGCCCTCTTTGAGTATTTCGTCCAAGGTCGATTCTCCGACTTCGTAGGCACTCTTGCTGTCGAAGTAGATTTTATCGATGGTGCCGCCGGCGGTGTAAAACACTATTTTCATTGCGCGGTTCGATTTCTTGTTGTTATCGACAAGTTCCACTAGCTTTTGAAGTTTCCCGATTGATTCCTGCTCATTTTCCTCTTCAACCGTATTGGGGTCAACATACCGGTCCATCGGACGAATCAAATTGGAACTATCGAAACGCTCCTGCTGTTTTTGTCATCGGTCTCTTCACGAAGGCCGAATTGCCTTTCGTTCTCAAGTACGGCATAGTAGAAAAATCTGGTCGTAGCCTCGTAAATACTTCGTAGGATTAAACAGGAAAATTGGAGTGTCAACATGCGTCTTCAGATCAAGTCACAATACCGTTCGAGTCTGTTTGCCATATTCGTCGCTCTGTTTGCAGCGGGATATTTCGTCGATATTGGAACTGCCCGAAACGCGGTAGCCCAAGAAATCGTGGTGTATCAGGATCCCCGTTGAGGATGCTGCAAAGGATGGGGGTCCCATCTTAGAGAGGCCGGATTGACGGTCCGTTTAGTGCCGGTTGAAAACGTGTACGCGATAAAGAAAAAACAGGGCGTGCCGCTCGAACTGCATTCGTGTCATACAGGGGTCGTTGGACAATACTTTCTGGAAGGACATATTCCAGCCGAAGACATCGTTCGTTTGCTAAAGGAAAAGCCGAACATCAAGGGACTGGCGGTTCCAGGGATGCCGATGGGGTCGCCCGGTATGGAGGGAGAGTACAAAGTCGATTACAGGGTATACGGAGTTCGTATGGATGGAAGCTATTTTATCTATAACCAGCATTAATCGATTGTGTACAGCTCGCAGCCCTGCTTGAAATGGATTGGCCTATCCCTACCCACGATGATCTTACCAGTAAGATTGACAAAATTAAGGAGAATATCATGGCGAATCTTATAACGACCAAAATGTCGTCAGAAGGTCAAATAGTAATTCCGGAAGAAATTCGAAAGCGTCTCAATTTAAAGACCGGCGCACAATTTGTGGTCGTTGGCGACAACGATGTTGTGATTCTTAAAAATATAGCACCGCCATCGATTGAAGAATTTGGCGAATCGATATCAAAAGCAAGAAAGGCAGGTAGGCAGGCAGGACTGAAAAAGACCGATATTGCAAAGACAATTAAGAAAGCAAGAGACACCGAATGAAGGTAGTTCTTGATACCAACGTCTTTATTTCAGGTATTTTTTTCAGCGGTCCGCCTTCAAATATTCTTCAAGCATGGAAGGATTCCAAGATTCAAATCCTACTCTCCAAAGAGATCCTGCTCGAATATCGACGAGTTGCCGAAGAGTTGTCATCAAAATTTAAGGAAAATCTATAAAATGCTTCGGTGGCAAACCGACCCGATATCATCCAGTTTGGATTCCTACGACGAAACCGGTCAAACCACAAATCCCGACCGTCGGTACGGGTTGCCTATTTGCGATCGGCAGTGATACGGTTGGCACTTTATTTATTTCGCAGACAGACTCTCTGCGAGAACAGGAGACGTGCGACGGAACGCACTCGAATAGGGCACTGCCATGAACAAAACCCTGCAAGACCACAAAATCGTCGCGGCGGAGAGTAAATCGTGGTATATCGGCAAACCCGGAACGGCCATGAACTCGTTCCATATCACTTGGTCGCCGGGACTGCTTGTCGTATACGGGCGGAAAGACAGCGTCACTCTGATCGACAGGAACGCATTCAAAACCTTTCCGGCAACGCACAAGTGGATAACAGAGTGTGACATCGACTCCTTCAAAAGCAAAATCAGCCTGTACGACGATCTCTCCGTTTGCGACTACTTCGATCTGCTGAAATTTTGGAATAGACAAACGCACTACTCGTAGTGTCAGGTCGACAACCGGTTGACGTTTTCTTTTTTCGCCGGCCTGGATGGGGTTCGAACCGACCCTTGTCCAGGCTTTGTTTCGCTCGCAGCCCAAAATTGGCACCGTTTATGGTAAAAGAGGATTTGAGACTTTTTGTCGATTCGTCGACTGTTAATAAAATAGGGAGGAGAGAACGGGCCTATGTCTAAGAAAGATAGGGTGGACGAACTCATGCAGCTGCGTGAAAAGGCAATGCAGGGGGGAGGAATCGACCGGATCAAAAAGCAGCACGAAAAGGGGAAAAAGACAGCCCGCGAACGGTTGGAACTTCTTCTGGACGAAGGCAGTTTCGAAGAGTTCGACATGTTCAAGCTGCATCGGTGCCATCATTTTGGAGTGGAGAAACAGAAGTTTCTGGGGGATGGCGTCGTAACCGGATACGGAACGATCAACGGTCGGCTGGTATACGTGTTTTCTCACGATTTCACCGTTTTCGGCGGGGCGCTCTCGGAGACATATGCCGAAAAGATCTGCAAAGTGATGGACATGGCGCTCAAAAACGGCGCCCCCGTCATCGGGCTGAACGATTCCGGCGGAGCAAGAATTCAGGAAGGGATCGAAAGCCTGGCCGGCTTCACCGATATTTTCCTGCGCAATGTCACTTCGTCCGGCGTTGTGCCGCAGCTATCCGGCATATTCGGTCCCTGTGCGGGGGGAGCCGTCTATTCCCCGGCGCTGACCGATTTCACGGTAATGGTGGAGAGGCAGAGTCACATGTTTCTTACCGGACCCAAGGTGGTAAAGGCCGCCATGCACGAAGATATCGACGCCGAATCGCTAGGCGGAGCCGGGGTCCACACGACGAAAAGCGGCGTGGCGCACCTGGCGGCGGAGAGCGAACGGCAGGCCATCGAATATCTGAAACGGCTATTTTCGTTTGTTCCCCAGAACAATACGGAAACCACTCCGAAAGTTCCCACCAACGATCCGGAAACAAGAGCGGAACCGCAATTGGACAGCATCATTCCCGAAAATCCGAATGTCGCCTACGATATAAAGGACATTATTCGCAAAACGGTGGACGACGGCCTCTTTTTGGAAATCCAGCCGAATTTCGCTGCGAACATTGTCATTGGATTTGCCCGGTACGGCAGCTCCTCGGTGGGAATCGTCGCCAATCAGCCGAAACATCAGGCGGGAGCGTTGGATTGCGACGCCTCCGTCAAAGGAGCCCGATTTGTACGGTTTTGCGACGCTTTCAACATTCCCGTCGTCACGCTGGTGGATGTTCCCGGATTTCTGCCCGGCGTCGTCCAGGAGCATGGCGGCGTCATTCGTCACGGGGCGAAAATTCTATACGCCTTTGCCGAAGCGACGGTCCCCAAAGTGACCGTCATCGTGAGAAAGGGGTACGGCGGAGCCTACTGCGTAATGAGTTCCAAACATCTGCGCGGCGATATCAACTATGCCTGGCCCACTGCAGAGATCGCCGTAATGGGTGCCAAAGGGGCGACGGAAGTGCTCTACGCCAAAGAGGCAAACAGGGATCCGAAAAATAGGGAGGCTTTTTTGCAGTCGAAGGGGGAGGAATACCTAAAGAACTTTGCCAATCCCTACGTTGCCGCCAAACGGGGATATGTGGACGATATCATTCAGCCCAGCCGCACCCGGTTCAGAATCATCAAGGCGTTGACGATGCTGGAAAATAAGTGCGATAGGAATCCCCCCAAAAAACATGGCAACATTCCCCTTTAAATACAGAGTTCGGTAGGGAGGAGCATGGAATTCAGTTGGCAGAATGTTATTGCCGGCAACGGCGTTGCCCTCAGTCTGGGCGGAATGGCTATCGTATTTGGCGGACTTATTCTGATTAGCGTCTATATTGCTTTGCTGCCGACGATTCTAAACCTCTTGGACAAAAGGAAAAAATCGGGCGGGGAGGCCGAGAAGCCCGAATTCAAATATACCCGGAAGCGGGAAGAGGAGGACCCGGACAAAGATATCGCCGCCGCGATCGGCATCGTGCTGCAGATGGAGCAGGAGAGACTGGTGCAGTCCGGCGGTCAGGCGATCACGTTCGGCAGGGATCACTTTCGAAAATCGCAGTGGAGCGGGGGCAGTAGGGCGAGAGAGCTGCCCGAAAGGAGGATCAATGCGTAAGTATGAAGTGCGTATCAACGGCAAGCCATATACCATTGCAGTTAAGGAGTATACGTCCGAACATGCGGTGCTGGAGATCAACGAAAAGCCCTATACGGTCGCCATTAGCGGCATGATCACCGGCGTTGTCGATTCCACTTCCCGTTTTGTCGGCTCCCCGGACTCGCCGGCTGCGGAAGCGGAGACTGCCGCTCGGCCCGCAACCGTGCCGAAACCGGAAGCCTCTCTGCCGAACGAAACCGCTGCGGCTGCCGAACGGGCGGTGGGAAGCGATAGGATTGTCCGCGCGCCAATTCCAGGCTCCATTTTGATCGTCAAAGTCAAAGAGGGGGAGGAAGTGCAGAAGGGGCAGCTACTGCTGAAAATGGAGGCCATGAAAATGGAAAACGAAATAGCGGCAAACTGTAGCGGAAAGGTCGTCGCCGTCAACGTCCGTGCGGGAGACTCGGTCAATCAGGGAGAGGTTCTAATAGAGTTGGGATGAAGAAAGATACTGCACAAAACAGAAACTCGGCAATAGGGAGAGAGTAGATGGAGCTGTTGCAGGACTTTCTGTCGGCTACTGGATTTGCTTTGATGACCTGGAGCAATGCGCTGATGATTGCGATCGGGATGGTCTTTATCGCTCTGGCGGTCGTCAAGGATTACGAGCCGCTTTTGCTGCTTCCCATCGGTTTTGGAGTCATTGTCGGCAACATCCCGCATATTCCCGGCATGGCATTGGGCGTGTACGATCCTACCAGCGTTTTGCACTATCTCTATTTCGGCGTAAGCCAGGGCATTTTCCCGCCGCTGATATTCCTGGGCATCGGGGCCATGACCGATTTTTCGACCATGCTCTCCAACCCGAAGCTGGTTCTTCTGGGTGCGGCCGCTCAAATAGGGATCTTCCTCACGCTCGTGGGGGCACTCTATTTGGGGTTCAGTCCGTCGGAGTCGGGAGCGATCGGAATCATCGGAGGGGCGGACGGTCCGACCGCTATTTTTCTCTCTTCAAAGCTCGCTCCCCATCTGCTGCAGGCGATCGCCATTGCGGCCTATTCCTATATGGCGCTGGTTCCAGTGATACAGCCGCCCATCATGAAGCTGCTGACGACAAGGAAGGAGCGTCTGATAAGAATGAAGGCGCCGAGAAAGGTGACTACCAGGGAGAAAATCCTGTTCCCCATTATCGGTTTCCTCATATGCGCGATGATAGCTCCCGGCTCTTTGCCTCTGGTGGGGATGCTGCTGTTCGGAAATCTGTTGAAGGAGAGTTTGGTTACGGAACGGCTGGCCAACACGGCCAGAAACGCGATGGTCGACATTGTGACGATTCTACTCGGCTTTTCCGTAGGAGCCAGCACGCAGGCGGACTATTTTCTGACGAAGCAGTCTGTCCTGATCTTTGGTTTGGGAGCATTGTCGTTCGCAATTGCCACTGCCGGAGGCGTACTGTTTGCCAAGTTTATGAATCTGTTTCTGAGAGGGGACAACAGGATCAATCCTCTGGTGGGCGCTGCCGGGGTTTCCGCAGTTCCGGACTCCGCCAGGGTCGTGCAGATGGTCGGGAGGAGAGAGGACCCCGACAACTTTTTGCTGATGCACGCCATGGCTCCGAACGTGGCGGGAGTCATCGGCTCGGCTATCGCGGCGGGAGTTTTGTGGACGGTACTGGTCGTATAATTCCTAATTGTGGCGCAACAGCGGCGATGAAAACGAAAACCTACTCCATGAAGGGAAATCCTGCACGTTATACCTCCACCGGTATCGATTTCCGCAAGGAGCTAAATCCCTCTCAGTTGGAGGCCGTTCGCGCTATCGAGGGTCCCCGTCTGGTAATCGCCGGTGCCGGAAGCGGAAAAACCAGGGTGTTGATTCATCGCGTAGCCTATTTGATCGAAAAGGGGGTGGACCCCAGCTCCATCCTTCTGCTGACCTTTACGAGAAAAGCCGCCAACGAAATGATCAAGCGGGCCGTCGCGCTGCTGGACCATCGATGTCAGAACATATCCGGCGGCACCTTCCACTCCTTCTGCAATCGTCTGCTGAGGCGCTATGCAACATTTATCGCCTACAGGAACCGGTTCACGATTGCGGACCAGTCGGATTCCGAAGACATTATGGCCATCCATCGGGAACGGGTGGAAAAGGACATACGCATCTACCTGCCCAAAAAGCGCACCCTGATGAAGATATGTTCCCTCTCGGCCAACACGGGCAGATCCGTGGAGAGGATTGTCGAAGAGATGTATCCCCAATACGGCGAGTTCGACGACAGCATCAGGCGCATTGTGGAGCTGTATCATGCGTATAAAAAGGATCATTCCGTCATGGACTACGACGATCTGCTGCTGAATACGGTGACCCTGCTAAAAGAGAACGACGGAATCCGGAGGAAGCTTTCGTCGACCTATCGCTACATTATGGTGGACGAATATCAGGATACGAACCGTATTCAGGCCCATATCGCCAGTTTGCTTGCATCGGAGCACCGGAATATCATGGCCGTGGGGGACGATGCGCAGAGCATCTACTCCTTTCGGGGAGCGGACTTCAAAAATATTATGGAGTTTCCCAAAATATTCGACGGATGCGGCATTGTTCGTTTGGAGCAAAACTACCGCAGTACGCAACCGATACTGGATCTCACCAACGCCATAATCTCCAGCGCAAGGGAGAAATATAGCAAGCTGCTGTTTTCGGAGATCAAAAGCGATTTGCGCCCGCAGCACCTGAAGTTAAAAAGCAAGGAGGAGGAGGCCGAATTTATCTGCCGCCGCGTTTTGGAACTGCAGAATGAGAATGTCGAACTCGGCCAAATTGCCGTGCTGTTCCGCAGCAGTTTCCATTCCAATACCCTGGAGGTGGCCCTGAACAGCTACAGAATTCCCTATGAAAAGTATGGAGGGATAAAGTTTATGGAGGCAGCCCATATCAAGGATGTTATGGCCTACCTCCGCCTGGCGGTGAATCCGAACGATGCGATAAGTTGGAAAAGAATTTTGCTGCTGCTGCCGGGGATCGGCAAGGCGACTGCCGACAAAATCATAGCGGCCCTGGCGGAGGTCGGCCCGGAAGCCCTGGTAGCAGATGCGTTTCAGTCCCGGAAATATGGCGGTGCGTTGTCCGACCTGCACAGCTTGGTGACGATGATCGCATCGCCAACAGTGGATCCTCTAGCGTTTCTTCCCTCCATTCTCAAGTATTACGAACCGATTTTGAAGGGGAAGTACGAAGACCATGAAAATCGGAAGCCCGACCTCGATTCCCTGCTTTCCATATCCGAGCGGTATGGCAGTTCCGACGACTTTCTGGCCGATCTGACGCTGGACCCCCCCGTTTCGCAGTCCGATATCGACAGCACCCCTACCGACGGAAAGCTGGTTCTCTCCACCATTCATTCCGCCAAGGGCCTTGAATGGCACAGCGTATTCCTGATCCATCTGGTGCAGGGATTTTTGCCGGCACGGCAGTCTCTGGAAGACGAGGGGAAGATCGAAGAGGAACGCAGGCTGTTTTATGTCGCCTCCACCCGCGCTCAAAAGAGACTTTGGCTGCTTTCTCCCAACTTCTACGTCGGCGACTATTACGGCTTTACGCAGACCTCCATGTTTCTGGAGGAGATCCCCGATTTCGACGAACTTGTAGAGACAGTAAAACTGGACTACGGAGAGGAGGAATCGGCGGGAGAGGATTTCCTCGACCATGTCGACAGATATTTTTCCTAGACTTGGCCGGACCTTTTCCCGCAACGACGGGGGAGTTCCGCCCCCGAAACGGTAGGGCGGCTATTCCGTAAACAGATATCTTTTGATTTTTTTGGTGGGCGTCTTTTCGAACGGTTCCGTCTGTTCGATAGTCTTGTTGATGCGGCAGTATCTGGGAACGTTGTTATTTACATGGTCGCGTATCTCCTCGAGGATTCTGCCGATATACTCTTTGATATCCGATTCGTTCATGTTTTTTCCCGCACACTCCTCGTCTATCTTCTCGTAGTCCAGGTGAACCCGCGCAACCAGATTCCCCTTGCTTTCGTACACGATCGCTTCGACGACGTTATTGTTTTCATAGAAGAAACATTCGATCTCTTCGGGATAGATGTTTTCTCCGCTTGGCCCGACGATCATGTTTTTTAGCCGACCTTTGATATACAGAAACCGGTCTTCGTCCAAAACGCCCAAATCGCCCGTTTTGTACCAGCCGTCCTCCGTAAAGACCGCCTTGGTTCCCTCTTCGTCCCTATAGTATCCTTTCATCACGGCACCTCCCTTAACCAGGATTTCTCCCTCTCCCGTTTCCGCATCCGGGTTGTCGATTTTCAGCTCCACCCCTCTAAAAGGGGGTCCCGTAGAGCGGAACTTCACGACTTTGGGAGCGCCTCCCGCAATGAGGGGCGACGTTTCCGTAGCACCGTAACCGATGGCATAGGGAAAGTTTGCCTCCCGCAGAAATTTTTCCACGTCCGGAGAGAGAGCGCTGCCGCCAATACCGAAAAGTTTCAATTCCCCTCCGAAGGTACGTTTCAGTTTCGATCCGGCAATTTTGTGCATCTGTTTGCGGATAAAGGAGAAGCTATAGAGTTTTCTCTTGAAGGCGCTTTTGGTCAACTCCGGGAGCACCTTCAATCGGTAGATCTTTTCGATGATAAGAGGGATGCTCAGCATGGCCGTGGGTTTCACTTCGGCCAGTGCCGGCAGGAGCACTCGCGCGGTCGGAGGCTTGGACAGATAGTAGATCACGCAGCCCTGCCGAATCGGTTGCAGAAAACCGACAGTGAACTCGTACGTATGAGAAAGCGGCAATATCGACAGAAAGCGATCTCCCGGTCCGACGGCGATGATCTGATCGGTATATACGGCATTGGTTATCAAATTCTTATGGGTAAGCATCACCCCTTTCGAACGACCGGAGGTGCCCGAAGTGTAGAGAATACAGGCCGTATCGTCGGGATGAAGCGTCGCACTTTCGCATTCGTCGGGTTGCGTGTCCTCGTCTTCCTCTTCCTTGCTTTGCAGTCCCTTTACCTCCTCCACCGTGGAATTGTCGGGAATTACGCGGAAGCTTTCGATCAGGATCATCGTATCTACCGTGTCTATCTTGCGTTCGATCAGCTTCTCATAGAGGGTTCCCGAAACGAAAACCCTTTTGCATTCCGCGTGTCGGATAATGTGGTTGATCTGATTCGGATGAAAGTCGGGAAGAATCGGGACGACGATCCCCCCGATCTTTATGACGGCAAAATAGGCGATTCCCCAGTGGGGCATGCTTTCGCTCAAGAGGGCAACTTTGTCGCCCGCATTCACTCCTATTTTTCGTAGTTTCGCGGCCGTCTTTTCGATTTTGCCGTAGAACTCGCGGTATGTGAGCGGCTCCTGCCCGACGAAGGCCAGAGCCGGGCAGTCGGCATGAAGGTCGACACTTCGTTCGATCAGATCCATCAACGTTGCGTTTTGCGGTTCCGGTGTATCGTTTTGCGGTTCCGGTGTATCGGTTTGTGGATTTGGCATGATGAACCTTTTTCGTTAGGTTGTGGAAACCCTTGTCCTTTGGGCGGGGTTCAGTTTAGTCTTTAAAAGGTGCCGGCAAACATTTCGGAGATGCGGGATCGAATTACTTTGAGGCTAAATTTATAGCGTCGAATGTTATATTGGAAATGTTTTCCGATCAAGTTCTTTTTTCCGTGCGGATTCTCAAAAAATCGAATTCATGATTTGCAATGAAACTGTTAATCGGAACCGCCGAAGTTGCGTTGTTGGCGTACCTAACCGTCGCTGCCGTTCTCTATTTTCTACAGGACAGGCTGCTCTTTCTGCCTCGGCCGCTGGACAAAGAGGTCAAGCGTTTGCTTTCGCCCCATGAAATTGCCGTTCAAAGCGGCGACGTCCGTCTTGCCGGGTGGTTCGTCAAAGGGGAGATAACGGAGGAGAGGCCGTTGATTTTCTATTTCGGCGGCAATGCCGAGGAGGTGTCCGGAAACCTGTTTTCGATCGGCAGAATCCGCACCTCCTCCTTCCTGTTCATGAACTACCGCGGATATGGGGAGAGCGAGGGATCGCCCACGCAGGATGCTCTATATGCGGATGCCGTAACGGTATACGACGAGATTGTGCGAAAAACGAAGGTCCCTCCCCAACGGATCGTGCTGATGGGACGCAGCTTAGGGTCCGGCGTAGCCGTTTACCTTGCCTCCAAAAGGCCGGTAGGTGGACTTATCCTGATAACGGCCTACGACACTCTTGTCAACGTGGCGGAATCCCACTATCCGATTTTCCCCGTAAAGTGGCTGATGAGGCATCCGTTCGACTCGTTGCGGCTGGCGCCGAATATCAAAGCTCCCGTGATGAACATAATGGCCGGCAACGATTCGATCATTCCCAATCGATTTTCCAGAAACCTGATGAAACATTGGGGAGGAAAGAGCGAATCGGTTTTGATTCAAGGTGCCAGTCACAACGACATCTCCCAGTACGACCGCTATTGGGAGGCAATCAACCGATTTTTGGCGAGCAGGAAATAGTCGGCCGTTGAAACCCTCTACAGCAGTTTTGCCGTTTCCAAGGCTATCATCAGCTCTTCGTCGGTGGGAACGACCAAAATCTTGACGGAGGAGGAGGGGGCATGGATTGCGCGGGGCTCTTTGGAGGGAGCTTCGTTTTTCGCGTCGTCCAGACAGATGCCGAGGTGCCGCATACCGGCGCAGGCCGCCCTTCTCGTTTCGGGCGAATTCTCCCCGACTCCGGCCGTAAAGACGATCGCATCCGTGCGACCGACAACCGCCAGATAGGCGCCGATATACTTTTTGATACGATAGGTATAGATATCGAACGCCGTTCGAGCCGTTTTGTCTCTTTTCTCCACGGCCTTTTGGATTTCTCGCATGTCGTTCATACCGCAGATTCCCTTGAGGCCGCTTTCTTTATTGAGAAGGGTATTCACCTCTTCGATATCCATCCCCGCCTGCCTGGTCAAAAAATGGGGAATGGCGGGATCCAAATCGCCGGATCGCGTTCCCATCACCAGTCCTTCCAGGGGAGTCAGTCCCATGGAGGTATCCACGCTTTTTCCCTGTTTGACGGCTGTAATGCTGCCTCCGTTTCCCAAGTGCAGGGTGATCAGGTTGGTTTGCTGCAACGGTTTGCCCAGCATTTTTGCCGCTTCGATGGCAACATAGTTGTGGGAGGTGCCGTGAAACCCGTATCTCCTAATTTTGTGCCTTTTGTACAGCGCCATGGGAATGCCGTAAAGGAAGGCAGCAGGCGGGATCGTGTGATGAAAGGCGGTATCGAAGACTGCCGCCTGCACGGCGGAAGGAAATATCCTTCGGGCCACTTCGATTCCCGTTATGTTTGCCGGATTGTGTAGCGGTGCCAAGGGAACGTTCGACCGGATGGCGTCCAAAACGGTTTTGTCTATGACGGTCGGTTCGTGAAAGGTCTCCCCTCCGTGAACGACGCGGTGTCCAACGGCATCGATCTCCGCTTTGTCTCCGATCGCGCCGACCGATTCGTCCGTCAGCAGAGAGACGATTTCCTCCAAAGCCGCACCGTGGTCTCGTATATGGCCGCTTCTCTCTTTTTGTTCCTCTCCGATGCGGCAGGTATGGGTGCTGGAGATCTCGCCGATCTTCTCCACAATTCCGTTGGCGAGGATTGCTCGGTCGTCCATCCGAAACAGCCGGTATTTGACCGAGGAGCTTCCGGTATTGATGACAAGTATTTTCAAAGCAGTCCCTTTTCGGCCTGCGCCTGAATGGCGGTGATCGCAACTGTGTTGACGATGTCCGGTACCAGACATCCGCGGCTGAGATCGTTTACCGGCTTGTTCATACCCTGCATTACCGGACCGATGGCCACAGCCTTGGCCGACCGTTGAACCGCCTTGTAGGTGTTGTTGCCCGTGTTCAGATCCGGAAAGATGAATACGGTCGCTTTGCCCGCAACTTTGCTGCTTGGCATTTTGACCTTCGCCACGTCCGGGTCTACTGCCGCATCGTACTGTATGGGACCTTCCAACAGCAGATGCGGAGCCCTTTCCTTGGCAATGCGGACGGCTTCCCGAACCTTGTCCACGTCGGCGCCCTTTCCCGACTCGCCCGTCGAATAGGAAAGAAGAGCGACGCGTGGCTCGATACCGAACGTCTTTGCCGTTTCGGCCGAGCTGACCGCAATTTCGGCCAGTTCGTGCGCAACCGGATTGGGATTCACGGCACAGTCGCCATAGGCGAGAACACGATCCTCCAGACACATAAAAAACACGCTGGAAACGATGGAAATATCCGGCTTCGTTTTGATGATCTGAAACGAAGGAATGATCGTATGCAAAGTGGAATGCGCCGCTCCCGAAACCATTCCGTCGGCATGTCCGACGTGTACCATCATCGTTCCGAAATAGTTGACGCCGGACATGGCGTCGCGAGCGTTGTCGATCGTAATTCCCTTGTGTTTCCGCAGCTCGAAGAAGGTTTGCACGTACTCCTCGAAAGACTCCGACTCCACCGGGTCGACGATAGCGACGCCATCCAGCCGAAAGCCGAGATTGGCGATCATGTTGCGAACGGTTTTCTCCTTTCCCAGAAGCGTGATATCGACGACATCGCGATGGATCAGCACTTCGGCCGCCTGGAGAATCCGTTTGTCGGTTCCCTCCGGAAGCACGATATGCTGCTTGTGGGACCGGGCTCTGTTGATCAATCCGAATTCGAACATTTTGGGCGTAATGCTGGCTACTCTGAATTTTACCATCAGCTGCGAAAGCTGATCGGTATCGACATGCTTTTCAAACTGTCCCAAAGCCACGGAGATTTTTCTCGTGTTGCCCGGCGTGATGCGCGAGTGGGCCGCACTGACGCTTGTGGTAGTGGTAAAGGTATCCGTTTGGACTTTCAAAATGGGGAACATATCCGTAATTCCCTCCGCCAGTTTGAAAAACGCCCTGTCCATGGCCATGCTTCCGGTCAAAATCATGCCCGCAATATTCGCCATACTGTTCGATTTCAACGCCGCTATATTTCCGAAAATGATATCCAGCCGGTCGCTCGGCGTAATGATCAGCGCGCCTTCCGATACCCGCTCCAGATAGTTGTCCAAATGCATGGCCGAAACCATGATTCGCGAAATGTGCCGATGCAGCTGATTTTTGCCGTACAAAACGGTTGCTCTCAAATGCGAGGCAACCTCCTCCATGGTTAGGCTGCCCAGCAATTCGTCGTCGGGCAGGGCGTAGACGGATTCCGTCTTTTGATTCAGTTCGGCTTCGAGTTGAGCGACTAAACTCTCGTTCAGCTCTTTCGGAGATCGGTTGACGATCAGAGAAAGGATTTTGCAACCCCTTTCCAAAAAGGAGTTGACGGCATAGTGGCAGGATCTGACGATCCCCTTTTCCGTCTTTTTGTCCGCATTGGCGACTATCAGTATGGGACAGCCAAGATTGACGGCAATTTCCGCATTGATGTCGAACTCGAACGACGAGGTGATGCTCTCGTAGTCGGTCCCCAAGCATAGAATGAAGTCGTTCTTCTGCGCCAACGCATTGTACTTGTCCAAAATGCCTTCCAGCAGCTCCTCGTTTTTTCCCGAAGCGATAAGAGACCTGGCTTCCCGAAAGGTAAGGCCGAACATTTCGTCATATTCGCTATCCAGGCCGTAGTAACCGGATATCAAGTTGATTTCGCTGTCCGGCTCTTTTCCGTTGGGGTCGGCGTCGATAATGGGTCGAAAAAAACCGACCCTTTGCACGCTTCTTTTCAGCAGTTCCATCGCACCGAGTGCGATCAGAGACTTTCCACTTCGCGGTTCGACCGCTGTGACGTATAGATTTTTCGACTTCATGGTTTTCTCAAGTTCCTTCGGATGGCATCCACTATCGCGTTTAACGTGGAGCTGGGAGGCATCGCCTTTTCCGCCGAAACGGGATTGGGGAGATAGTATCCGCCGATATCGACCTCTCCATCGGTCTCCGACCGACGGTTTTGTCGATCCTTTGCAGAAAGGAGGGTTTAGGGGAAGCCGGAACCG
>CAZLTI010000050.1:0-15674 GCA_964562335.1 uncultured Pseudomonadota bacterium | reverse complement strand
CGAAGCGACTCTCCTCCGATATCGAACAGTTCGCTCTCGTGAGACGTTCGATCAAACGGCAGATTGCGAATCAGCAGACTAATTCCTTCGCCCTCCTCGTGCGTCTCCCAGGGTGCCGACCATACGATGGGAACCGATTCCCGATTTTCGTTGCGATCAAGCTCCACGTAAAACGTCTTGAAGGCCTTTTCCATCACTCTCTCGATCTCGGACCCCTCCTCCACATTGACTCTAGCCGTTTTCCCGTCGACCTTTGCCAAAAGCGATCCCTGAAGATTGCTCCAATCGGGAAACTTCAAAGATTCGACGGACTCAATCAGCTTTTTTGCCAGAAGTTCGATATCTCCCTCCCACGGGGAGCAGGCCATCTGAAAGGAAATGAACACCTCCCTATTGAAGCTGGTCATTTTGGTTTTTTTCAGCTCTTCGACAAGTTTCCTGGATTGACGAAGTATTCTAACGGCTTTGATCCTCTCTTCCCGTATTCTGTTTTGATTGCGGCGGTGCCCCTCAATTAGGTTTTCGGTCCAAGTCAGCAAATTCCGGGCAAATTCAGGATTGGCCTTGCAGATATACTGGTTGATGCCCAGTTTGACGCCTTCCTCGATATCTTCCTGTCTGTCCATTCCGGTCAGCATGATGATCGGAACGCCGAATCCACCCCCTCTGACTCTTTTCGCCAGCTCGTCGCCAGACATGTTCGGCATGATACGATCTACGACAAGCAGGTCGAACGAGTTTTTCGTGAACTCTTCCCAAGCCTCGATACCGTCCTTGGCCAGCGCGACTTCGTAACCCGCGTCCGTTAAAATGGTTTCGTTGATCTCTCGCGACTCCTCCTCGTCGTCTACGACCAACACTCTATCGACTGCCTGTGCCATTATCCGCCTCGCACAATCGGGTTAAACTCAGGATGCCGTTGCCTCTTTTCCTCCATTCGTACACACCATTTTCTGCCGGTTTGCTATCGATCGATTCCCTCGTCTCGCTCCCGATGGCTCTTTTATTGCGAAAAAACAATCCTGTACGACCTTCAAGCTACCAACTCGGGATCACGCTCCAAAAATGGCGGACCTTCAAATGGCGCTTGGAACCAATCGACCATTTCTTTTGGCGCGCTTTCGTCGAACTCGTCCCAATGCATCTGCACAAACTCTATTTCATCGCCGTTCTTCAGCTTTACGGTCGGCATCATCCTGTGAATCGGGAACCCCCTTTTCCTACCGTTCTCTATGATATAATTGGTGGAAGCGAAATAGAGATGCTTGATGCCGACGTGTTTGCAGATTTGATAGGTCAACTTATACTGCGCCATCATTAAATTCGCATTGAATTTCCCGATTCTAATCAAATCCCTCTTTCTACTCTTGCAGATGCATAACCTTGAAATCTCTCCAACTTCTTTCGTATTGATAAGCCCAATTCGATTTTTTACAATTACATTTTCATACTCCTTTTCAATCATAAAGGTATTGATTTCATTACTGTTCAATCGCGGTATCAAACGCTGATATGCAACAATGTTGCACGTCGGATACCTGCTTCCAGTCTTTAAGGTAATTTTATCTCCAGGCGAATATAGGGCCATATGGATGGCATTTTCTTCGTAGTCGTCGTAGTCTACTCCGAGATCGTTTCTGGGCCGCCAATCCGTATCGACCGAATAGCACTGGTAACGAAAGTGGTAGATTCTCGTCATTTCCACGGGATCGTCGTTTTTCACTATCTTGGGGATGAGTTGCATCATAGTCGAAGCTGAGGGTTGCAATGGTTTGCGTCGAGCAGAGCCCAACAGTGCATTACAGCCGATTAACAATAGAGCATAATTTCGTTGATCGATTACTTTCGATTATCTAATCTACCCACGGAGAAAACGCAAGCGTGGGAAACCACGCATTTTAGAAATCCACTATATTGATGCCAACTACCTGCTATGGCTGCATTAGACGGCTTGCTATCCCAAAAGGATGGAGTATTTCTTCAGGAATTAGTTTACAACTTGCAGAAGGCCAATATCTTTTCAGAGATCGAGACAGCACTGGAGAGGCTCAAATCTCTGCTGCCTTTCGATTTGTTTTCACTGAGCCTGATCGAAGTGAACAGCGAATTGGAGCTTGTCGATTACGAGCAGGTATGCAGCTATCCGGGAGAATGGAAAGAGCGGTATCTTGAGCGGAAATATTGGCTAGAGACAGATGTTGTTCATTTGGAGCGTTTCAAAGAGAGACCCATGCAAGTGAAACGCTGGGATGATATCTATAAATCATACGACTTAACCGAAGAGAAGAAGGAATTTATTGGAGAATCGAGGGATTTTGGCTTAATTGATGGGTATATGTACGGATTGAATACACATAGATTGAGAGAAGCTTCGCTTTTTACCGTATCGGGCAATCCCCACGTAATGGAGTATAACGAAAGATCGCGGCTGATTATTCAATATATCACTCCATATCTGCATGGGGCGATGGTTTCCGCTAAAATCAAGAATAACCAAAACCTACTTACTCCAACGCAGCTCAGGGTCATGGAGCTTATCGCTCTCGGATTGAGGACCAAAGATATCGCTACCGAACTAGAGAAAAGCGAACGAGCTGTGGAGGATGTAGTCCGCAGGGCGAAGGAGGCTCTCGATGCCCATAGGTCGACGGACGCCGTGGTAAAGTTGATCGAACTTGGATTGATCAGTATTCGCTGACATCGAAAGCGGGAGATATCGGATCCGAACTGAAGTCTGCTATCCGCGATGCTATTTTGTAGGCAATCTGCTAATTCTGGTACGATTTGGCAACGAACCCTTCGGGCACCTGGATGCGGAAGGTCTCTTCATGGATCTTCGCCAGATAGATTCCCGACTGCAGGACCCTCTGCTCCAGATAATCGGGAGCGTCGGCGCAGGCCAGAACACCGAAGAGCCGCTTGTCCCGGTGTTCCGGGAAAAACTGCGAAAAATCACCGAGGAGCTGCAGCATGCGTTCGAGGTCCCTCTCTTTCAAATGCTTCCTTACCTCCACGATAATGGCCTCGTTGCCCTTAGAAACGGAATAGGCGAACACATCCATCTCCATCGTTCTGCCGAATTTCCTTTTTGAAAGCCGAACAGAGATGGATTCCATATGAAATCGTTCCCACAGCACCTTCTCCATCGAAGGAAAGGCCATCCCTGCGGTAATACCGCCGCTCTTTTCGTCCAGTCTCTCGAGCATCTTCCAGTTAGCTTCTATCTGTTCCCATATCTCCTTCTCCCGCTGGGAGGCCCGAAACTTTTCCATTCTCTCATCCTCCTTCAACTGAAGGTCCATATCCGTCCTGGATTTCGTCCCTTTTCTGGCCGACTCCGATGGTAGCTCTCTATATTCTTGACCGGTCATACGAGCCCTTTTTTATAGTACTATTCAAAAACCGTATAGAATATCGTTACCATTTCACCATGACATTTCACCGGCAGCTTTTCAAGCGAAAAAAAGATCGGCGAAAAAGGCACAGAAACGAACGCCGACGGAATATCGGTCGCCGATTGCTTCTTTTCATATGGAGGCAATTTTGACGAAGCGGCAAAAAGTCGAAAATTGCGCGGAATGACGGTTCTGGGACTTTTTACCGATCCATCAAGAGTTGATAAATAAAATCAATACTTTGAATGTATATTTTTTGATATAATCCTATTATGCTTGAATATCGATTGCTGGAATCGTTTCGGATGGTAATTCGGGAAAAGGGATTCGACAGAGCGGCAAAGAAGCTCGGTTTGACGCAGCCGGCCGTTTCGCGTCAAATCAAACAGCTTGAAGAGGCGGTGGGAAAGATTCTTCTTATTCGGACCTCGCCGCCAAAAGCAACGGAGGCGGGAATGCGGCTACTGAGGCATTTCAACCAGGTTCACCAATTGGAGAGAGAGGTGCTCGTCGAGCTTGATCCTTCCCGGAAGGCAGAGTGGAATCCCCTCTCCATCGGGATCAACGCCGACAGTCTGAGCTGCTGGTTTCTCGACGGCATGGAAGCCTTCATTCGAAAGAACAGAATCATACTGGATCTGCACGTCGACGACCAGGAGGAGACATTTCAGCTGTTCAAGAAGGGAAAAGTATCCGCTTACATCGGACTGAAAAACCGGTTCGGCCAAAACTGCGCGAGCAGCTATCTGGGCTCTATGAACTACAAAATGGTTTGTACTCCCGAATTCAAGCAACGCTTTTTTCCAAAAGGGCTGACGAAAAGCCGATTGAAAAACGCCCCTATCGCCATATTCAACGTAAAGGATCGGTTGCACGAGAGCACATTGGACGAAATATTCGGTGAGATCGACAGCAGGTTGAACACGTTTCGTATTCCTTCACCCGAGAAACTTTCGGACGTTGTTTCCAGCGGACTGGCATTCGGCTACCTGCCGGTTCAGCACTGCGGGGAGCGGCTGAACAAAGGGACTCTTCTGGACATCGCACCGGAGCATCCGGTATATGTCGATCTGTACTGGAATACGTGGAACGTGCAGGGAGAGCTGCTGCAAAGCTTTTCGGAGGAGGTCAAACATGTGGCAAAAAACAAACTCTGTCAGCGTATTGGATGAGGAGTTGGAAAGAGCTTTGCAAGGGGTCGATCTTGCCGAAGTCTACCATTTTTACAAAATTTGCCGACATTGGGATATCATTGTCGGCAAACCTCTATCGCTGAAGACCGCTCCCAAACACCTGATCGGAGGGACGCTGACAATCACGGTAGGAGACGCGGCCTATGCCCATCATTTGCGCTATTTCGTCGACACCGTTATCAAACATGCGGCGTCTCCCGTTATTTGCGGCGAGAATGCGGTGAGGCGGATTCGGTTTCAGGTGGGCGAAGTGAAGATCAACCGCTTTATCGTGCTCAAGGAGATTCGGCACCGCTGGAAGTCGATTGTCGATTCCCCCCTGGCGGAATGCTGTACTGCCGAACGGCTGATCGACGGCCAGCTGGAGATAGCGGTTCCGTCCTGTTATTATAACGAACTAAAAAGTATCGAAAGCGGGATCCTCGCTCGCATTCGCCAAAAATGCAGCAAGAGCGATGTCGTCAAAAAAATCGAATTGCGGAGGATCAAAGACTCGCACGCCTTTCGAGACGGCAGAATCGACCAAAAAGCATACGGGAAGGCCCTACGCCAAAAAACGCGGGAGTTCGAACGGTTCAAATCGCAACATCGAACCGCATTGGATCGAATATCGGATGCGAAGCTGCGGGATCAATTCGCCAAACTGATGAAAGGCATGCTTTCCCTGCCTAAAAACTCCTCCCAATCGCGGCAGACGTAAAATATCGGCAACCCTTTTCGACTTCGGTCGGAAAGAGTGCGTGCGAACCGTAGAGCGAGTGCCTATCCTTTTTGCCCGGTAATCTCGCGAAAATCGGAATTCTCTCTAATGGCGCGCATAAACTGCTCCTCCATGCGGTCCATCCGATCCTTGATGATTTTCGACAGATGCTGCATCAAGCGATATCCCATCGCCTGATCCTCGTTCATCAGAGCGATCATCTTACGGCTGTCGATATGCAATATCTCGCTATCTTCCGCACAAACGGCATAGACCGTATAGGGATTTTCAAAAACGGCGGACCATCCGAAAGAGTGCCCGCGTTTGACCGAACCCAACGCAACCATAACCGTGCCGGCAATCCGTTTTTGCAGCAGTATTTTCCCCGCTTTGATCATATAGAATCGACGGGACGCATCTCCCTCCCGAAAGATGGTATCTCCTTCGCCGTATCGGGCAAGTCGAATGTGCGGCCGCAATCGATCCAGCATGCCGGGGTCAAGATTCCGCAAAAGAAAGATGCCGGTCAGGTCCTCTCGAAAAGTCATGGCGATCCTATTGTCGGGGGGAGGTCTGTAATAAACGAAACGGCAATTTCGGCCAGATGGTAAAAGGGCTGGGGAAAGAACAGCAGCAAAACCGAGCAGCAGGCCGTAACGACAATCGGAACCAGACACCAGAGCGGAGCCTCGCCGTAAGCACCGCGAAACTTCGATGCTCGATCGTCGCAGAAAAAGGCCCTGTAGACCACGGGAAGAAAATAGGCGGCATTCAAAACGGAACTGACCAGCAGGACGGCCAGCATCACGGGCTGTTCCGATTGCAGAGTCCCCAAAACCAGATACCATTTGCTGAGAAAACCGCCGGCAGGCGGCAAGCCGATGACGCTTAAAGAACCCAGAAAAAAACATGCCATCGTGATCGGCATTCTGCCGCCGATTCCGTCCATCTGCCGGATGCTTTTCACTCCCGTGGCGACAAAAATGGCTCCGGCGCAGAAAAACAGCGTAATCTTGCCGAAAGCGTGCATCGCGATATGCAGCATGCCGCCGATCAAACCGTGCGGAGAAAGCAGTGCGATCCCCAAAACGATATAGGAGAGCTGACCGATGGTCGAAAATGCCAGTCGGCTCTTCAGGTTGTCCTGCGAAAGCGCTATCAGGGAGGCCGCCAAGATCGTAAAGGAGGCGATATAACAAACGACGGTCCCCAGATCCAGGGACAGCAGGAAGTCCCGGCCGAAAATTCCGGTCAACACGCGAGCGACGCAAAAGACTCCGACCTTCACGACAGCAACGGCATGGAGCAGTGCACTGACCGGCGTGGGTGCCACCATAGCCGCCGGCAGCCAGGAATGAAACGGCATCAGACCGGCCTTGGCAAAACCGAAAACGAACAGGAGCAGTAGCGTCGTCACCAGTCGGGCGTCCTCCCCCTTGGGAATAATGCCCCTGGGCGAAAAGTCGAGCGTTCCCGCCATGTCGAAAACGATCATCAATGCCGGCAGCACCAGCCCAATGGAGGCGCCGACGATGTACAGCAGGTATTTCCTGCCGGAATTTCTGGCTTCCGCGTCCTGGTGGTGGGTAACCAAAGGATAGGTGGCAAACGAAAGCGCTTCGTAGAAAAGGTAGAGGGTCAGCAGGTTGGCCGAAAAAGCGACCCCTATAGTGGCCGACAGCGAGAGGGCGAAAAAGGCGAAATAGCGCGTCTGCGCGTGCTCTTTCAAGCCCCGCATATAACCGATCGAATAGACGGAGGTAACGATCCACAAAAAGGAGGCCACCAGAGCGAACATCAATCCGAAGGCATCCACGCGAAACGCCAAACCGACTTCGGGAAGAATGCGAATCAACGAAAAGGAGATCTCCTTTCCATCCAGTATCCACGGCATCAGCGAAAGCACCAGGCCGAACTTGAGCAGCGCAGCCAGCAGGGTCCACCCCTCCCTGACATTGGGCCTGTTGCGCGAAAGAACAATCAGCGGGACAGCCAGTGCGGAAATCCCCACAGCCAGCAGCGGTTTCGCGGAAATAATCGTTTCCATGGTCAATGAGGCCGTCTCATTCGTTTGGTTGCCGCAGCTTTCAAAAATAGGAGAGGGAAAGCAGCGACGGAACGATGATGGATTCGACGATGCGTTTGGTGCCAAGTCCGAGAGCGATCAGAATACAGGCCGACAGGGCGACCGAAATCGATAGAGATAGCGGCGTTTTGTCGACCCCGACCGTCCCGGCTTCTCCCTGACGGGGTTCGTGAAGATTCGGTGCGGGTTCGAAATAGCAGATCTCGAAAATGCGAAAAAAGAGGATCACATTCGCCAGACTGCTGAATATCAGGGCTGCGGCAAAAAAATAGTCCCCCGATTCCAAACCGCCTCGGATCAGATACCACTTGCTGAAAAAACCGCATGTCGGAGGCACGCCGATCAGTGAAAAAGCCCCGACGACAAAGGCCGCCATGGTCAGCGGCATGCGTCCGAACAGACCGCCCAGGTCCCGAAGGCGGTCGCTGCCGACACGGTACAGGATGCTGCCGGCAACCAGGAACAGGCAGAGCGTCATGGCGGCATCGTTGACGATATGCAGGATCGTTCCCGTAATTGCGGTTTTGTTGCCTATCCAAAAGCCGCCCGCCAGGTAGCCGATCTCCGCCACGACGACATAAGCAAGCATTCTTGTCAGGCGGGTTTGGGCAAGGGCGAGGAGCGATCCCGCAACAATGGCAAATATCGCGATCCAAACCAGCAGCCGACCGATCAGGAGATTGGAAAAGGTGTAGTCCGGGCCGAAAACGAACAGGCACATACGGACCAGCACGTAGGCCATTACCTTGGTAGTCAGTGGAGCTATCAGCCCGCTTGCGACCGATGGAGAATAGGCGTATGCGTTGGGCAGCCACGCATGCAGCGGAAACAGCGCCATTTTGACCAGCAGCCCCGCACACACCAAAGCGAAAGCAAACGCCAAAACGGGAGACTCCAGGCGATGCGGCAAAATTGCAGCCAGATCCGCCATATTCAAAGATCCCGTCTCGATATACAGGTATCCGACCCCCAACAGGTAAAAGCTCGCACCGATGGTGCCGATAAACAGATAGTTCAGACTGGCAAGCGCCGCATGCCCTTTGCCGATTCCGATCAGCGCGTAGCCGGACAGCGCCGTGATCTCCAGCAAAACGTAGAGATTGAAGGCATCGCCGGTGATCGTCATCCCTGCCAGGCCGGTAACGAACAGGAGATACAGCGCGTAAAATACGCCGGTTTTTTCCCGAAACTCCTCCTGCACGCGGGATTGACCCGCAACAAGATTCAAAAGAGCCACGCAGAAAATAACGGTCAGTACCAGGGCGTTGAGCCTGTCGATACGAAATTCGATGCCGAAAGGGGGTGTCCATCCTCCCAAAGTGTAGGACAGGGTTCCCGTCCCAACGACGCGCCGCAGGATACCGAACGACCAAAAGCAGGAAACGGCAAGGGCGGAGAGAACAATCGGATAGCAGATACTTCTTCGGTACCAGCCGACCAGCGTAACAAGCAAAGAGGATAAAAGAGGCACGGCAACGATCAGCGCCGGATACTGATTCCTCATGAATGCTCTCCGTTCTTTTCCATAATCGCGTCCTCCTCCAACGAACCGTACTGCCGGAACACCCTGATCGCCAGCGACAGCGCCACGCCCAACGAGGCAACGGACACCACAATAGCCGTAAGCATCAGCACATGGGGCAGGGGATTGATAAATTCGGACGCAACAACCTCCGGCAGCCTCTCGCCATGGTGAAAGTCGACAATCGGGATGGTAGCCTCTCTTTTGGCTGCACTGGAAACGTAAAACAGGATGATTGCCGTTTGAAAAATACCCATGCCGATAATTTTTTTGATCAAGTTCTTTTTGCCGATCATAGCGTACAGGCCGACCATCATCAAAATCACAAACGACCAGTAGTTGTAGTGCGCAATCAACAGATTCAGCGGAGCGTCCATAGCTATAAGCCCTCTTCGTGTTCCCCGGAGGATGATATATTGAAATAGATCCAGACCATAATGGCCATCACGGCCAATCCGACGCCGATTTCGACGATCAGAATGCCGTGCGAACGGGCCATGGTTTCCGAGACCCCCAGCAGAGGTGCCAAGGCGCTATAGTCCAGATAGTTCAAACCCAGAAGCAGGCACAGCAGCCCGGTTCCGGCGTACAGCATTACGCCTCCAACGGCCAGCAGAGCGCCCAAACGCTCGCTGAACTTTCGGATCGTGCTCCGCAGATTGTGGGAAAGTGCGAACAGTATCACGGTCGCTCCCAGAATCACGCCACCCTGAAATCCGCCCCCCGGACTGTGATGCCCATGTGCGATCACATACAGCGCGAATAGCTGAATCAAGGGGATGACAAGACGGCAGGTGGTTTTGACGATCACGTCGTAGGGGGTCCACTGGGAATCGATCCGCTCGAAGTTCGACAGCTTTTTGGGACCTTTGGAGTCCTGCTCGACTACGAATATGATGCCTGTCGATTTGTGCCGATACAGCCGCGCTCTTTCCGATTTGCCGGAAAACCGGCGCAGAAGGAAAAAGCAGGCCAGTCCGGCGGAAAAAATGACGGCGGTTTCGAACATCGTATCGTATCCCCGATAGTCGGCCAATACTGCCGTCACGATATTGGGGACCTCCGTTTGGGCAATGCCGTTTTCGAGGTAATAGGGAGAGAGATGGCGACTGGCCGGAGATTGCGGGTCGCCAAAATCGGGGAAGAACAGCGTGCCGTACAGAAACAGCAGTCCGCCAAAGAGAACGGTAACAAATCCAAGTTTTTTCAATCGCTGCTCCTTCTGGTCGTTCGAAAAATTGCCGCGATAAACAGTACGGTACTCACCCCGGCTCCAACCGAAGCTTCCGTAAAGGAGACATCGACGGCTCCCATGATTGCCCATAAAAAGCACATCAAAAAGCTGTACGCGCCGAACAGTATGGCGGAGCCGAGCAGGTCTTTGACCGTCACGGCCGCAATCCCGCAAACGAGTACCAGCGTCAATACGATCGCATCCAGCTGCCAGATCATCCTGTCTCCTCTCCGCTTCGAGGTTTTTCTTTCCGTTTTTCGTTGCGGCTGCCCTTTTTGGTCCACGGGCGCATCCCGGCAATAAAACCGGCATCGATGATGGCATGGGTCGCCGTTGGACTCGTCAAAAAAACGAAAAAAACGATTAGCATAATTTTCAGGGCCGTCTGCACCGATTCCAGCGTGAATTCCCTAGCCACATATAGCGCCATTCCCGTCATCATGAACAGCACTCCCGCCGAATCCAGCTTTCCGGCGGGATGCAGACGGGAGTAAAAGTCGGGAAAGCGCAAAATTCCGATGGCGCCGCTCAAAAAGAAGAAAAAGCCGCTACCGATACAGATCATTGCCGCGATTTCCATTTTCTCCCCATTTTTTCGTTGATGAACCGTGCCGAAGACCGTTTGGTCGATTCAGTCCTTTGTATAGCGAGGAAGCTCCGTTTCGTCGAGCAGTCCCTTGCGTTTTTGAAAATATTTCGAAGCCGCAAGTACGGCAATGAAATTCAGCATGGCATAGGCCAGTGCGATATCGACGAACATCTCGACCCGACGATAGCACAAACCGACCAAAATCAGGAGTGTGGCGGTTTTGCTGCCAATGGCGTTGACGCCGATCAATCGATCCAAAACGGTCGGACCGAAAACGGCCCGGTACAGCGCAAGCGCCATCACGCAACACAGGGCAACTGCGATGTAGAAAAGAAAGGTATCCATCATTCGTCGAAGATCTTTGCTATGCGCCGCTCCATGTCTCCGGGCAGCGCCTCGCCCGAACGCCTATCGATCGCATGCACCTCGAAATCCCCGTAGTCGGTGGCATAGACCGTGATCGTACCCGGAGTCAGCGTAATCGAATTGGCAAAGGTGGTTAGTGCCAAGTGGCTCTTCAGTCTACTATGGAACTTGACAATGCGCGGATCGATCAAATCCGCCATGCGCGGATGATACACCAGCTTCATCACGTGAATGTTCGCCAGCAAAATCTGATACAGCAGCCACGGAACGTACAGGACAAACCGAGGGGCCGTCGTAACGAAGTGCCGCAGTTCGAGCCTGCCGAAGATCATCCGTCCCGAAGTAAAGGAGACGATCCCGCAGGACGCCGCTCCCAAACCGATGTGAAACCCGTCGAATCGCCCCGACAGCAGCAGCCACAGCAAAAAAGTCAGAACGAACGTGGCGACAAAGGGGAGGCCGAACTTCGGCTGTTCTCCCTGGCGAGGCTCTTTTTTCCCTCCTCTTTTCGACATATTTCTCCCATTGACGAAGAGTGCTTCCGAGGTTCCCATCGGCTTTAGGCGGCCAACAGGCCGATCGCAATCAGCACGCACAGCAGAATCAGGGACAGGCAGGCCGTCGAGCCGATCGGCAGGCGGAACGTCTCGCTTCTGTTTGCGCCTGTCGAGGTTGCCGAAAACCAATCCATCCAACGGTATGGGGAGCGCGCCATTGCGTTGGAGATGCGGATCAGCTGCAGAAACGGCTTTTGTGCCAGCCGGCGCATCCGCTCCAAAGAGGTATCGCAAAATCTCTGCAGAGCCCTTCCGGAAATTCGATAGAACCAATCCGTATCGATACTGACGGTAGGCTCTCCTCCCAGTTTGTCGATGTAGAGGATAAAAGCCGCCAGAGTCGCCAGCAACAGCTGCACCATGGCCACCACGGAGCCCGCTTCGTAGGGATGAAAATCCACCGGATGCGGCAGCAGACGGTACAATAGATCGGGGTAGACGCCTGTCAATATGCACAAAAATGCACCGATTCCCATTGCGATCAGCATATTGAGAGGCGGTTCCCCGGCATCCGAAATCGGCTCTTCCTCTCCCTGCCGCGTTCCGAACCAGATTCCCCTGGGAAGCTTCAACCCAATACTGAGAAAGGTTCCTATCGAAGCCAGGTGCAGCATCAGTTCGATCATGGGACGCCCCTCCCTGCCGGCGGCCGCCACGACCATCGTTTTGCTGACGAACCCGTTAAACAGGGGTACCGCCGATATGGAAAAGGCGCCAATCATATACAAAATCAGGGTAACGGGCATCAGACGGTACAGCTCCCGCCCATGTAGGTCGGTCATTTTGCGTCTTCCGGTCACATGGATTACCGCTCCGGCTCCCATAAACAGAACCGCCTTGTAGAGAATATGGCAAAATGCGTGGGCACTGGCTCCGTTGATGGCCATCTCCGTGCCCAAACCCACTCCGCAAACCATGTAGCCGACCTGGCTGATGATGTGGTAGGCCAGCAATCTCCTGATGTCGTTTTCAAGCACCGCATAGACCACTCCGTACAGCGCCATAACGGCACCCAGCCAGACCAGGACCTCCACGCCGGGAAAGGAGCGGGCCAAAACGTAAACGGCGCTTTTTGTGGTAAAGGCCGTCATAAAGACGCTGCCCGTTATCGTTCCTTCGGGATAGGCGTCTGCCAGCCAGGCGTGCAGGGGGGGAACGGCCGCATTGATCAAAAAGCCCACCAGGACGAACTTGGCGGCAACGGTATCGTAGTCGAATCGGACGAAGGAGAGGGAACCCGTATCGGCAACATGCAGGACGATCCCCGCCAGCAGTAAACAGCCTCCCGCGATATGCACCAAAATATAGCGAAATCCGGCCTCCGAAGAGGCCCTGGTTTTTTGAAACCAGATCAAAAACAGGGAGGATACCGCCATCGACTCCCAAAAGACAAACAGCGTCAGTAGATCTCCGGCAAACAGGACGCCAAGCGCACTGCCGACATAGATATAGGCGGCCGTGTGCTGCCCCATGCGTTTGATGTGAATGGCGTATACGATACAGAGGAACGAAACGACCACGAAGACGTATGCGAACACCATACTGAGAGCGTCCACTCTTCCCAGGGTCATCCCGAATCCCAAAAACTCGAACTTCCAATAGGTCCCGTGCGGCATGGCGAGAAGATCGGCGAATGCGACCGCCGGAATCGCCAGCGCAAATAGCTGCCGTATCCTTCTGGTCCGCAACATCGGCAGCAACAGAGCGCCTCCTATAAAGATCAGAGCCGGCGGAACTGCACTAATCATAGTATTTCTCGCCCTTCATAAGCCAAATATGACCAATCCATTTGGAAAACAGAACGATGACGATGCATCCGAAAAATCCGAAAAGGACATCGAAAACGGGTATTTTCTGCCACCAAAAGTGGGGATGGGAAATCGGGAAGACAAATCCCAAAAGACAGCTAATTGCGATACAGATCGATAGATAGATCCGAATCTTTTTTGCCATTGTTCTCTCCGCAAACGTCACTCGGCCGCACAAAAACGGCCGTGCCGAATCGAAGGGCTTTCGTCTGCCCTCTTTCAAGACGGCGCAAACTGCGCGGACGAATCGCGCCACTCCTTGTACAGATAGATGGAACAGTCCGTATAGTGCAGCAGATAGTCCGTATTGCCCCCTATGAATGTATGACTGCCCGTTGCCTGAATATGTGTAGACAGAGCCATCAGGTTGGAACGGAGCCGGTTTTGAACCTCCAGTATCTTAAGATTGACTTCGCCGAACTCTACGACCGTTTCATACTCCGAAACAATCCCGACGGATTGCAGGAACGACTCCAGCCGTCGCCTCTCTTCGAGGGACAGGTTCCTCACGCGCGAGCCCTTCCGTCTTTCCTCCCTACTGCCGCTTCTATCTTCGATCCATACGTGCTGCCCGCTGAACTGCGCATTTTCGGGAAGAGGCGCGACATGGAGAAAATAGAGCTGCGATTTGGTTCTTTTGGCCCATTCGTCGGCAATGGCGGCGACTTTCCTGTCGATTTCTCCATAGTCGACCGGCACAAGAATTCTATTGTTCTCCTGTTGCATGGTCGATTTATAGATAAAGATCGGGCAGTTGGAATGGTGCACGGAGTAGTCGGTTCTGCTGTCGAGAAAAAGCCTGGCGATGATCGTATCGCTGAGGGCGGCAAAGATGATCAGATCGGGCTTGTAGCTTCTCTCCTCCTCGACGATTTGGGAACTTACGGCTCCCCTGCGCACGGTAATGCCGTATTGCGATTTGATATCGAGCCCTTCTAGAAACCGCTCCATCCTCTCGTAGTCCTCCTCTCTCTTTTTCTCGCTGTCGGCAGACATTCCCCCCAGCGAAAACACGCCGTCCGTCTGGTCGACCTGCCGCCTGACGTAAAGAAACCGCAGTTCGGCGCCCGTTCGTTCTCCCCACATATCGGCACGACGGACCACCGCCTTGTTGACCTCTTCGGCGGTAATCGGAATCAGAATTCTTCTCTCCATCGCTCCCCTAAACGGACGGTCCGGCAGGGTTGGTGCGTTCGGCAACCGGTCTCTTTGCCGCTACGGTACAGGCAAAAAAAGGAATAGTAAATCATCATAAGCGGCCGAATGCCAAAAAAACCGCCGGTTTCGGCCAGCTCCCCCTATCCGGCGGATCGGCCGCCACAGAAGAGAAGCTTCCGGTTCCTTTCGACTTTTTTCTTGATATTGCCAACGATCCCGGATAGCGTGCCTTGCTGCCGGGAGTTTTCGTTTGAAGGGATTTCCGGCAAAAAATGGTTCACCCCTAAAACGGAAACGCATGAAAAGGAGACTAACTCTAGCCCTGCTGCTCTGCATCATCATTCCGAATATCCTGTTTGGGGTCGAATTTGTCACGAGAGAATCGGACGGCACCTACGTGTTCGAGTGCGACGCCACGACAAGCGGAAAAATCAGGGTCAAGTTCGGCTGGGACGCCATTTACGTAAAAGGGGGGCCCTGTGCGGGCAGGTGTGGGGCAAACATGCTGGGAAACCGGCGGGACGCCTCAAAAAGCACAGCCCTAACGGTGGCCAAGTACTGCTGCAACGAGACGAACTCGTTCTGATGGAACGCCGCCGTTAAGGAGCCGCCGGTACCTTGGTGGTCCGGCCGCTACCTACTCCTCGTGGGAGCGGTTTTTGAACAGATCTTCCAGCCTGTCGCGATACTGCGCTCCGAATTTCTCCTTGAGCAATCCGGCAATTTGATTGACGGTGGCTTCCGCCTTTTGAAAGGTATCGGCTCCAAGCCGGTCCTTCTCCCTCTCGAACTCCTCTTCGAACTCCTTCAGCTCGTTCTCGTCGAAGCTCTGCCGCGCCATGGGAATAAACACGTGGTTTTCCCTGTTGAGATGCTGCTTTTGCAGCAGGAGGAAATGTCCCAAATGCTCCATAATTTCCGCCGTCGCCACCTCGTCCTTTTTGAGATAGCCGGCAACCGACTGCCGAATGTTGCGCACCAGGAATCGCCCGCGTTCGTGCTGATCCCGCAGAGAGACGATTTGGGGGTCGATTTTCCCGCCCTTTTTTTCCGCCAGCTTCAGGAA
>CAZLTI010000049.1:0-15984 GCA_964562335.1 uncultured Pseudomonadota bacterium | reverse complement strand
AAATAGCTGAAGCGCGTAGTCGACGGCGATGCGGTGGTTTCTTTCGATATAGTAGTCGAAGTTGTGAAAGTAGATCAGAAACAGCCCGAAGGCCAGATTCTTCGAATGGTTGGGATTGGGAAAAATGGACGGCCAGGGGATATCGTAAGTCAACAGCTCTCCCTGGAAAAATCTCCACAAAATTTCGTTTTTCGTGCTGGTTTCGTCCAGCGGAGAGAATTCGTGCAGGATTGCGACCTCCCGGTCGGTCCAGTTCGGCCGGTCGGGGTGAAAGAGGGCAAGAATCCTCTCTCCGTGTTCCGACAGCAGAAGGGAGGAGTGATAGTAGTTGGCGATTCGCGTAGAGAATTCGTTCGGTTTTCGAAGCCATTTGTCCACGCACAGATCCAAAAACAGACGGAGGGGTAGCGACAGCAGGAGGAACGCCTCCAGTTCGATGATTTTGGGTATCGACCGGTTGAGATAGCCGAGATTGCGGTGGAAGGAGTTCAGTATCGTCAGGATCATATCGGCTTCCGGACCGGTCGGGACACTGTTCCGCAGCGTTTGCGTCCAATCGATCAGAGTCGCAATGAGAGTTTCGTAGTTTTGGGGCAAATTGATCCGCGTGTCGCTGTCTCTGTAGAACGATCGGTCGATATCGGCAAAATAGTCCTCTTCCGATCGGTTCGGCGAGCTTCCCATAAAAGCGTAGCACTGCCTGAAGATGGAACTGATCGTAAATCCCTTTTCGGTATTGCGGATCAGCCAATCCATCAGCTCCAGGTTGCCGAACTTTTCCGCAATTCTATGCGTCAAATCCGCATCCGTATGCAGGTCCCGTAGGATGAAATATTGGTCGAAAACGGCATCGTACTCGCTCTTGTCCGCACAAAAGGCAAACAGGTGGGATAGTATCAATACGCTTTTGATGCTTTCCGTTTTGGAGCGCTTTAGCGTCTCCAGCACTGCCGGAAAGTGGGGGCGGGAATCGATTCTTAGAAATGTGTACACTGCCGTTTCGAATTCCAGGCTCGTCGCATGCGGGTTTTGCGTTTGCTGGTCGAACCATTTGCGAATAAGGGTCTGGGAAAAGTCGTTGGGGAATTCGGCTAGGGTCAAGGCTGCGGAATACTTCAGCCGCCCCTCCTCCTCCCGAAATATCTTGATGATCTGTGCCAGGTTTTCCTCTGCGCCGATTTCCGCGACTTTCGCGATACCGGCTTCCCGTACGTCCTTGAAAGGGGACGAGAGCAGGAAAGGAAGATGCTCCCTAACGGTGGCATCTTCAAATTGCAAAAGCTGAAAGGCCCCCCACATTGCGACATTTTCCCGCAGGGAGCGCATTGCCTTAAGCAGAAGATCGATATCGTATACTCTTTTCATGGTTCGAGTCCTTGCTTACGGTTGTACCGGAGCAGATACGCTCTGAATCTTTCCCCGTTTTCCGTTTTATGGTAGTAGCCGCTCAGGCGGTAGTGGAAAAGTCGATGGTATTTGTGGTCGAAGGTCTGCATGTCTTCCAGTATGCGAATTGCCTTTTCATATTCGCCCTTTAGCCCCAGATGCAGAGTCAGCATCTGAGCTAGTTCCGGATGGCGCGGCCAGCTCTCCAGTCCCTCTGCCAAAACCGTCGTTGCCTTTTCGATCCGGCTCAATTGTATCCATGCCTCGGCCAATTGGAGGTGAACGCGTCCCTTTCCTCTCCCGTTGGATAGATACGGCGTCAGCAGCGGAGGAATTTGGTCGGTTTTCTGCGTTGCGAAGAGAAGCTTGGCGAGAGTCAGAGCGGTTTCGATATGGTGCGGTTCTGTTTTTTGCGCCAGGCGGAGCCTTTTTTCCGCCGCTCGATATCTCCCCTGCGCGATCTCGATGTCGGCTAGCTGGGTCTCGACCTCCGCCGAAAAACGCTTTTGCTGCGATTGCCTGAATAGGCTTTCGGCTTCGTGGTACAGCCTCCTGTTTTTGGCGATCAGTCCCCGGATATACAGCATCTCGAAATTTTGGTTCGAGGTCTCTCGATCGTTCAATAGGCGGGCTGCCCTCTCCCAGTTGCCCTGCTCGATCAGCAGCCGCAAATAGGAGGCGAATATTTCCGGATTGTGCGGCTCCAGCTTCAAAGCCCTTTTCAGCGAGTTTTCGGAGCCTACGAAGTCGTTCCGATCCCTCCATATCTGGGATAGGCGAAAAAAGGCCATACCGTCCGAGGGGTCGATTCGCAAAGCGGACTGAAACGATCTTTCCGCCCGGTCGAGGTTTCCCAGACGGTATTCCAGGATTCCGTCGAACAGATGGAGCGGCCCGTTGTTGGGATGTGCCGCAATGAGGTTTTCGATCTCCGGTTTCAGGTTCGATTCCGGGGAGAGTTCGTATCCGATTTTCAGGTTCAGCAGTTGGACGGCCAGATTTTTCGTGGAGATTCTCCGTATCGTTTCGGCCGCTTTCCGGTAGCGGCCCGACCGATATTCCATGTGCGCCAGTGCGTTCAGTACGTCGTCCGAATCGCCGTTGGTTGCAATGTGCGTTTCCAAAATGGCGGTTGCCTTCCGGCTTTCCCCGGCGGCGTAGTACAATTCCGACAGGAGGATATTGCCTGGAATGGAGGTCGGATTGATGAGGAGCGCATTTTCAAGTTGGGCGATCGGCCTGTCGTAGTCTCTATTCGGGGATCCTCTTTTGAATTGAATGGATACCAGCGTTAGATGGGCGTCGAAATACAAAGGCTCCAGTGCTATGGCCAGCTTCAATTGCTCGATGGCCTTTTCCGTTTTGCCGACCCGCTCGTAGCAGAGCGCCAAATGGTAGCGTGCGCTTAAACTTTCTTCATCCAGTGCGATGGCGGACGTCAGTTGGCCGATCGCGTTAAAGTAGTCCTGCTTTTGATAGTAGCCCTTTCCGGCCAACAGCCTGAATTCGGCCCGGTTCGGAGAGAGGAGTATAGCTTTCTTTACGGTTTCGACCGTTTTTCGATACTCTTGCCGCGCATAGTGAATTTTGGCGATGCGGTAGTGGTATTCGGCATTGTCCGGTTCCCGTTCGACAAGCAGTCGGTAGTTTTCCATTGCCTCCGCCTGTTTTCCTCGGGCTATCAGCAGTTCGTTCTTCCGTATGTGCGAATTGCCCGCGCATGCGGCGGCAAGATGGATAAGTACGACAATTGCAGCGGCGTTACTTTTTAAGAGAGACATCTTTCTTCCCGTTTGTGATGGTCGTTGAAGATTTTCCGTCTGGAGAGTTTTCGTTTTCGGCATAGAGCGCCACTCTTGGCGACTGATTGCCTAAGCGGTCCACAAGGCGGGCATACAGAGTTCCGCGAAAATCGAATATGGCATAGCGTCCTTCGTACAGCAGCTCCCGATGCAATGGCTGCTCGCGACGGTTGTCGTCGAGGTAGAAGAGTTGCAGACCGTACGCTACACGCGCTTCTATCGGCTTGCCGTCCGCTCTCACCGCATGCCGGATTGTCTCCAACACGGGTTTCCATTTCAATATCCATGCTTTTTCGGTTTCCTGCTGTCGGTCTTTTTTTGGCGCTTGGTCGGAATCGGAAAGTTCGAATATCCGCACTTTCACTTGAGGAATCGGTATGGCGAGGGGTCGTATCGGTTTCAGGGGTTTGGTGGGCAGGGACCTTTTGCCTTTGGCGGTCAGATAGTCGATGGTAAAATAATATCGGGCGGGAAGGTTCAATCTTGCCAGATATTCGGGCGAAATGGACAGTTGCCATATGCCTTTTGCCGGGAGCGTCAGCCGCAGCAGATCGGAGTCGGAGAGGATCTCTCCATCCGCATTCAGGATGCGACTGTCCGAGGTGCGGATACGGATCGAGGCTAAAACTCTATCCGGGCAGGCATAGCATGCGGCCGGTTGCAAGAGGGACAGACGATAGAATTGGTCCGCGCCGTCCGGTCTCTCCTTGGATTCGCCGGAATCGGCCTCGTCCCGTACGGACGGCTGCGTCGGTTCCGTTTTTTCGGTCGCGGCGGAAGCCAATGGAGATTTCCAGACGAACATCAGCCGATCTCCCCGATAGAATACTTCGGCCTCCTTGATTTCGGGCAGAGTGCTTGTCCGAACCGGATAGGGACTGGGCGGCGTTCGGTATCCGCAGCCCGATACGAGTCCGATTCCCAAAAGGCATACCAACAGTTTTCCGATAGACATTTAAAACCTGCGGTAGAAATTGAGACCAAGCTGACTGGCGGTTTGAAAAATGGCGTCCGAACGGACGGACTGTATCCATCCGTAGTCTACGAACAGGAAGTGGTAGAGGAATATCCGCACGTCGAAATACACCAGGCCGCCGTCGGTGCCCGAATCTTTGCCGCTATATTCCGTTTCATGCTCCTTCCCGTATAGACCCGGTTTGTAGCCGATCTGCGTATATCCCAAGCCCGATCCGATGTGAAGCAGATGGGAAACCAAAGGAAACGAATATCCGATCAGTATCGCACTCTGTTCGTAGTCTATCGAATTGTATCGAACGCCGTCGACGAAAATATCGTTCTGAAACTGGAACGCATCGTCGAAAAAGTAGAAGTCGACGGCCATTCCCCTTCGGCTGCACCCGAAGTTCAGCTTGGGGCTTCGTTCCGTTTCGAGGGAGGGGAGGTAGGGGGAATTGCGGTCCTTTTCGTAAACGGAGCGGCCGTCGAATCGAAATTCGCTCTTTTGGGTTCCCCAACCGCCGTAGCAGTAAAATTGACCGTCCACTAGTTGCACCGCCCGAACGTCCGTTTTTGGCAGCGGTCTCGGATTTTCCATATCGGCTTTGGCTGGCACCGCAAAGTGCATGGAAAGAAGAAAAAGAGTCGGAATCAGTTTGAGTGCATCCATACGCCTGAGCGATTTCCCCACATTGAATTGGCAAAGCTTGACGAAGCGGCAGGCTCGTTCGACCTGTTCAATCATCCTCGTAATCCAGACCGTACAGTTCTCCCAGCGGTAGATCGTCTATCGAAAAAACGAGCGATACCGTGCGGTCCAGCACTTCGGTTTCGATTCCGCCGATTGTCCGGTCCTTGATCTCCTCCCGGTATCCGAATGAGATTTTGTAGCAGTCGTGTTTGTATACCAACAAAGCGTCGGCAGAGGTCAGGTCCCGCTGGAGGCGCCTGGTTCCGTTGGCATCGCCGCTGCCGTAGCGTGCGGCTGGATTCTGCCGGTTCACGTCCCACGATCCCGACCAGGAGAGCTCCCATCTGTCGCTCAGATGCAGTAGCTGGGAAATCCTGTACTCCTGTGCCTTGGGCTGTTTGGTTCCGTTCAGTTCGTAGTACTCTTCCGGGTTATAGGTGTAACCCACCGAAAATTCGCTGCCGTCGAAGGAGCTGTTCGACAGCGAGATGCTCGTTTCGGCATTCCTTCTTCGGCTGTGGTCGTAGCGAAAGGCGAGCGAGGCGCCGAACCCGGGAACCGGAGAAACCGACAGGCTCAACCTCAGAGGTAGGCGCTCTTTGCCGTTTTCCGCCCTTTTTTCGTCGAGTAAATTGAAGGTTTGATTCAGACCGGCGGAAAAAAAACTCCGCACACTTTCCGTTTCCGGGTCTTTGACGAGGTATTCCGCATCCAGATGGTAGGCAATCCACTTTTCCGGGGTGACGGATTCGACGATTTGAATTTTTTTCTGATCGACATCCTCGACCTTGTGCAGCACGATCTTGGGCCGGAAGGACAGCTTTCCCGTTTTGATTTGGTCGGCATTTTGGAAATACCGAAAAAGCTCGAAGTTCAGTTCCAGCTTTTTGGTGTCGATGGACCAGTCGAAGGTCTCTCTGTTTTTGTCGGGCGTTTCGCCGCCCGGTTCCGCTTTGTGCTCCACGTCGAACCAGTAGTGATTCCTCTTGAATTCCGGCCTTACGTTAAGAAAGTCGAGAAAGAAGGGAAATCCAACGGTGGCTTCGGCAATGTTGATGTCTCCCCTCCAGCCGTAGTGTCTATGGTAGCGAGTGAGATCGTCCCTGACGGCGACCGACAGTGGCGTATCGAACAGATTGGAAAAATTCTGGGAAAAGGCGATTGCGGGTTGTTCGTTAAGATGGGTGTCTCTGTCGGTCTCTTTGCTGTAGACGGATTTGTGGAGGAAATCGTCGTTTTGGGTATAGTTTACGGATACGTCCCCATTCCCAAGCGGAAAGGAGACGTTGAGGGTTCTGGAAAGGTGAGTGTCCAGTTCGACGGTCGAATCGAAGTACTCCTTGTTGACTTCGTTGTCGCTGTTTTGGTTTTGATGAAAGAGGAACTGGCCGTTTCGGAAGATTTTTTGTCGATGATCGAACGAGTAGCGATATCGAACGGGTCTGGGGTCCTGGCTTTCCCAATTCAGTCCGTCGAGCGTTTCGCTCTCTTCGTTTCGATCTTTCATCATTTCGTCCAGATACCAGATTCGCAGCTGCCCCTGCATACCCGGAACGAAAGCGTATTGGTAGTCGGCATCGACCCCGACGCCTCTCCGCTGAATTGCGTCTGCCGTGATGGTCACATCGTGATCTCTGTCCAGATTGACGAAGTAGGGAATTTTTAGGCGGCTGCCGTAATCCTTGGATTCGTCGGAAGAGTTCCGGCTCGTCAAAACGGGTGCAAGAAAACCGCTGCCCCGGCTGCGCGTCGTGGGCCAGGCAATGTAGGGAGTATAGAAAATCGGCACTGCATGCAGATGGAGAAAGCTGTTGTAGGCATAGGCGTGGTCTGCCGTTTCGTAGTGAACGTAGTCGCTGCGCACTTCCCAGGCGGGAGAGTCCGGATGGCAGTATGTGATGGTACCATTGTGGACGATAAAGCTGTCGTCGGTTAGACGCTCTATTTTTTCTGCGGTTACGTATGCCTTTTTAATTTTGTCGAAAGCGGTGGCTTTGAGGAGAACGGCAATTTTGGAATCCAGGCGATAGGTTGCGCTGTCGGCGGTGAATAGCGTCGTGGAGGATTCGAGAACGACATCCTCTTTGAAAGTCAGCAGTGCCTCGCTTTCCAGATACCGCAAACGGCCCGCACGGATCTTCAAATCGCCGACCGTTACGTAGGCGTTCGAGTAGTTGTGGCTGCCCTCTTCCCTTTCCAACCGATAGTTCTCTCCTTCGATGGTCAGCGCTTTTCCCCACGCAACCGGGGCGGAAGCTACCAATATCAGTATCTGCAGCAGACAGCCGATCTTTTTTGCGATCAAATCGATACGGGTATTGTGCTTGAAGCGGTCGGCAGTAAAATTCGGGAGACGGAACGAGAGCGGCATAAGGTCTGCTTGCGGCCAAAGGAAACGTCGAAAGCCGCTGCCGCCCTTTGGGGCAGAAACCGGCAGGATGGGGGATCGGTTGCGAACTGCCCCGTTTTGCCTTTCGCAGTGCTGCGACTCCGGCAGGCGGGCCGACAAAACGGGGGCTACGGCCCGGCTTCGACCGACTTCAGATAGAGGTCGGCCGCCTTTTCCATCATTGCCGTGCTTCGCGGCACCATACGCGAGGGATCCTCCAGGGAGCCTTCCAGCAATAGCGCTCCTTCGTAAAGCTGCTCTATACAGTCCTTCAACAGCGGATCCTGAGGATATTTGACTTGAATGGCGGACATGTGTCGAATCAGGGAGCTGTCCAGGTTGACCTCCATCACCCGCTTCCCGCCCCGAAAGTCTTTGTCCATCATTTTCATCAGCCTTTCCATGTTGGCATTCATGCCCTCTTTGGGACTCACCAGCGTGCAGGCGCTGTCCACTAGGCGTTTCGATTCGATCACATCTTCGACGCGATCCCCAAGAATGTCCTTGAAGTAACCGATAATCTTCTTTTTCGCCGATTTGCCGAGAGCGTCCTTTTCCTTTTCCCCCGTCTTTTGATCGGACTTGAGCTTCAGGTCCGCCTTGTCGATGCCTACCAGATTTTTTTCTTTGTAGGGACCGATGGACGGCATGACGAAATCGTCGATTTCCTCATATAAGTACAGTACTTCTATATCGTTTTTGCTGAAATACTCCAGATTGGGCGAATTTTCGATGGCGCTTTGGTTTTTCCCGAAGACATAGTAAATTTCCTCCTGGTCGGTGGGCATCCGCTTTACGTAGTCCGCAAGGGAGGTCAGCTTGGAGGGGTCGTGGGAACTATGGCACCGATACAGCTCGATCAGCTTTTCGCGATTGGAAAAGTCCGTGTGTATGCCCTCTTTGAGAAAATTGCCAAACTTTTTCCAGAACGCTTCGTATCTCTCCGCCTCCTTGTCTGCCCATTCCTTGAAAAGTGCAAGCAGCTTCCTTACCAGATATTTGTTGATCTTTTCCATTACGGGACTTTTCTGGGTTGTCTCCCGCGAAACATTGAGCGAAAGGTCTTCGGAATCGACAACCCCGTGAATGAAACGCAGCCACTTGGGCAGAAGCTCTTTGCAGTCGTTTTGAATGAAGACGCGCTTTACGTATAGGTTCAGCTTGGTATCCAGGTCCTGCGTCATCAGCAGTCTGTCCGCCTCTTGCGGAAGGAACAGGATCGATTTGAACTGAACGGGGGCTTCGACGCTGAGATGCATCCAGGTGTCGGGATCCTGGGTGGAGTTGGCGATGTATTTGAAGAACTCCTTGTACTCTTCGTCCTTTATGTCGCTTTTCTGCCGCGTCCACAGCGCCGTGGACTTGTTCGCCTTCTCTTCGTTCAGGCGAATCGGGTAGGAGACAAAGTCGGAATATTTTTTGATCGTGCTCTCCACCCGCCATTTGGAGGCGAATTCTTCGGCCTCCTTCTTGAAGGGGAAGGAGACGGTCGTTCCCCGCCTTTTTCTTTCGATCTTTTCGATGGTGTAGGAACCGGCTCCTTTGGATATCCAACGATACGCATCGTCCGTGTTGAAGGAGGCGGTCTCGACGGTGACTTCGTCGGCCACCATGAACACGGCGTAAAATCCCACTCCGAATCGGCCGATCAATTCCAAATCCTTCTGCTTGTCGCCGGTCAGCTGCTCGACGAATTTGGAGGTGCCCGAGCTGGCTATGGTGCCGATGTTGGCGATGAGATCCTCCTTGGTCATTCCAATTCCGTTGTCCGAAACGGAGAGCGTCTTTTTCTCTTCGTCCAGGGCGATGTCGATTTTCAGATTGCCGTCTTCGCCCAGTACGGATTCGTCGGTCAGGGAGGCAAAATGCAGCTTGTTCAGCGCGTCGGAGGCGTTGGATACCAGTTCTCTCAGAAAGATTTCCCGGTGGCTGTACAACGAATGTGTGATCAGGTGGAGTAGTTGCGCCATTTCAGCTTGAAACTGAAACTCTTCCGCTTTTATTTCCTTCTCTTGCTCGCTCATAGCATTCATCTGTCGATCGATATTTTTTGGGGGTTTCTTACCATTTGCCGGGCAGCCGCGAAACAACCGAATCGCATCGTTCGGCTTGTGGACCCGTTTGCCCGCTTCGAGTGTGCGGCAGGTTTCGTAACTAAACGAAAGTTCCTGCTCGAATCGCTCACAATTTATAAAGACGCCGTTCAATCAGTCAAAGAAAAAATAGGAGACGATTTGCGTTTTTTGACGGATCGCAATGGTCGGATCAATGGAGAATTTATAAAAAAATGTCGATTGATATTCATTTCGGCATGATTTTTGACAAATAGTTGTTTTCCGTTTGCGTATTGTGTAGCATGAGTTTCAGTCCGGTGAGGGGGGGTACCGGTCGGGGTTGGCAGAGAGCGGATTTGCTCGGAACGTTCAAAGAGGTTTTCTCATGGTCGGCATGCGAATGGGGTTGGAAATGAAGATGAGCCAACAGCTCATCATGACCCCGCAGTTGCAACAGGCGATTAAACTTTTACAGCTGTCTCGCGTAGAGCTGGAGGAATTGATCGAGCAGTCCTTGGTGGAAAATCCGACTCTCGAACTGAAACCGGTGGAAAAGGAGGACGAGGACAATGCGGACGAATCGGAGACGGAAGAGCCCACAAGCCTATTGGAGGAGCAGTCTCAACTCTCGTATGACGAGGATTGGCAGAACTATATCGAATCGGGTGCGGGCGTTATTCAGGAAGTGCGCGGCAAAGTCAACGATTCGGACGACATGTCCAATTTTCTGGAGACCACGATATCGAAAAGCGCCAGCCTGATGGACCATCTGCTCTGGCAGTTGGAGATATCGAGCATGGTCGGCGAGGAGATCGAAATAGCCGAATACATCGTTGGGAACATCGATGAGGATGGCTATCTTTCCGTTTCCGTCAGAGAGCTGTTGGAAACGAACCCCGAACTGTTGCAGACCGTAAAGGGAGCATACGAGCGACAGACCCTACCGTCCGTCCTGGGAGAGGGTGTCGAGTTTCGATTCGATCTGAGGCACGAAACTCGCGGTAGAGAGGAAAAAAGCTCCAAAAAGAGGCGGGACGAGGCAACCGCCGTAGTTGGAGATACGGACCCGGAGGAGGGTGTCGGTGCGCCGGCAGTGCCCGATGTGTATTGCGGTGTCGTCGAAGGCGTGCTTCTGAAAATCCAGAAGTTCGATCCTCCCGGAGTGGGAACGAGAGATTTGAGGGAGTGCTTGGAAAATCAACTGATTCTTCTGAAACTGCAAAATTCTCTCGTATTTAGAATTGTTCGGGAGAATATGAACCTGCTGGAGAAGAAGGATCTGAAACGAATCGCCCGCCTGCAAAAGGCGGACATTCAGAAAGTGGTGGAGGCCTACCAGCTGATTACGGAGTTGGAGCCCAAACCGGGCCGACCTTTTGGCAGAGAGGTGACGCAGTACGTGGTTCCGGACGTCTTTATCTTCAGAAGGGGAAACGAGTACGTAGTGCATATGAATCAAGATACGCTACCCAAATTGCGGATCAATCCCTACTATCAGAAGATGGTCGATGAAAGCAGAAACGAGAAGTCCCAGCAACAGCGGCTCAAAAGTGTCGAGGAAAGGGATATGACCCATCAATACCTGCAGGAGAAGATCAAATCGGGCGACTGGCTCATGAAGAGCATAGAGCAGCGCCAGAAGACGATCTTTCGAGTGGCCAAAAGCATTCTGAAACATCAGTACGAATTTTTCGAAAAAGGCATCGACTATCTCAAACCGCTCGTTCTCAAGGATGTGGCGGAAGATATCGATGTTCACGAGTCGACGGTGAGCCGTATTACGACAAACAAATACGTCTATACGCCTCAGGGAATTTTCGAGCTGAAATACTTTTTTACCAGCGGTATCGATCAGGGGGACGGGGATGTGATATCGTCAAAAAAGATCAAAGACTACATCGGCAAATTGATCGGTTCGGAAGACAAAAAGAGGCCCTACACCGATCTTCAAATCAAAAACGAGCTTTTGGTAAACGCCGATATCAAGGTGGCCCGGCGTACGGTAGCCAAATATCGCGAAGCTATGAGCATTCTTCCCTCCAACAAAAGAAAGAAGCTGTACTGATTTCGAAGAGGTCGGGCGAGGCTTTAGCGGAAACGATGCATTTTTACTGTTTTTTTTTAAAAAAATGGGGCGATGTTTACGTTGAAATTCGCAGAAAATAGATATTTCTTGACCGCTTCTCCGTAAATTAGCAGAGTATTTGCATTACGAAACGCGTCCAAAATTCAAGTACAACGCTTCGCGAAGTAACCGACCACTACATGCGAGCCAACTCCAAGGGAAAAAATGAAAAGGAAATTGTTGTTCGTGTCGGCAATATTGATGAGCCTATCTTTCCATACCGTCGTTTTTGGGCAACCTGTCGAGCCCGACTACGTTTATGACGGTGTAGACAGCGAAGAGATAGACTTTGGAGAGAGGGACGAAAAAGGAGCGGACCGAAGAGAGGCGGAAAAGGAGTTCGAAGGTTTTGGCAGTTTGTTGCAATTCGGATTTGGTCCCGCTTTCTATTTTATCAGCTACACGGAAGAGGTGTTGCGCGACTCCAAGGACTTCAGCAAGCGGGGAGATAGCACAATCAGTACTGCCGGATCGAAGTATGCGACGGAAATGGGATTGGAGGTCCACTATAGTTTTTCCTTTTTTGAAAGAAAATACCTAAAGACGAGATTTGACGGAAACGGAGAGATCCAACGGGAAGTGAGAAGCTTGGGGCATACGATATCGCCGTTTCTTGGTCTTTACGACTTCAACAACGGGATCAACGGAGTAGTGTTTGGTATCCTTTACGGCTTTTGGCGCGGCAACGACACGTATAACGACCGCATCTATTTCAATTTTGGCATCGGCGGTACAATTCACAAAGACCGCCTCGTTCTGGCTGACGGGGTCGAAGAGGGAACGAAAATGGTGACGGATATGACTGAGCAGGACTATCTGGAGCGACGGGATGTCGTAGGAGCAGCGGTCATGGTTTCAATAGCCTATAGTTTTTAGCTGCCGTTTGTTAGGAGCGGGATAGGCGGATCGAAATTTCCCGCTCGACACCCACCCCGTCAAACCAGAATTCTCGCCGGTTTTTCCAGCAGTTCCCTGATTCGGCAGACAAAAGAGGCGGATTCGGCACCGTCGACGATACGGTGGTCGAACGTTAGGCTCAATCCCATTTTCCTGCGGCTGGCCACTTTGTTGTCGACAAGCGCAAGCTCCTCCTCAATTTTGCAAACGCCCAAAATGGCTGCCTGGGGTTGATTGATGATGGGTGTAAAAGAGGTGATTCCAAACATTCCGACATTGGAGACGGTAAACGTTCCTCCTTCCAACTCCTCCGGCCTTATTTTTCCCTCCCTTCCCCTTTGAACCAGATCGGCAATCTTGGTCGACAGCTGTCGAATGCTCCACAAATTGGCGTTTTCGACTACCGGGGCTATCAGTCCCTGTGCGGTCGCTACGGCCAGGTTCAGATTGATCGCACCTTTGTATATCAGTTCGTTGCCGTCCAGAACCGAATTGAATTTCGGATTCTCCTCCAGTGCGATTGCGGTTGCCTTTAGGATAAAATCGTTGATTGTAATCCTCTGTCCGATATCCTCCCTCAGCTCCTTGCGGATCTGAAGAAGAGCCGTAACGTCCGCTTCGGCATTGATCGTGACGGCAGGTATCTCCCTGTGGCTTTGAAGCATTCGTTTCCCGACGGTTCGCCCAATGTTGGTCAGCGGTACGCGTCTGTCCCTCTTTTGTGCGAGCGGCGTTTCCTCCGTCCGCTCGAAGGATAGAACGTCGATCTGCCGAACCTCTCCCGAACGCCCTGTCGGCGGGATATCTTTCAAAGAGACCCCTCTCTCCTCGGCGATTCGTTTGGCGGATGGCGTCGCTTTTATTTTTTCGTCCCCTACGGTGGTTTCGGGCAGCTTTGTCGGACCGGCTACCTTCGATACGGAGCTGTCCTCCCTGTGCTTCGTTGCCTTTTGGACTGTGCCGCTTGAAGCCTCCGTTTCGTCCGGTAGAATTTCCCCCGGACTTCCCAGCCAGGCCATCACGGCGGTTGCCTTTACCGTCTTATGTTCGGGATACAAAATGGAAAGTACCGTACCGTCGGCATCGGACTCGACCTCCATCGTGGCTTTGTCCGTCTCCACCTCCGCGACGACATCTCCCTTTTTTACGATGTCTCCCTCTTTGATAAACCACTTCAGGAGCACCCCCTCTTCCATTGCCATCCCGGCTTTGGGCATGATGATCGACTTGGCCATTGTTCCCTCCTAAAACAGATCTCGGATTGCGGCGGAAATCGTATCGACGGTGGGAACGACCTGTGCCTCCAGAGTCCGATTGTAGGGGATGGGGACATCCAAACCGCAGACGCGACGGATCGGTGCATCGAGATAAAAGAACGCCTCGCTTTCGACAATTACGCTGGACAGCTCGCCGCCGAATCCTCCCGTTTTGCAGGCCTCGTGTACAATGGTCACGCGACCCGTTTTTCTGGCCGACCGTATGATGCACTCGGTATCCAGCGGTATAAGCGTCCTTAGATCGATCACTTCGATGTCGATATTCTCTCCGGCGAAGTTCTCGGCAACCTCCAGGCAGCGCGCTACCATTCTGCCGTAGGTGACGATCGTCGCATCCTTTCCGGTTCTCTTTACGTCCGCCTCGCCAATTTGTATCTCGTAGTCCTCTCCGCTTTCGGGAACCTGTCCCTTTGTCCGATACAGTAGCTTCTGTTCCAGAAAGACCACCGGGTTGTCGTCTCTGATCGATGCCTTTAGCAGACCTTTGACATCGTAGGGGGTCGAGGGTGCCACGACCTTCAGTCCAGGGACGTGGCACACCCATGCTTCGAGACTTTGGGAATGCTGTTCCGCGGCTCCTGTTCCCGAACCTGCCGGCGTCCTGAATACCATCGGAACGGACGTCTGGCTGCCGAACTGAAAGTGGGCTTTCGCCGCTTGATTGACCAACTGATCCATCGATAGCGTCATAAAGTCGCTGAACATAATTTCGACGATCGGTCGCAGACCCGTCATGGCCGCTCCTGCAGCAGCACCGGTAATGGCACTTTCGGAAATGGGCGTATCCAACACGCGCTCCTCGCCAAATTCGTCGACCATTCCGCGGGATACGCCGAATGCCCCTCCGTAAACCCCGATGTCCTCGCCCAAAAAAATGATTCTGTCGTCGCGCCGCATCTCTTCGCTCATCGCTTCCCGGACCGCCTCCGCATATGTGATCGTTCTCATTTCTTCTCCTTTCGGGGTCGATCCGCGTACACATCGTCGTAAATGGTCTCGATTTTCGGTTCGGGACTGTTTTCGGCAAACGCTACTGCGGCTTCGACATCTTGTGCGGCCTGCCGGTCGAGAGCCGTCAATTGATCTTCATCGGCGATTCCATTGTCTATCAGCCGGTTTCTGAATCGTTTGATCGGACATCTCTTTTTCCATTCGTCGACCTCCTGCTTGCTGCGGTAGGCCTGAGGATCGCTTTTCGAATGTCCCATCCAGCGATAGGTATCCAAAACCAGGAGTTTCGGTCCATGCGTTTTGACATATTTGCTGCTTCGGACGGTCTCTTCGTACACTGCGATCACGTCGTTGCCGTCGATGGTTTCGCCCGGCATTCCGTAGGATGCGGCCCTGACGGCAACATTGGCAATATTCATCGCCTTTTTGATATGGGTCGACATTCCGTAAAGGTTGTTCACGCAAACGAACAGGAGGGGCAGTTTCCAGACGGATGCCAGATTCAGCGATTCGTGGAAGGTTCCCCCGTTGCAGGCTCCGTCTCCAAAGAAGCAGACGGTAATTTGGTTCCTCTTAAGGTATTTTTGGCTGAGCGCCGCACCGACGGCCAGCGGCAGTCCGCCGCCGACAACGCCATTTGCACCCAGACTTCCCCTGGAAAAATCGGCGATATGCATACAGCCGCCCCTTCCTTTGCAGTATCCCGTTTCCTTTCCCAGAAATTCGGCCATCATGCGTTTGATATCCATGTTTTTGCCGATCCCCTGGTTGTGCCCCCGATGTGTCTGCAAAATAAAGTCGTTTTCGTCCAGGGCGGAGCAAACTCCCACGCCCGTTGCCTCCTCTCCGATGCAGAAGTGGGCGGTGCCGTGGACCTTGCCCTCGATAAAAAGCCTGGCGGCCGTTTCTTCGAAATTCCTGGTTTGCACCATTTTCCGATACAGTTCCAACAGCTTCTTTTTCCCTATTTTCATTCCCGTCTCTCCACCGACTATTTGCGCATATGCCCGAGTGCTCCCGATACTCCTATCGTACCGCCAACTCCAATATGACGATATATCCTTGCGGAAATACTCCAAACTTTTGTTCAAAACGAAAAGCCAACGACGGCGAACTCAACCTACCGAACAGGGAATTGCCGACCGAATGAAGGGCAAATGCAGGAGGAGCATTTTACAGCCAGATCTCCATCGAAGATACCAAAAAAAGTCGAAGGAATTCGGTCGGAATGGAACTCCCCTTTCCGATGGAGCGATACGGATTTGCAGAAAAAATTGAAAAGTTGGGAAGCATCCCGTAACTTCACCCGAAGCGGACCGGTCGGACTGGCGATGGGAAGTCCAATTCCAGATGCCTCTTCCTCTTTTATGATGAACCGGTAAAAAGTCGAAAATTGCGCGAATCGTCATTCCCGCGAAGGCGGGAATCTAATAAAACCAGTTGACTACAGATTCC
>CAZLTI010000048.1:0-16092 GCA_964562335.1 uncultured Pseudomonadota bacterium | reverse complement strand
GGGAATCTATAACCAACTGGTTTTATTGGATTCCCGCCTTCGCGGGAATGACAATTCGTGCGATTTCCGACTTTTTATCGGTTCATCAAGTTCGAATCAAACCACATCGCCGAGTTTTTTTTCCCAGCGCCTGACGAAATAGGACAGCGACAGCGTCATCGACAAATACAGCAGCGCAACCGTAAACCATATTTCGAAAGTCAAAAAGGTCTCCGAGACGATCGCCTGCCCCTGCATCGTGAGGTCGTAAATTGCAATCACGCTCACAAGCGCCGAGTCCTTCACGAGGGAAACGGCCTGGCCGGCCAAAGGCGGCATCACCACCCTCAGAGCCTGTGGAAGTATGACGTGACGGTACGTTTGACGAACCGACATCCCAATGGAGCGGGCCGCTTCCCACTGGCCCCTGGGGATGGCCATTATTCCCCCCCTGATGATTTCCGAGGCGTAGGCTCCTTCGAACAGACTCAAAGCCAACACTGCGGACATAAAGGGGGATACGCCGAAAATGGGCGCGATCACAAAATAAAAAAACAGCAGCTGTATCAATAGAGGCGTGTTCCGCACGGCCTCCACATACATGCCGGCAATCAGCTTTCCGACAACGGATTGGGATAGTTTCAACAGAGCGGCCGCCAAACCGATCAGGGAGGAGAGCACCAGTCCGAAAAGAGAAATGCGAACCGTAACGGCCACCCCCTGCAGAAGCGGTCCCGGTTCCAAGCCGAATTCGCCGACCGCGAACAGATGGCGCAGGACGCGGTACCATTGCCACCGGTATCCCAGGTGCAAAGAGTTGTAGATCAAAAGGGAACCGATCGCGGAAACCGTAACGATATACTTGACCCACTGGATTTTCGCGTCGGTGGATTTCCCGCCGATACAGCCTTTGCCGACACTGCGGCATACGGCAACAAAAGCTCCAAGGTTGGAATTCGACATCTTTGCCTGGGGAGACCCTTTCCGTTCCGAATTGCTGGGAACCTCCGAAAACCGGTGCGTTGCTTGGTCGAAACGACGCGCTCGAACTGTTGCGAAAACGAAAAAATTTCGAGCCCTTGGAAATTCCCCCGTTCTTCCGAAAGTATCAAAACGAACGGGAATGGAAAATGTGTAATTGCAATGTTCGGTTGTTTTGCCTACGATTTCAGCCGACTTCGGCGCAAATTCGTTTTCCCGACTCGGCAAAGAGCAAATCTTTCATGGTTGCAATCGGCGACAGTTGTCTCGATTGCGGGCCTTTTTTGCCGAGTCGGACGGTTTTGCCTGTTTTTTTTGTTTTCGACGTGCTATTTCGGGGGCAACCTGTCTCTCGCTGGATTCGCCGCACAATCTAGCCCGAGCGCTGCCGTTTCCGCAGCGAATCCGCTGCAATTTCGTCGGAAGACGGAAATCCGGGTCGGGACGGGTAGACAAATCCCTTTGCATTTGCGGATTTCCCTCACGGTCAATCGCTTAAGCCATAATGAAACCATTGCATCCGTATAGTTTTCTACTCTTCTGCCTGGTCGCAATCGGTTCCGAACTAGCCTTTGCAAACGAGTTTCAGCAGCCCATTCCCTTCAGTCACAAGACCCATGCGGGAGAGAACGAGATTGCCTGCGAGTTTTGTCATGTGTATGCCAGGCGCTCGATCAATTCCGGCGCACCCTCCATGCAGAGCTGTGCCGGATGCCACAAAACCATTCTCGGCAGCACTCCCGAAAAGCAGGAGGGCATAACATCCGTTTTGCAGTACTGGAAGGAGAACAGAGTCATCCCTTGGAAGAAGGTGCACGACGTTCCGGACTTCGTCTATTTCTCTCACAAACGCCACATACGGGCGGGATACGACTGTACCGAATGCCATGGAGAGGTCGGCACGCTGGATTTGCTGAGTTTGGACACGATGGCGGCGGACCTCAGCATGGGTTGGTGCGTCAGGTGCCATACGACGGAAGTGCCGGCCCACCAGGGAAAAATCGTCGCACCGGTGCGTTTGACGCGGGGAGGGAAGATACAACCCGACGCGCCTCCGGTTGCGGATGGCACTATCTGGGGTCCCAGCGACTGCCTGGCCTGCCATAAATAAAGAAGAAAACGAAAAGGAATGAACTCCAAAATCAATCGTAGAGATTTTTTCAAATGGTCCGCTTTGGGCGGCTCGGCAATCGCAGCGTCGGGCTGCGACACCGATCCGGTAGAACGGCTTATTCCCCTGCTGGTTCCGCCCGGCGACTACATCCCGGGCGTTTCCGTCCACTACGCCACGACATGTCGGGAATGCACGGCAAACTGCGGTCTGATCGTAAGAACCCGCGAAGGACGCGCCATCAAAATAGAGGGAAACGAGGCAAATCCGTCGAACCGAGGAGCCGTCTGCACGGCGGGTCAGGCGTCTCTTCAGAGCCTGTATAGCCCTCGGCGCATATTAGCCCCGTACCGGCGTGTCGGCGAAAAGACCGAAGCCATACCCTGGCAGGAGGCGCATCGGCTACTGCAGGAAAAACTAACCCAAAGCAAAAAAGACCCCTCCCGCTCGACCGTATACATCGGCAGACCCAAGACCGGAACGCTTTCCCGTTTGTTGGACCGGCTTTTACAGGAGATTGGGGGCAGGCGCTTCGATCTGGATCTTACGCCCGTTCAAAGCCTGAAAAGAGCCAACGAAATCTGCTTCGGCCGTTTTGAAATCCCCCAGTACGAGATGGATCGGGCGCAGGTGCTGATCAATTTCGGAGCCGATTTCCTGGAGACCTGGCTGCAGCCGGTCCACTTCTCCAAATCGTTTGCCCTAGTGCACGGCGAATCCGAGGGCCGGAAGGGGAAGTACATTCACATTGCTCCCCATATGTCCCTGACGGGAACCAACGCCGACAGGTGGCTCTCCTGCCCGCCGGATCGGGAGGCGTATGTCGCACTGGCGATAGCGGATCGCCTCTTGCAGCGGGCCGACCATCTGAAGGAGGGGGAAAGGGAGGCGGTTCGGACCTACGTAAAGGCAGCCAATGCGCTCGAAAACGCGCAAAAGGCGGGAATAGGGCCTGCGCAAATAGCGGACCTGGCGAAAGAGTTCCGCAACGGGGGCCGGAGCCTGGCCATGGCCGGAGGAACGTGCAATTCCGGGGAGAACGCCCTAACGCTGCAAATTGCCGTCAACCTGCTCAACCTGGTTGCAGGCAATATCGGCAGCACGGTCCTGTTCGGTGCCGATTGGCGGATCGGCGGACATCCGTTGAGCGGTATGCGGGATATCGTCGAGGATATGAATGCGGGGAAAGTCGATCTCGCGATTATCGAAAATGTCAATCCGGCATTCGCACTGCCCGAATCGCAAGCCTTCCGCAACGCGCTGAAACATGTTCCCTTTGTCGTTTCGCTTGCAAGCGAAACCGACGAAACAACCGTTTTGGCGGATTTGCTCCTCCCCGTTTCGCATCCGTTGGAAAGTTGGGGGGACGCCTTCCCCAGAAAGGGGTTACGGCTTCTGCAGCAACCGGTGATGGCCAATCTGCCGAAAGCGACAAGCCTGAATTTGGGCGATGTGCTGCTGAAGGCGGGAAAGGCGCTCACGCTGTCGGGATTCGACGCCCCCGATTTCCAGGAGCATATAAAGGCCGCCTGGCGGGGTTTCCATACCGAATCCGGAAACAGGCAGCCATTTCGCAGTTTTTGGCAGACAAGCCTGCAAAAGGGAGGGATCTACAACGACTACCCATCTGCTGCCGTCTCGCTGTCGGACCGCTTTTCGAGCTGGCCGTCCAAAGCGGTTGATAAAAAGCCCTCCGGTCTCACCCTACTTCCCGTCAACTCCAATTTGCACAACGTCAACGCATTTTCCGGCAGCAGCTCCTGGATGGTCGAAATTCCCCATCCCGTCACGCAGATCGCCTGGGATTCCTGGCTGGAGATCCATCCCCGCACGGCGACAAAAATGGGGATCGAACATGGCGACTGGGTAAACGTCAAGAGCGAACGGGGAGAGCTGAAACTTGCCGCCTACGTCTACTACGGCATAGCCGAGAGCTGCATCGCCATCCCCGCCGGGATGGGACGTTCCGTTCCCTTTCCCCACTACGCCACCAGTAGGGGACGCAGCAAACTGCTGCCGGTTCTGGAATGGCGGGAGGAGATCGAAGTGGTCGACACCAAAGTCGGCGAAAACGTGATGGAGTTGCTTCCCTTTTCCACCCACCCGGACTCCGGGGATTTGCTGTTTGTCACGACATCGATAGGGCTGGAACCGACCGGACGGAAAGCGGAATTTGCGGCGATGGACGGGCAGTACCGCAAAGATCTGAAGACAAAAGGCATAAAAGATCCGACCGGGTTCGGGGATCGCGGACAAAAGGGAAGAGGACTGATCAGGACCGTCTCGATCGGGGAGATCAACGGAGAGGCGCCTCCCCGGAAGAGGTCGGCGCATCAACTGAAAAAGCGGCACTATACGCTGGAGCGAAAGGAGAAGACCGGCTTTTACGATACGCTGCCCGAAAACGTGGCAAAACATCAAAATGGAACCGGCAAGAAGACCGATCCCTATTTTGCCGACACGAAATGGGAAATGGTCGTCGACTTGGACCGTTGCACCGGTTGCTCCGCCTGCGTGGCCGCCTGCTACGCGGAGAACAATATCGCAGTGGTGGGAAGGGACCGCATGGCCCTCGGCAGGGAAATGAGCTGGTTGCGTATCGAGCGCTATTTCGAATTCAACGAAAAGACCGGGCAGCCGGAAACCTACTATTCGCCGCAAATGTGCGCCCAATGCGACAATGCGGGATGCGAACCGGTCTGCCCCGTATACGCCACCTACCAGACACCGGACGGATTGAACTCCATGATATACAACCGCTGCGTGGGAACGCGGTACTGCTCCAACAACTGCGTATACAAACAGCGCCGGTTCAATTGGCGGACATACGAATTTCCCTATCCGCTCAACATGCAGTTGAATCCTGCGGTTTCCGTGCGCAGCAAGGGGGTGATGGAGAAGTGCAATTTCTGCCATCAGCGCATCAGGGAGATCAAGGACATCGCAAAAGACCAGGGACGCAAGCCGAAGGACGGCGAAATCAAAACGGCATGCCAGCAGACCTGTCCTTCCGACGCCATCACCTTCGGCAACGTTCTGGACGGCGAAAGCGCGGTTCTCGCCAAAAAGAGAGACACGCCGAGAGGCTATACGCAGCTGGAGGAACTCAATTACAAACCGGCGGTTACCTATTTGAAAAAAGTAATACACAACGACCGAAAATCCTGAAGGGGGATATTTGGAAAACAATACGTACAGCAGCATCAACGATTGTGTGATGCGGTCGATGGAGCCGCCGGGACGCCCTTGGTGGGTCTGCATGGTGTTCATATTCGGCGCCTTCGGCATGGGAGCGTTCGCATGGACCTATCAGATAGGCCACGGGCTGGAATGGAGCGGCATCAACCACCCGATCGCCTGGGGCGTATACATCACCGACTTCGTCTTTTGGATCGGAATCGGACATGCGGGAACGTTGATCTCCGCCGTGCTCTATCTGGTTCGCGCACCGTTTCGCACCACCATCTACCGAGCTTCGGAAGCGATGACCGTGTTTGCCGTACTGACGGCCGCCCTATTTCCGCTGATCCACCTGGGGCGGGCTCTCTACGGATTCTGGCTGTTCCCCTACCCCAATCAGCGCGAATTGTGGATAAACTTCAAGTCCCCGCTATTGTGGGACGTTTTTGCGGTTTCCACCTACATGTCCGTCTCCATCGCCTTTTTTCTGCTGGGACTGGTTCCCGATTTGGCATCGATCCGGGACGACTCCAAAGGAATCAAGCGTTTTCTGTACGCCATTCCCTCACTCGGATTCAGGGGAACGAACCATCAGTGGCTGCACTATCTAAGAGGGTATCTGCTTTTTGCCGCCATCGCCACGCCGCTGGTCTTTTCGGTACACTCCATCGTCTCCTGGGATTTTGCCATGTCCAGTATTCCGGGATGGCATACCACCATTTTCGCTCCCTATTTCGTTTCCGGCGCCATTTTCTCCGGGTGCGCCATGGTATTGACGATCATGATACCGCTGCGCAAAGCGTTTAAGGGGTTCGACGAAATCATTACCGTCAGGGATCTGGAAGGAATGGCGAAGATGATCGTTTTCACCAGTTTGATCGTCGGCTACTCCTATGCCATAGAGTTTTTTATCGCCTACTACAGCGGCTCTCAGGGCGAACGTTCCATCTTCTGGTTCCGGGCTTTCGGAGAGTACAAATACTTCGTATGGGGAATGATCTTCTGCAACGTAATCCTACCGATCGCGCTTTGGTTCAAAAAGATACGCACCAGCATCCCGGCACTTTTTATCATCTCCATTTTCGTCAATATCGGCATGTGGCTCGAACGGTTCAACATCGTCGTCACATCGCTGGCCCACGATTCCGACCCCTTTGTTTGGGGGACCTATCAATTCGAGTGGGCGGAAATCTGGATCACCATCGGCAGTTTCGGCTGGTTTTTTCTCTGGTTTTTCATCTTCGTGAAAATTATGCCCTCGCTGGCCATAGCCGAACTGAAGGAAACAATACGACCGCCATTCAGGAAAAAGAGATGAGCAAATCGTTTTCGGGCGTTTGGGGGACATTCGAATATCTGGACGACTTTTGCGAAGCCATTACGGCTTTGAGAAAAAAAGGATACGGAGATCTGACCACCCATGCGCCATGCCCTCGGCACGAAATCGAACATGCGCTGGGCGATCCTCAAAGTCCCGTGCCGTTCGCCACATTGGCCGGCGCTTTCGTCGGCTTTCTGGCTGCCGTCTGGATCGTCGTGCGCATGACATCGGACTGGGTGCTCCCCGTCTCGGCCAAACCGATCGTGTCCGTTCCGATTATGGGTCCCATCGTTTTCGAGTTGGCCGTGCTGATCGCGATCTACTTCACCATATTCGCCATTTTGTATTTCGCGTTGCGGGACACGCGACGCACCAGGCGGCCCGGCAGCAGGGTTTACAAAAGCTACGACCGCTTCATGCGCGACCGGTTCGGCATCGTCGTGCCGTGCGAACCGGAAGTGCTGGCGGAGACGGAAGAGCTGCTCAAGCGCTTTCATGCCGAGGAGGTGCATATTGAACAGTAGAATTTCGATTCCTTTGATTTTGGTGGCGCTGTTCGTCGGCGGCAGCCTGTTTGCAAAATCGAGCCTGCTGACCTTTCTGTACGACATGTTCGATCAAGTAAGCATCAAACCCCAGGAAGCGGGCAGTATGGACCGCTTTCCCATCGGCAGCGTTTCGACGGCCGGGACGGTAGTAGAGGACCCCGACGACCGGTTCGGCTGGTTGATGCGGGAAATCGACGAAGAAACGGCAACGCCCAATCCCGTGAAGGCAACGGATGAATCGCTCGATAACGGCAAATTGAAGTTCCTTACCTACTGCGCCACCTGCCACGGCACCGACAAAACCTACAACGAACAGGGGTTCGCGGACACCAAAATCAACCAATTGGGAATGATCGCACCGCCACTGCTGCTGGTGAGCCATACCTTCTACGACGGCTACATTTTTAGCAAAATCACCTACGGCGGAGCCGTGATGCCGCCTCTGGGATATGCCGTTACCGCGAAGGAGCGTTGGGATATCGTCAACTATATCCGCCTATTGGAGAAAAACTGATGCTGTCGAACGATTCCGTCCGTTTTATTTTGGAGAAATGCCGGTTTATGCCCACGATACGTCAAAAAAGATATCTTTGGGGCTCGGTGCTGGTTGGACTGCTCACTGCGGGTATCGGAATGCTTTTGGGAAAAGATCGGTTGGTGTGGCAGGCGCTGTTGGTCAATGCGATTTTTTTTGGCGGGCTGGGTATCGGGACCTTTATGTTTTCGGTCATATTTACCGTAACCAATGCCCGATGGGGCAGACCGCTAAAAAGGCTGTCGGAAGCGGCTATCGCTTTTTTCCCCGTTACGGCGCTTCTTTTTGTCGTGCTGCTGTGGGGAGCGGACGTGCTGTTCGAATGGACCGATCCGCAAAAGGTACTTCATAGTAAGGAGGGATGGCTCAATTTCGAGTTTTTCGCCATTCGCAATATCGTCATGCTGCTCCTGTTCGGTTTCGTCAGTTGGCTGTATCTGAAGGCCTCCCTCAAACCGGACTTGGGGCTTGCGGCAGAGCACCGCCCCTGCCGATCCAAGTTGGCCGCATTCGTTCGTTCTCGATTCGGAGACGAGGAAAGCGAAAAAAAGGCAGCGGAATCGATACCCAAAAGATTGGCGCCCGTTCTCGGAGTTTTGTTTGTTCTGCTCTCCACGCTGCTGGCGTTCGACTGGATGATGTCGCTGGACCAGGAGTGGTTCAGCACGCTGTTCGGAGTACAGTATTTCGTTTCCAACCTGATGGCCGGGGCGGCATTTTTGATGATCGTTTCCGGCTATTTTCGGGAAAAGATCGGACTGGCGCCCTTCTTCAGCATCAAGCAGTACCACGATATCTCGAAGTTGACCTTTTCCGCCTGCCTGCTGTGGAGCTATATGGTATTTTCGCAGGTGCTGGTCGTCTGGTACGGCAATCTGCCGGAGGAGACGCCCTATCTGGTGATGCGCATGCAGTCGGAAGAGTGGAGCTGGCTGTTTTGGCTGATCGGCTGTCTACTGTTCGCAGTTCCCTTTTTCGGTCTGCTGAGTCGCACGGCCTGCAATTCGATCCGCTTCTCCCGAATCATCGCCGCAATTGTTTTGATTGGCGCCTGGCTGGAGAAGTATCTGCTGATCGTGCCTTCGGTACAGGAGAATCAAATCGACCCGCACGCAACGCAGGCAACGCTGCCGGGATTCGAACTGAATTGGATCGACCTGGGCGTCACCATCGGTGTGGCAGGGGCGTTTGTGCTCTGTTTTATTGTCTTTCTACAGTCGGTTCCGATTCTGCCGATCGCGGACCGATATTTCGAAAAGCAGGATATGCGATCGTTTTAGGGCAAAGGCAAGGAGAAAAAACGATGGAACTCACTTTATTCAATCTAACGGCAATTTTAGTCTGCGCGGCACTGCTGTTTATACCGGGAGTGCTCTGGGGAGCCGTTTTTACCTTCACTTTGCTGGGCCATTTGTCGCAGTTCTTTTGGAAACGCGACCGATGGCACAGGGACAGATAATCCCATTCGGACGGGGGATACACGATGGTTCGGGTCCGACACGCCAAGCGAAACGGACGAACGCAATTCGGCAAGGTCTGTCGGATCTTAAACGCTCGCGACGATTCGCGGAGCTTTTTTCTTGAACTTTTTAAGGAGAAGTCAATGAGGATAACGTTAAAGCGCGCATTTCAGACCGTTCTTTTCGGTATTGCAATACTGGCGTTTGCGCTTCCTGCTCAGTCCCAGTCGTTGCAAGAGGTGATGAAGGAGCGGGGACTCACGGAGCAGGACCTGCTGGCAGCGGCCAAAACCTACAATCCATCCGGCAAAAAGGACGAATACGTGGTCTTTTCCTCCGGCGGACAGTCCGGTCAGGTGATCGCTTACGGTGTCCCCTCGATGCGGATACTGAAATACATTGCCGTTTTCACGCCGGAACCGTGGCAGGGATACGGATATGGCGACGAAGAGAGCATGAGCATTTTGGAGAGCGGAAAAATTCGAGGAAGGACGATCCTCTGGGGCGATACGCACCATCCGGCACCTTCCGAAACCAATGGAGAATATGACGGCGAGTTTCTGTTTATCAACGACAAGGCCAATCCAAGAGTGGCCGTAATCGATCTGAAAACCTTCAGCACGACGCAGATCGCCGTCAATCCCATCATGAAATCCGAACATGGCGCCGCATTCGTGACGCCCAATACGGAGTGGATTCTGGAGGCATCCCAGTATGCGGCTCCCTTTACGAACGAATACGTTCCCCTGGATCAATACAACGAAAAGTACCGAGGAGCGATGACCTTCTGGAAATTCGACCGCAAAAAAGGAAGGATTCTGGAAGATAAGTCCTTCTCGGTAGAGCTTCCCCCCTATTGGCAGGATCTATCGGATGCGGGAAAACGAATCAGCAAGGGTTGGGTATTTACCAACTCCTTCAACTCCGAGCGTTATGTCGGCGGATTCGGCAAAGGAAATACGAAGTGGAAGGATCGGCTGCCGCACGAGGCGGGCGTATCCTCCAAGGATACCGACTATCTGCACATGATTCATCTGGAAACCGCCATCAAATTGTTCCAACAGGGCAAATACGCCAGGATCAACGGACACCCGGTGATCTCCATCAACGAGTTGGTAGCCAACAAGGCGCTATACCTGATACCCGAACCCAAAAGCCCGCACGGCGTAATGATCAATCCTTCGGGACAGTATTTGACCGTATCGGGAAAGTTGGATACGCACGTTTCGGTGTACGACTTCAAAAAGATGAAAGCGCTGATCGACAAGGAGGACTATGCGGACGAAGATCCCTACGGAATTCCGATCTTGAGTATGCAAAAATCCCTGCACGGCCAGGTCGAACTGGGACTGGGGCCGCTTCATACGCAATACGACAAGGAGAAGGGAATTGCCTATACCTCGCTCTATGTCGATTCGGCCATTGCGCGCTGGGACTATTTGAAGCTGAAGCTATTGGAAAAGGTGCCCATCCACTACAATGTCGGGCATTTGACGGCTGCGGAGGGCGATACGGTTTCTCCCGACGGCAAGTATCTGGTTTCCCTGAACAAACTGGCTATCGACCGCTTCGTACAGGTCGGTCCTTTGCATCCGCAAAACCATCAGTTGATAGACATAACCGCCGGTCGGCCGATGCAGGTGATCTACGACATGCCGCTGCCGCTGGGCGAGCCCCACTACGCCGTAATGATGAAAGCGGACAAGCTGAAAACCATCAAACGCTTCAAGAAAAAGTGGTTCAAACACCGCGTGAAACCGGGCCGAGAAAAGGTCGTGCGCAAAGGCAACAAGGTAACCATCTACTCCACCTTGATCCGAAGCCATTTCACTCCCGAAGTGATAGAGGTAAAGGTAGGAGACGAGATCACCTGGCACATCACCAATCTGGAGCGCGCGCAGGACGAGACGCACGGCTTTACCATCGATACTATGAACATCCACGGAAGCATCGAACCGGGCGAGACCAACACTTTCAAATTCGTAGCGGACAAAGAGGGAGTGTATCCCTTCTACTGTTCCGAATTCTGCTCGGCCCTGCACCTGGAAATGATGGGCTATTTTATGGTGAAACCGTAGGATTTAGACGTTCGGCGGCTCTTCGCCCGCGTGAAGAGCCGACTCGGCAATACCACACGAAAAAAAGGTGCTTATGAAAATCACACTGAAACAGCTTGCCGCCCTCTGGATCGTCCTGCTGGCGGGCTTTGGATTCGCCAACACGGGTCTGACGGAAGAATTCAAGGCGAACTATCTGGCCAAGAAAAAACAGAACGACGATACCATCGGCGTAATTGCCGGAGTCATCAACCATGTCTGCCCGAAAATCGTTCCGGCCTCCACCAAGGTTTGCAATCCCAAAGACCCCGTCGGCTCGGCAGTCGGCGTGCAAAAATATATGGAACAAGACTGGAACAGGGAGGAGGACGATATCGAAGACAACCTGCCCGAACTGCTGCATGAAGAGGCGGCTCTGCAGTTTTGGGATGCGGTGGAGCAATTTAAGCTTCATTTTCCCTATCGCGCAAAAGCCACAAAACTGGCCAAGCAATCCAAATGGGAAGAGGCGTTCTTGAACGAGGAGATGGCATTTCAATACTTGGTAAAATGCGCCAGCCGCGGCATTTTCGCCAAAAAGATGGTGGACAAGCAGTAATTCGACTCCCCGTTCGACCGCAAATCGGCGGTGCCGAACTTCCGGCGCCGCCATGTCTTCCCCATCTCCGTAAAACGAGGGCATAGAAAGCAGAGGTACGACAGCCGTTGAAATATTGCGGACCGATCGAAAACAATGCGGATCAACAGAAAAACATCTATGAAACATAGGCAAATCGGTTTTCTTATCCTCCTTTTTTGTCTGTGGAGTTTCGGCAGCTCCGCCTTGGCACAGGATGGCAAAGCGCTGTTCGTCAAACTGACCTGCGCCACCTGCCACGGACCCGACGGAAAGGGAATGTTCCGCACGAGGACAAAGGAGAGCTTCACCATTAAAAAGGAGACCCTGGGGGCGTTGAGAAAGGCGGGCGTTCCCCAAAGAGTCGTGAAGAAGCTGACTCCCCTGGTCAAGAAAAGGTTTTCCAAGGAAAAAAAGATTGTGAAGGCGTTGAATAAGGAGCTTGGCACGAAAGCGACGAAGAGGTACAAAACGACCATTTTGGATCTGACGCGGAAAATCAAATATCGCAAGGGAGATCCGATCAAAGCCTTCGCCGCCTATCCAAAACTGGCGGGGAACAGGGAGATCTACCTCTACACGCAGATGAAGGATATCTTGGAAGGACGACGCAAAAACGGAAATACGGACGCGATGCGCGGCATCCTTCCCTTTTTACAGACAAATAAAATAACGGACGAAGACCTGCGCAGCATAGCCAAATACCTCTCGCAAGTAGAATAGACCGGGCTGCCGGACATCCTTCTTCCCTCTTGGTTGCCGCAGTTTCTCAAGCGGACTGGAAACGGGGTGGGTTGCGCATGCTCCACCCCCTTTTATTCATGACGAAGCGGTAAAAAGTCCCAGAACCGTCATTCCCGCAATTTTCGACTTTTTGCCGCTTCATCATTCATAATCAATACGGCGGAAAAAAAATGAAACGATACTCCATTGCGATACTCTGGTTGGCCCTAGCCCTTCTCGTCGGCGCGACTACCGCGTTCTCTGCGGGTACCAAGTGGGGAACGGGCGTGCAGGAAGCCTTGGATGCTCTAACGATCGAAGGCGACGCCGAAGACGGCGAAGATATTTATGAAATCTGCGCCGCCTGCCATCTACCCACCGCATGGGGAGATCCGGCAGGGACGTTTCCGCAGCTCGCCGGGCAGCATGCCACGGTTCTGATTAAACAGATAGCGGACATAAGGGCGGGCAATCGGGACAACCCGACCATGTATCCCTTCGCCATTCAGATCGAAGGGGCGCAGGACCTCGCCGATGTTTCGGCCTACATGCAGACGCTGGAAATGAATCCCAGCCCTACTCGCGGCCCGGCAGGCCCCTCCTTTCTGCTTTCCAACTTAAGAAAGGATGTCTCCCCATACTCGCTGGACGGAGTGGAAAAAAAGGTCGGCAACGCCAACTTCAAAAAATTGAAGTCGCTGGAAGAGAAGGGATTCAAGACGAAGGCGGAATTCCTGGCGGCAGTGGAAAAGGCTATCGGCAAGGCGGAAACCGGGAAGCATCGGAAACTGATTTTGCAATACGCGGACTGGAGCACCGATCCCAAGCTGGGAAAGAGCCTGTACGAGAAAAATTGCGTCCAGTGCCATATGGACCACGGTCAGGGAAGCTACAAGAACTACTATCCGGTCATCGCGGGACAGACCTACCTCTATCTGGTACGGCAGTTCAACTGGATTCGGGTCGGAAAGAGGAGAAACGCCAACCCGGACATGGTGAAGCAGGTCAACGCCTTCAGCGATCTGGACATGAGAAGCGTGGTCGACTACTCTTCCCGCTTCAAAATGAAAGAGGGCGACTGGGATCCGAATAAGTAGGTATAAGATCCATCAGGTGGCATTAATCAGGTGACATGATACTAAAAATACCACCTGACTCAAAAATTAAGTTTTGGGACGAAGGACCGGGAATTAATCGAACTCACTTTCCTGATCCACAAAAAATATTTGAATTGGGAACCTCTACAAAAAGTAGTGGAACAGGGTGAGGTCTGACAATTTCCAGAAATCTACTGACCAGATTTTTCGGTGGTAATATAACCTTAAAAGGCTCCGAAAGGGCTTTTTTCCAAATTACAATTGCAAAAAGGAGATAACAATGTCCCAAACATTTGCCCCAACAGTTCTGGTTGTTGACGATGATCCTTCCATTTTGGATATTTTTAGTCGCCGTTTTTACGAAGATACAAGTTTGGGTGTGCTGGCGACGGGAAACTTAAAAGATGCCCAGTCTGCAATTAGCGATGAAGACGTGCAGTTGGATGCGGTTGTTTCCGATATAGCATTTACTCAGGAGACTCAAGACGCCGAAAATAATCTCTACGATGGATTGGATTTTTTACGAAAGGCTCTAAAGGAAAAACCCAGTATGCCCATTTACGTGTGTTCGGTGTACAGTGATAGAAAGATTTATAAAGCAAAAGCTAAAAAGATGGGGCTAACAGCGAAAACTTGGTTTCAAAAACTGGAATTCGACGGCAAAAAACCTTGGGAAAAGATTGAGCGCGACCTATACGATTCCGCGCTGGAAAACGACAAGGAACTGCTTGAAAAGGTAAAAAAAAATGGATTTGACCAGGATGTCATTAATAATGAACTGCTTGATTGGATTCGTACCAATATAAGGCCAATTAGGCAAACATACCTACAGACTCTCCCAAGACCTCTTAAAATATTGAAACAAATCCGGGTATTTTGTGAGGAGGTTCATGAGGAAGATAGTGAAAAACGGAAAATTACAGCGGAAGCTCCCGGTCTGGGCCTTATTATTCCCGGTCAAGGGGATTCGGTCGAGGAGGCAATGGAAGATCTTTCAGATATAATTTACGAACAATATAATGATTTTATTCGTACGAAACCACAGGATCTTGTCGGGCATGCAAAAAAAGTTTTCGAAAACATGCAAAACTATATGACGTTGGACGACTATTCGGTAGCCTAACGATCAGTGAAATTTTACTCCAAAGGATTAATGTTTAAGCTTTGCTTCGGCGTTACCCTCCTTTTTAGATTCACTGCAGTTGATAAGCCCAACAAAAGCAACCTGAAACCATGTCTGACTGCAACGATACCTGTACCTACAGTTACGAAGACAGACCCACCGGAGAAATTATTTCCTGCATACATGCCAAATGGCAGGAAGATCCGGACGGATTGTGTATCTTTCACAGTAAAGAGATTGAGGCAAAACAGGAAACCTTTGGGAAAGAACTGGATGCTTATATCCGGACAGTAAAATCGAACGAAAAACAGGATTTTTTATGTATAGGCTTTGTTTTTCCGGAAATAGATTTTTCGGGACAAACGTTTAACAAACCCGCCAATTTCACCGAATGCCAGTTTTCAGGATATGCCAATTTCAATAGCAGTACATTTTGCGAAGAGGTTTCGTTTCAAGAGAGTCAGTTTTCGAAACGGGCAGATTTCAGTGGAAGCCATTTTAACGGAGGAACCAATTTCAGAAACAGCCGTTTTAGGGGATGGGCCGATTTTGGAAAAACCGAGTATATTGAATTTACGGACTTTAACGAAAGCAAATTTTCGACGTACGCCGATTTCCAGTCAAGCCATTTCCGAGAAAATGCCAGTTTTAGAAGAAGCCAGTTTTGGGGAGAAACCAATTTTAGTGAAAGCAAGTTTTCCAATAAAGTCGATTTCGGCAACAGCCGATTTTCCGGAAAAACGGATTTCAGCATAAGTGAATTTTCAGGAGATACCAGTTTTAGGAAAGGCCACTTCGATGAAAACGTTCGCTTTGTTTCAACCCTCTTTAGAACGGAGATATCCTTTATTCAAGCGAAGATCACGAACGGGGAGTTTAATAATACGCGATTTCAAGGAAATATAGAATTTTCGAGTGTCAATTTTATGGGCACAAACCGGTTTGAAGATATTCGCGTGGACGGAACTTTTATTTTTAAGCACAATACGATGGAAAAAACCACTGTTTTGAACGGCTGTAGTATTGCCCTATTTCAATACGAACCTTCCGTGGGTGAGAAGCTGATATTGGACTGCATTCACTATGGGAACAATGAACAAGGGGGAAAATGTGCCACTAGATTCGACTTTATGGGACAGGACTGCTCCAGGTTGATGTTTTTAAATACGGATTTGTCGCAGGCCAATTTTCTTGGCGCCCGAATAGAACAAACTTGGTTTGAATCCTGCTCTTGGGCGTCAGCACAAAATGGTATTCCTTACGCCCAAGTTTGCGATCATCAACCTCAAGCGGAAAAAAACTCCCAAAGGTTACAATCGCTGTACTGCCAATTAAAAAAAAGATACGAGGAGATGAAGGAA
>CAZLTI010000047.1:0-16490 GCA_964562335.1 uncultured Pseudomonadota bacterium | reverse complement strand
AAAATTAGTTTCGAGAGGGAACGGCATCGGCACACGACCGTTTTTGCGGTTTGCACGGCGCGGCAGACGGCTTCGGAATAGCCGACCGGAGCGCCTTTCCGGGAAACGGTTTCAACGAGCCCTTTTTGGAACTGCCATCGATAGGGACGATTATGAAAAATGTGACCGTCTATTCCACCGAATACTGCCCATACTGTCTCCGGGCCAAACAGCTGTTGAATGCCAAAAAGGTTCCCTTTGAGGAGATCCGTGTCGACGAGAGGCCGGAAGAGAGGGAAACGATGGAGAGAAGGGCCAACGGCGCGAGAACGGTTCCGCAGATCTTCGTCGACGATTTCCACGTCGGGGGTTGCGACGATCTGTATGCCTTGGAACGGGAGGGCAAACTGGATGCTCTTTTGGGGCTGGAGAGGACAGGCAAACGCGCACCCCGGCACAAACGCGTGATCGTTGTCGGCTCCGGTCCCGCAGGATATACGGCGGCGATATACGCGGCCAGAGCGAATCTTTCGCCTCTCCTTTTTACCGGTGCGCAAAAGGGAGGACAGCTGACCACAACGACGGAGGTGGAAAACTTTCCGGGATTCCCGCAGGGAGTCGACGGAAACGACCTGATGGTCAGAATGGAAAATCAGGCGGTACGCTTCGATACGGAGGTCGTTTTCGGCGAAGTTACTCGACTGGATTTGCTCAAACGACCGTTTGAAGTCTATCAGGAGGATATCCCGTTTACCTGCGATGCGTTGATTGTCGCTACTGGGGCGACCGCCAGATATCTGGGACTGGAGAGCGAGGAGAAATACAGGAACAGGGGAGTTTCGGCCTGCGCGACCTGCGACGGCTTTTTCTACAGGGGGAAAAGCGTAGCGGTAGCCGGAGGAGGGGACACGGCTTTGGAGGAGGCCCACTACCTGACGAATTTCTGCAAAAAGGTGTACCTGATTCATCGGCGCGACGAGCTTCGGGCAAGCATGGCGATGCAGAAGCGGATATTCGCCAATGCCAAGGTGGAAATCGTTTGGAACAGCGTCGTCGACGAGGTGATCGGCGATGGAAACGCGATGACCGACTTGAGGGTAAGGAGCGTCAAGACGAACGAAAAAAGAGAACTGGGGGTCGAAGGATTGTTCGTTGCCATCGGCCATGTTCCGAACACGAAATTGTTCGAAGGAGTGTTGGAAATGGATAGGGCAGGCTATTTGCTTACCGAACCGGGCAGCTCCAGAACGAACGTCGCAGGCGTGTTTGTCTGCGGCGACGTAGCGGACAGTACGTACAGACAGGCGGTAACGGCTGCCGGGACCGGATGCATGGCTGCTTTGGATGCGGAAAGATGGCTGGCGGAACAGGGATAACGCGTCGCTTCGCGCTCCGTTGCCGAGCGGTCTTTTTTTAAATAAAATGTGCCGTTTGGTTCCATTCTCTGGTCTTCTCTTTGCATGACTTACTTCGAGCGATATCCTCGGAGTCCTTAGAGATTATGGACTAGTTTAATCATTTCAAATGATTAGCGCAGATGAAATTGTTCGACAAGTATTTTGTGCTCCTGGAACAGTCGGCCGGATTGCGTTCCAAAAAAAATTCCATAATCGCTTCCAATATCGCCAACCGCGAAACTCCGGGATTTCGGGCACGGGATCTGGTTTTCGAGAAGGATCTGATGCGGGCGCTGCACAGCGACCGACCCGGTCCCCTGAAGACTTCCGATCCGAGACATTTCGACGGAATCGAGCGGGAACCCTTGGAAACGGTCGAAGGACGGCAAATTAACAGTTTCAACCCCGATCCAAGGATGGACGGGAACACGGTTAATTTGGATAAGGAAATGGCCAAACTGGCGGAAAACCAGTTGATGTTTCGGGCCACTACCGCTGCGCTTAACTGGAAATTGCGGCTGCTGAAGGCGGCAATTTCGGAAAGGACGTAAACTTTTGAAAAATCTGCTAACAGGGAAGGAGGTGGATCATGTCAATGTTTGATTCCATGGAGATCAGCTCTTCCGGACTCTCGGCTCAGAGAACCAGGATGAAGGTGATCTCGAGCAACATCGCGAACGTCAACACGACAAGGACGCCCGGCGGCGGTCCGTATCGGCGCAGGGACGTGATATTCGGAGCATTGCCGGAACAGAAGAATTTTCTCAAGGAACTGACCGAAAGAACCCAGGACGACGGAACGAGACATGTCAAGGTGCTTGGTATAGCGGAAGATGCGCGCCCGCCGAAGCTGCAATACGATCCCTATCATCCGGATGCCAATGAGGAGGGATATGTGGAGCTTCCCAATGTCGATATTGTGGAGGAGATCGCGAATATGATGGTCTCGAAGCGCTCCTTCGAAGCGAATATTGCGGCAATCAACGCAACCAAAAATATGATCGCGAATGCCCTGGAGATAGGCAAAGGCTGATTCTTAACTTGAGGATAACCATGAGCGAAATAGGCAATATCGACATAAAGGGCATCGGTTCCGATCTTCATTCCCGGAAAGGCGAAAAGAAACCGGCGGATGTGACGGGCGAGGCTTTCGATCAGCTGTTGGAAAACTTAAAGTCGGTGGAAAACGAGATGGATGTCGCCCTGAACAATCCATCGGCGCAAAATACGACGGCAGTTAGCAACAGCGTCAACGCGCTGGGGAATTACATCAAAAAGATAGAGGGAATCGTGGAGAAGATATCTCCCGACAGTCAGGCGAAGCCGAAATCTGTCAAGTTCGCCATCTCTCAGTACGAACAGAGCGAAAAGGCGAAAAAGGTGTAGACATGGAGGTTTCGCCGACCTGCAAACGGCACGAATACCATTTCTGAGGAGTCCCGATGATCAGATACGTTCAAGCGCAGCCGATACGGATTTCCAACCACAATCAAACCGCAACGCCTCCCGGATCGGCAGGCAAGGAGATCGTGAGCAACTTTGAAAGGATGTTCGATCGGGTCAATCGCGAGCAGCTCGCTGCGGACAAAAAGATATCGGAAATGGTTGCCGGCAGGAACAAGGATATTCCGAAAACCATGCTCTCCATGGAGAAGGCCGATGTCTCCCTTCGCCTGCTGATGGCCGTTCGCAACAAGCTGGTGAGCGCCTACGAGGAGATCATGCGCATGCAGGTATAGCCGTCTCCGAAGTCCGATTTCTTAGCCTATTCTTTTTCACCCACTAAATAAAGATGGCCGAACAAGCAGCTACCAGATTTTTAGACGATATTCAGAGCCAGTTTCAAACGTTTTTTCAAAATTTGAACTTAGGCAAAAAAATATTTCTTTTTGCCAGCGTCGGGACGGTATTGCTGGGTTTGGTCGCCTTCGTCTATTTTTCGCAGCAGGTGACGTGGACGGTTCTTGTCAGCGGCGTGAATCAGCAGGATGCCGGTCGGATCGTGGAGAAATTGAAGGAGTTGAATATCGAGTACCAACTTCAGTCCGGCGGAAGCATTATTTTGGTTCCGGCCACCGAAGTCGACAGCGTGCGCCTGCAGGTGGCCTCCTCCGGCCTGCAGATTGGCGGAGTAGTGGGACTGGAATCGTTCGACAAGAACGATTTCGGCGCCACCGAATTTCAGCAAAAGGTGCGGTACAAAAGGGCCCTGGAGGGAGAATTGACGCGGTTGATCACCAAAATCAACATTATAGACTCCGCAAAAATCTCGATCGCCATTCCCGAAAAATCCCTGTTTCTGGATCAGGAGAAAAATCCCACGGCCTCCGTCGTTTTGGAGATGTCCGGCAGCAAACGCCTGTCTCAAAAGGGAATAACGACTATTTTGAACTTGGTGTCCGGTGCGGTGCCCGGAATGGCTCCCGAAGATGTGCGCATCGCCGACCAAGATGGCGTCCTGCTCTCGAAAGGTGCGGGGGAAAACTCGACCGGAGATGCCCGCGACAAGAACTATGCCTACCAGCAAATTGCCGAACAGAGACTGGAGCAGAAGCTGCTGACGCAACTGGAATCGATAGCGGGCAAGGAACGCGTCAAGGCCAAAGTGTCGCTTCTGCTGGACTTCGACAGCAGCGAAATAACCGAAGAGCTGGTAGACCCGGATTTGTCGGCAGTTCTGAGCGAAGAGGTGAACTCCGAAAAATCCACTGGATCCCGCTCCATTCCGGTCGGGGTTCCGGGCGTGACCTCCAACTCGCCGGAGGTGAGAGCGGGGGCCAGCGAAATAGCCAATGTGGCCGATACGGATAAAAAGGGAAAGCGGGTCAACTACGTCAATAGCAAACGCCATATCACGAAAAAGAAGGCGGTAGGCAATATTATCCGCATGAGCATAGCCATACTGATCGACGGACGATATGAGTACAAGCGGGACGAAAACGGGGACGTCATCGGCGCTCCCGCCTACGAAGCTTGGGATCCGCGCGACCTGACACTGATCGAGCAGTTGGCCAAGCAGGCCGTCGGATTTTCCGAAAAGCGCGGAGACACCATCACCGTCAAGAACATTCGATTCCGCAAGCCGCTGGAGGAACAGGAAAAGCTGAAACAGCAAAAGAGCGAAGCGCGCTATAAATTTATCGGCAATCTGGTTCGCTACTTTTTGGTCGGATTGGTCTTAATCCTGATGGTCTTTATGGTGATCAGACCGATGGTACAAAAACTGTCCGCCAAACCGGAAGACCTCGATCTACTGATGGGTCTGCCGACAACCATCGGCGAACTAGAGGGAGAGGAGTTGGAAATCCCCACCGAAAAGGATACGGGCATACCTCCCAGAGACAAAATCATAGAGATCGCCAAGTCCGACCCTCTGAAGACCGCCGCCTTGATCAGAACCTGGCTGCGTGAGAAGAAAGGGCCGTAAAAACGGAGAGAGATGGCCGAACCCTATCAACCGCCGACTTTCGTGAAAGCCGGTTCCTCCCAAGCGGAACCGGATGGATTCGACTGGCGGCAGAGGCAGTTTTCGAATCCTCAAAAGAGTACCGGAAGTTTCAATATCGAAAAACTCGAGAAGAGAAGACCCGCCCCCGACAGAGAAAACCACGCCGATTTCGATTCGACGAAATTCAACAAGGTGGAGACGCTTCTGACCAACGTCGAGGAGTACTCCAAGAGAATCAGGAAAGACGTCGACCAATATGCCCGCCGGACGATGGAGGATGTCGATCTGCTGAAGTCGGAATGCGAACTGGAACTGGCGCAGGCTTTGATTTGCAAAAAGGAGGCTCGAAGCGCAGCGGAAAAGCTGATCCAGGAAGCGAAGGACAAGCGGGATCGGTTTGTGGAAGAGGCCAAAAAGGAGGGCTACGATGCCGGTTACGCCGCAGGAGCGAAGGAGTGCAGGGAGAAAAACGAACGCGATACCCGAAACGTTCTTACGTTGCTGAAGGAGCTGAACGATCTTCGAATGAGTGTTTTGCATCAGCACGAAAGGCAGATCGTACAATTGAGCTTGATGATCGCCAAAAAGGTGATTCATACGCAGGCAAACACCGACAAGCGGCTGATTCTGAACATGGTGAAAAAGATACTCACCCGATTTGAGGGAATGGGCGACATAAGGATTGCCGTCAATCCCATCGAATACGATTTTTTGGCGGAACATCAACCGGAAATCGAGAAATTTTTGGACGGGGAGCAGGATGTAAAAGTCAGGAGGGACGCGAACGTCAAACCTGCCGCCGCTCGAATAGAGAGTAGCTTCACCGCTGTCGAACTCGACCTGGAGACTCAACTAAAGGAAATCGAAAACCACCTGAAGGAGTGTACCGAGGAGAGAAGACAAGCCCTTTCCCCCCAGTAGCCCAGATCTTCCCCGCTGCGGGTGCCTCGCCGAACCGAACGCCCAAAATCGAAATATGGAAAACCCGCTATGATCGACCTCGATCCCTATCTCGACAAAATCGGTCAGGTCAAAACCGAAAAAATGGAAGGCAAGATCGTCGAAGTGGTCGGGTTTTTGATCAAAGCCTACAATCCCGGACTGCGTGTCGGGAGCAGTTGCCTGATTGTCGATCCGGATACCAAGGAGTCGATACCGGCCGAAGCCGTGGGCTTCAAGAGCGACCATATTCTGGTGATGCCCCTAGGCAACATACGGGGAATCGGCCCCCATTGCCGGATAGTTCCCAGCTCCGGCCAGCCGTTCGTTCCGGTAGGAAAAGCCCTGCTGGGCAGAACCATCGACGGAATGGGCGTCCCTATCGACGGACTGGGCGAAATTGCGGCGGAAACCAAGACCCCGCTCTATTCCGAACCTCTCAATCCCCTGCACAGAAAGAGAATCACGAAACCTCTGGACGTGGGCATCAAGGGAATCAATGGAGCGTTGACCGCCGGCAAAGGGCAGCGACTTGCCATTCTGGCCGGTTCCGGGATCGGCAAATCGGTTCTGCTTGGCATGATGGCCAGGAATACGACGGCGGACGTCAACGTAATTGCTCTCGTCGGCGAGCGGGGTCGGGAAGTAAAGGAGTTTATCGAAAGAGATTTGGGCGAAGAGGGCATCCTCCGTTCCGTCGTTGTGGCGGCAACTTCCGATCACTCGCCGTTGGTGCGCTTGCGGGGAGCATACCTGGCCACGGCTATCGCCCAGTACTTTAGAGAGAAGGGCAAGGACGTTCTGCTCATGATGGACAGCATTACGCGATTCGCCATGGCGCAAAGAGAGATCGGACTGGCCGTCGGGGAGCCGCCGGCAACCAAGGGATATCCGCCGTCCGTATTTTCCCTGCTGCCCAAACTGCTGGAACGGGCCGGAAACTCTCTTTCCGAAGGATCGCTGACCGCCTTCTACACCGTGCTGGTCGAGGCGGACGACCCCAACGATCCGATCGGAGATGCCGTTCGTTCGAATGCCGACGGTCACATCTTGTTGGATCGCGACATCGCCGCACGGGGACACTATCCGGCAATCGACGTGCTGAAGTCGAAAAGCCGGGTAATGGTGGACGTTACCTCCGAAAGCCATCAGGAAAACATCGTGCGCTTGATTCAGACCCTGTCCATCTACAAAGAGGCGGAAGATCTGATCAATATTGGAGCCTATGTAAAGGGATCGAACCCCAAAATCGACTACGCCGTCAAAAAAATCGACGAAATCAACCTCTTTCTTCAGCAGAAGATAGAAGAGCGTTTCCTGCTGATCGAATGCGAAGCCCAGTTGGAGCAGATATTCCAAGACTATCCCGGTTGATCTCCCTCCCCTTTCGCCTCGTTTAGGATAAATTTTGTTTTGGGGTCGGACCAAATTATCTATTTGAATTTATTCACTTAAATACTTTATATTGGCCTGTTTTTTCTTTAAAACTATATTTTAACCGTAAAAATTAGCACCAAATCTAATATGTAAAATTCACACCCTTGATGAAGCCATATTCTCAAACCGGCTACTGTACAACGTTATATCGAGTTTTGCGGAGGTTCCTTTACACGGAAAAGCTGCTGAAACTGGTTTTCTGCCTAAGCTTCCGGGATAGAGCAATTGACCATATTTTTTTACCATGATACTTCATATATAGTCATTATCTGCTTTTTCGAGTATCCTTTCGCGTGAGGAGACAGTCAGCATGAAAACAATGCCAATTAGCCAGTTCAAAGCACATGCCTTAAAAATCATCGATCGGATTTCAAAAGACCAAGAGTCAATGATTATTACAAAAAGAGGGAGACCGATAGCACAGGTTTTTCCGTACGAGGATAGCGAGCATTTGGTAAAGCCCGGTCGACTTGCCGACACGCTCGTATTCGAAGAAGACATTGTCGCTCCCTTGGGCGAGGAGATGTGGGAGGCGTGTTCATGAAATATCTGCTCGATACCCATACGTGGATTTGGTGGCACACGAATCCCTCCCAACTATCCGATAAAGTGAAGCGGTTGATTGCGGATACGAACAATTACAGTGCCCTTCTGTTGTCGTCGATTTCACCTTGGGAGTTTAGCAAGCTTCTTGAAAAAAAAAGAATTGGAATTTCATGCAATCCCGAAGATTGGCTAAAAAAAGCTCTATTAATGCCAAAATTTCGATTGGTCGCACTCTCGCCTAGCATCGCCTACCGCGCTACAACTCTACCGCAACCCTTTCATAGCGACCCGGGCAACCAAATTATCGTCGCAACTGCCCGCGAGGAAAATGCAACCATTCTGACGAAAGATGACAATATTCGTAGGTATAGTCATGTAAAAAGCGTCTGGTAAAATTTTAGATCGAATCGCATCGCGATAACTTCTCGGAGAAGGCGGTGCAGTCAAGGCGCAATCTATTTGTTGTTTAAAATTCTATTTTTTATGGAAAAAATAGAATTTTAAGAACTATTTTTATTGTCATAAAACAGTCGCGAACAAACTCGCCGGTTTTGAGGGCGTTCTATCCGTTGCAGTGGATCTGGAGGAAAAAAAGGCCGTGATCGAAACCGACAAAGATATAAAGGAGGAAATTCTGAAGGCTGCCATCGCCGATGTCGGATTTTCCGCTACCGGCATTAAATCCCTATAGGCCCTTTTTTCCAAGCCTCGCAGATCTTTTTCACATGCATAAGGTATTGATCGATGCCTTTCTGGAAAATGTCGTTGTGGTTCGCTCCTTTGATTTCCAGCAGGGTTTTATCGGTCGCGGCGCAGGCGTCGAACAGGGCCCGACCTTCCGAGAAGGGGATGATATGGTCGAACTGGGCATGGATGATCAGACAGGGGTCGGCGAACAGCTTTATTTTATCCACATTCTCCAATCCCGGCTGCGGATGAAAGCCGATGCCTTCGGGGTCGATTCCCAATATTCGCAGCAGCGGCGAAAGCCGGGCGAATCCGCTTTCGACGATCAGGCATTTGAACTCCTCGGATCGGGTGCTGCCAAGCTCGATGGCCGAAGCGCTGCCCAACGACCGACCCATTACCGCCAAGGGGCCGGTGTAGCCATTGTCTTTCCTGTAGGTCAGAGTATAGTCCAAAATCCGATGGCAGTCCGCCATCATGGATGTCATGGTGGGCGTACCGTTTGACCTGCCGTATCCTCGGTAGTCCACGACGAGAAAATTCAGGTCGACTCTGTTGAACAGCACTCCCAGGTCGTCGTAGTCGGCGGCGATCTCTCCGTTTCCGTGGAAAAAAAGAAGAGTCGGGGCATCCTTCGCCGCATGGTGAAAAGATGCGGAAAGGCGAATCCCCTCCTCCACCGGAATCATCAGATCATCGCGATGCGTAGCCGGGGATCTTCTCCCCCATTCGGCGCGGGGATGAAAGATATGGCGCAACACTTCCGGCCGATCCAAAGCGGCATACGTTCGTTTGTCCGCCTCTTTCATAAACAGGGTTCCTAGACGGTTAAAGGATTTGATCTTCGGCCAACCGGTTGAAAACCGGCCAATTGCTTTAAAAACCTCTTTTGATAGCCAATTCTCATGCTATTTTTTTCGTTTTCTGTAATATTGTATCGCTTGCTCTCGATTCAGGACTTCGTTGTCCTCCTCGTCAACGTCGTTTTGCATCAACTGATACAGAGCGTAGTCTTCAAGGACCTTTTCGATTTTTTTAAACGTTTTGATGTCGAGTTGCACCGCCAATTTCCTATTCTGCGCATCGACGATAAATTGAGGATCGATATCCATAGCAAGATTTTTGTATTAGGGGTCCACAGCCAAAGCGAAACGATAGCCTCTTTGATCTCTTCGGCTGTTGCTTTCATGGCGATCTACGGTTTTGAATTTCGAAGAGCTGTTCTTCCCGAGTTACGACCTTGAAGGTCTCGACTAAAAGGCCACCGTACCCCACCACCGCTCTTTCCGACAAGATGGAGTTTTATCGTTGCGCAATCACGTTTTTACCAGCCGACCGCTTCGGTCAGACCTTCATTCTTTTCCCGCCGGGATCGTAGATCGGCATCGTCACGACGGTTGCGGAGCGACGCACGTTTAGAATATCGATCTCGACCTCCGTGCCTATCTTGGCCGCGTCGTTGTCCACATAACCCAGCGCGATGCTTTTTTCGGTTCTGTGGCCATATCCGCCCGACGAGGTCATTCCGACCGGTTTTCCGTTCCAGTAGATGCCGTTGTAGCCGTAGGCGTCGGCATCGTCCGCAGCGACCTCCATACAGACCAGCGTGCGTCCGACTCCTTCCGCCTTCTGTCTTTCGAGGCCCGCTTTGCCGATAAAGTCCTTGTCCATTTTTACGGTCCAGCCGATATTGGTCTCCAGCGGCGTATGATGCACATTCATTTCGCTTTTCCAGGCCAGATAGCCCTTTTCGAGCCGCATGGATTCCATGGCGTACATGCCGAACATTTTCATGTCGAACTCCTCTCCGCATTCCGTCAGCAGTTCGTAGAGAGGAATCTGGCTTTCGATGGGATGGAAAATTTCGTAGCCCAACTCGCCCACATAGTTCATGCGGTTTACGCGGCATTTTACGCGCCCCAAGTATAGCTCCCGGCTGGTGCCGAACGCAAAGGCGTTGTCGGAGAGGTCCGCCTCGGTCGCCCTCTCCAGCACCTTCCTGGAGTTGGGGCCCGCAATCACAAGACACCCGGTTTGGTAGGTCTCGCACCGCATCCGCACGGAGCCGTCGGCGGGCAGGTTCTCCATCATCCAGTGCTGATCGTGACGCTTTCCCACACTGGCGGTCACGCAGTAGTAGCTGTCGGTTCCGATTTTGACGACCGTCATATCGGATTTGAAGTTGCCGTTGCGGTCCAGCATGGGGCAGAGGGCGATCCGTCCCTCTTTTGTCGGTACTTTCTGGCATGTCATCCAGTTGAGCCAAGCCTCCGCACCGGGTCCGGAGATTTCGGTTTTGACGAATCGGGAGAGGTCCAGCAGTCCCACATTGTTCATCACGTTGCGGCACTCCTGCCCGACATACCGAAAGCCGTTCGACCTGCGCCAGGAGGGGATCTCTTCGGTGCTTTCGCCGTCGGCTACGAAGTAGTTGGGGCACTCCCATCCGTAGTAGTCGCCGAACGAGGCGTTCGCCGCCTTTTGATACGGATAGATGGGCGCCACGCGGTTCGGTCGGGCCGCCTTGCGCCATTCGTTCGGGAAATAGATGGCATAGAGCCTGGGGTAGGTGTCTGCGATTTTTTCCGTGTTGTAGCCCCAGTTGGCGTAGCTGCCGTACCGTCTGCTGTCGATCGGCCACAGATCGATCTCCGGCTCGCCGTTCATCATCCAACCGGCGATATAGTGTCCGACCCCGCCCGCCTGGGTAATGCCGAAGCTGTATCCGCAGGCATGGAAGAAGTTCTTCAGCGGATAGGCCGGTCCCACCAACGGGTCTCCATTCGGAGTGTAGGTGATGGGGCCGACGGTGGTATGCTTCATTCCGCTCTCCGCCATAACGGGGAAGCGAAACATACCGTGCTCCACGTTTTCCATGATGCGGTCCAGGTCCACCGGAAGCTCCTGCAGTGCGTAGTCCCAGGGCACGCCGTGCTTGTGCCACTGCTCTCCGTGGCTTTCGTACATGCCGAGTATCAGGCTATCCATCTCCTGCCGCACGTAGATGGAGCGATCCGGATCGCGGATCAGGGGCAGCATCGTCTCGCGGTCGGCCACGGCGCTGATGGTCTCGAAAAGAATATGGGAGTGCTCGATGGCGATCGACGGAATCTTGATTCCGGCCATTTTGGCGACCTCCGGGGCCCACAGCCCGGCGGCGTTGACGACCCATTCGCAGGTAATGTCGCCCTTGTCGGTCCTTACGATCCATTCGCCGTTTCTCTTTTGCTCCAATTCCTTCACGATGGTGTGCTGATTGATTTCTCCTCCGTATTTGCGTGCGCCCGAAGCCATCGCCTGCGTCACGCTGTTCGGGTCGACATCTCCGTCGTCGGGATGGTAGAGGCCCCCCAGAAGACCTTCCGTGTTGATGAGAGGATGCATCCTGCCGATCTCTTCCGGCGACAGCATTTCGACGTTCAGTCCCAGGCAGCGATCCTTCACCGCATTGTAGCGCAGCTCGTCCATGCGCTCTTCGTTGTCGGCCAGTCGAATGGCTCCCGTAGTGTGCCACCCGGCGGACTGCCCCGTCTCCTTCTCCAACTGCTTGTAGATCTCCACGCTCTTGATATTGATCTGGGCGCAGTAGTAGTTGGGGTGGTAGAAGGAGCAGTTGCCCGCTGCCATCCAGGTGGAACCGGAGGTCAGTTCGTGCTTTTCCACCAAAACGACATCGCTCCACCCATATTTTGCAAGATGGTACAAAATACTGGCGCCGATCACGCCACCGCCTATGACAACAACTCTGGCTTCTGCCTTCATAATCGTTTCTCCGTCAAAAATGGAATTCGGCACAACGGGAATTTCGACCGACAAAACCGCGTCACGTCAACTCTTTCCCGACGAAAGCCTGGAAAAGGGTTGTCGAGTACTTTGGATACTCATTAGAAAAGCTATCAATTGCATTGTGCCGAATCAATAACTATTTGAAAAAAAAAGAGAACAAAAGAAACCGATTTGACGTAAAAATAGAGGAGGCGTAAGGATATGTTCGCCATTCGGGCCGTTTCTGCGCAGAGCAGTGTCGGCACCGGAAAAGCGCATCGCTTGCGCAAGCCGGACGGAAGAGCCCCTGCCCGCAGGTCGCCGCAATTAGGTCGAACCGGGAGAGAAACGATATGTGCGACAGAATGCAAAAGCTGACGAAGCGGCAGATCGACTGCATTCACGATGCTTCGATGGATCTGTTGAAAAACATGGGGGTCTCGTTCAACGACGAGGAGGCGATCGGCATCTTCAAGAAAAATGGCTTCAAGGTGGACGGCAGTAGGGTCTTCTTCGAGGAGAGAAGCGTTCTCGATGCGACGGAATCGGCTCCCTCCCGATTTTCGGTCGAAGCCAGAAATCCGAAAAAGTCCGTTTCTATCGGCGGAGAGCGGTCCGTTTTCGCTCCCGGATACGGAGCTCCGTTTGTCGTTACGGCCGATGGAGTCCGACGGAAGGCGACCATGGACGACTACGACAGATTCTGCAAGCTGGTTCATACCTCCCCCTGCCTGGAGATGAACGGCTGGATGATGGTCGAACCCTCGGACGTTCCGGCATCGGAGGTCCATAGGCACATGATTCTTTCCAATCTGCTCTATTGCGACAAACCCTTTATGGGCAGTCCGGTATCGAAGCGGGGCGTCAGGGAGAGTCTGCAAATGGCCGGCATCGCCTGGGGAGGTGTCGGAGCTGTCGCCGGAAAAGCGGTAACGGTATCGCTGATCAATTCGCTGTCTCCGCTTCAGTTTTCGGAGGAGATGGCGGGTTCCCTGATCGAGACGGTGCGGCAGGGCCAGCCCTGCATTATCGCCTCACTGGTAATGGCCGGGGCTTCCGGTCCCGTCAATCTGGACGGCGTTCTGGCCCTGCAGAACGCGGAAATTCTGGCCGGTGTCACTTTGTCGCAGTTGGTCGGAAAGGGAATTCCGGTTCTATACGGTTCCACATCTTCCGCCGTGGATATGAGAAGTGGGGGTTTGTCCATCGGTGCACCGACGCTGTCCAGAAATACCCACTACACCGCGCAAATGGCGCGCCACTACGGTCTGCCCAGCCGCTCCGGCGGTGCCTTGACGGACGCCCAAATTCCCGACGCGCAGGCGGGAATCGAATCGGCAATGGCCCTGACTACCGCCGTAAGAAGCGGGATCCATTTCATCCTGCACTCCTGCGGCATACTGGGTTCGTTTATCGGCATGAGTTTCGAGAAGTTCCTCATTGACGAGGAGCTGTGCGAAATGGCGCGCAGGCTGCTCCGAACGGTGGAGGCCACACCGGAGTCGATCGACGTCGAGGCGATCAAAACCGTCGGTATCGGCGGCCAATATCTGACGCACCCCAAAACGTTCCAATTGTGCCGCACGGAGTTTTTTCATCCCGATTTGATGTGCCGACAGAACTACGAATCCTGGAAAAGCTCCGGCTCCAAAAGGGCGGAGCAGACGGCGGCCGAAAATTTGGCCCGGAGACTGGCCGGTTACGAAAAACCGGATATCGATCCCGGCATCGAAAAGGATCTGACCGACTACGTAACGAGATTGTAGCTCCTCCTATTCGAATGACCTATATCGGCAACGGGAACAAATAAAAATGTCGAACGAAAGAGAGCAGCGGATTCAAGAGGAGATCAGAAGGCGCATTTTGGCGGCGTCGCGGAAGGAGGAGACCCGAAAGTCGCACCTGGAGGAGACTCGGGCCACGCTGGACGCGTTGGAGGATATCGTCGATCTGCCGAGAGAAGAGATGGAGCGCATCGCAGGGGAGGTGGAGTCCGAATACAAAACGAAGGGGCCGCCCGGCGAAATACGCGAATCCCGCCGAACGAATCGTCTGCGCAACCTGATCCCCATCGTTCTGGGCGTAACCGCCATCATGCTGTTTAGAAACGGCTCCTCCCTGTACCTGCTGTTCGGAGCGACAGCGATCGTCTCCCTTTTCGTCGGGAAGAGAAAAAACGGTTAGCGACTACGCCGACAAAACCGTTCCGCCAAACCATTCTCTCCGAACTGCCTTTTCCATATAGCTCCATTTCGGTCGAAGTCTTCGATGGAGGAAGAGGGCCGGACTTCTCGGATAAAAAAGAGGACAGAGACGGCAGCCATGACGCAAAAACCGAACCGAAACCGTTCTAGGCTATCCTATTGGCTGTCGGTAATCCCTTTGTTTTCTCTCTCTTTTTTGGTTTTCGGAGAACATCTGATCGTAGTTCCCTTGAGTGCGGCAATCTCCGCCGCTACGGGACTTCCGGTCGTAAAAAGCGGTCTGTTGGTTGCCATATATCCCATAGCCGCAGCCTTCTCCGCCTTCGTCTCGGCCCCCTTTTCGGATCGACTGGGACGGAAAAAAATGCTCCTGATTTTATGCCTGGGATTCAGCCTGGCTACATATGGCTTCGCTTTATCGTCGAGCATAACCACAATTATCGCCTTTCGGATCGTCACGGGATTTTTCGGCGGGCCGATCTTCGCCACCATCCTGGCATTCGTAGGAGATAGCTACCGGGGTCGGGAGCGGACGAAGATCGTCACTCTGGTCATGTTGACCTTTTCCATTGCCTCCATTTTGGCTGTGCCTGTGGGATCCTGGCTGGGGGACGCATTTACTTGGCGGGTGCCCTTTTTTGCCATATCCGCCGCCGCCTTTTTGTGCTTTGTGTTCATTCTGTTTCTAAAACCGGTACCGACAGGGGCCGAAAAGGGCCGAATTTGGCATCAGTATATCGAACTTCTGACCCTGCTGCGACTGAGCAAGGTACGGAAAATCTTTATGCTGCAATTCTTTATGATCATCGGTCTGTTCGGCTTCTTTCCCCACATCAGCGTTTGGCTCTCCACCAACTACGGCTTCGATTCCACGCGGATCGGTCTCTGCTATATGCAGGGCGGCATCGGCGGTATCGCGGGAAACACGATTGCCGGATTGATTTTGAAAAGGGGATATCGCGGACGGCTGATCACCTTCGGCTCCCTGATTATGTGCCTCTTTTTTATTGCCGCCACGCAGGAGATCCTTCCGGGCGATTGGGTAGGCGTTTTCTTTGCCGGACTGATGTTTGGCGGATCGATGCGTATGCCGGCCTTCCAACTGCTGCTGACAGAGCTGATACCTATTTATCTCCGGGGTCGGCTAATGGCGCTCAGTATGATCGTCAGCCATATGACCATGGGATTGGGCGGGATATGGAGCCTACCCCTATTGGAAATCGTGGACGGACGCCTGGAGGGAATCTCTACCATCGGAATCATCGGCTGCACCAGCCTCTTTTTTATTCCCTACCTGATGCACGTATTGAACAAAGAGATCGCCGCCTCGAAGGAGAGATATTGATCGCCCACCCTAAACAAGCCAAGGTTGACGAAGCGGCAAAAAGTCGAAAATTGCGCGGAATGACGGTTCTAGGACTTTTTACCGCTTCGTCTTGATTCATTATTTAACACTAAAAACAGCAGTAATCCACTAAACAAAATAGCTACAATTGCGTATATAAAAATCTTCATATCAACAAAGTGTATTAATTGCCCAATAGTCCATGGCAAAATCATAGCACCAAGAGTCGCGCCAATTAGAAATAAAGAAGTGAGCTTTCCCGAAATATTCAATTTGTTTTCTGCCAAAGATAACGTTGCGGGAAATAAAGTTGAAATAGACAATCCAACAATAATTGTAACAATCCACAAGAACATGGACGATTCAGGAAAAACCGATACTAATCCCAAGAAAACAATACTTATTAACAGACTAAAAAGAATTATCTTTTCAAATGAAACTTTCTTAGTAAAGGGAATAATTATAATGCGACCAATAGTCATAGTTCCAAAAAATATTGAAGTTAAATAGGCTGCCTGATTGTTAATTAAAAGCTTTTTGGTTGTTGCATATGTGTATATCCAACTCCCAAAACTTATTTCAGAACCAACAACAATAAATAAAAACATAAAGAATAAAGCAATTAGTTTATAGTTATTTTCTTTCTCAATGTTATTTTGTTCAACTTCAATTAAACTGTTTTTGGGACTTTCAAGAAAATTTATGAAAAGAAATACCGGTAATACCAATAGAGTAACAATCCA
>CAZLTI010000046.1:0-16537 GCA_964562335.1 uncultured Pseudomonadota bacterium | reverse complement strand
TTCAGTATATTAGATTGGTCCGACCCCATAGTATTGCCGACCCCATAGTATTGCCGCTGGGAAGGGAAAGGTTCGCGGTTAATTTCGGCCGGATTGTATTGCATATCGGTCCCTGTAGCCGATGAGATATAAAATACCGTCAAGACCCATCTCCGAAATCGCCTGCCTGGTCGACCGCCTGACGATCGGTTTGGCTTGAAACGCAATCCCCAGACCGGCCCTGTTCAGCATTGGCAGATCGTTGGCGCCGTCTCCGACGGCGATGACCTGCTCCAGAGTGATGTTTTCCTTGTTTGCGATTTCCTGCAGCAGTTCGGCTTTTTTTGGCCCGTCCACAATCTCTCCCCTCACCTCTCCCGTAACGATCCCGTCTTCGATGTCGAGCCTGTTGGCAAACACATAGTCGATGCCGAGCCTCTCTTTCAATCGCTCGCCAAAATAGCGAAAACCGCCCGAAAGTATCGCCGTGCTGAATCCCAGATGCTTCAAGGTGGCGATCAACTGCTCCGCCCCTTCGGTCAGAGGCAGTTTGCGGGCGACCTCGGCCAGAGCCGACTCCTTCAACCCCCGCAGAAGTTTGACGCGCAAACGCAGGCTTTCCGCAAAGTCCAATTCGCCCCGCATGGCCCTGTCGGTTATGTGCGATACTCTGTCGGCTGTCCGGTTCGCTTTTGCCAGTTCGTCGATCACTTCGGCCTGTATTAGGGTGGAATCCATATCGAAAACGATCAGTCGCCGATTGCATCGAAAGATATTGTCCTCCTGGAATGCGATATCGACTCCCAACTTGCCTGCGGCAGCCAAAAAGTCGCTGCCCATCCTATCGCGGTCGGCGGGTTCTCCCCTGGCCGAAAACTCGACGCAAGCGTTGGTCGATCTCGATTTTCCCGTTAGAGGAAGTCTGCCCGAGATTCTCGTAATGTTGTCGATGTTGAGATTGTGGCTGGTAATAATGCGGGAAACCGTAGTGATCTGTCCGGCGTCGATTTTTCGGGCCAGCAGGGTAACGATGTTGCGCGGTTTCCCCTCTTCGCCGACCCATTTGCCGTAGTGGCTCTCGTCGATGGGCGAAAACTTGGCGGTAAGACCCAGCTGGTGCGATGTGAAAAGAAGGTCCTTTAAAATAGGCGAGGATGCCGATTTTTTGGGCACTTCGATCAGCATGTCTAGAGACAGTTTGTTGTGGATGACCGACTGACTGATATCGAGAATATAGACGTTGTGTTTCGCCAACGCCTCCGTGATGGCAAATGTCAAGCCGGGCCTGTCGGCACCGGAAACGTTGATAAGGATGATCTCTTTCATTGGGGCGAGTATCGAAGCGCGTTTGGGACTGCAATTCCGCTAACACAGGACTTTTTTGATCAATTGCGGTTGGGCAGTTTTTTTTGTGCCGATTTTGACGGAACTGTCGAAATATTCCAGGGACTCTTCCAATTTCGATTTTTTGTTGTAGAGAATCTCCAAAACCGTCTCCCCTTTTTCCACCCGGTCGCCGATCTTTTTTTTCAGCTTGACTCCCACTCCATGGTCGATTTCCGAATCCAACTTCGTGCGGCCGGCTTCCAACAGAACCGCTCCCCTGCCGATGGCCAGAGCGTTCAGCTCTTCGATAGTTCCGTTGGAGGTCGCTACGATTTTATGGATATATTCGGCACCGGGCAGTTTGGCAAAATCGTCCAGAGAGTGTGGGTCTCCTCCCTGCGCCCGCACGATTTCCTTGAGTTTGCGGAAAGCCGATCCCTCTTCGATGGTTTTGAGGACCATCTTGCGGGCATCCTCCAGATTGGACGACCTTTCTCCCAGGAGGACCATGTGGGCCGCCAACTCGATGCTCAGTTCCAGCAGATCCCGTTGTTCCGGCAGGCAGCGTCCCGTCAGCAGCTCCACCGATTCGATCACTTCCAGGCTGTTGCCGACGGCGTTGCCCAAGGGCTGATTCATATCGGTAATCAGGGCGGTCACTTTTTGTTCATTTTTTTGCCGATGGAAATCAGCAGCCGCGCCAAATCTTCCGCATCCTTTTCGGTTTTCATAAAGGCGCCGATGCCGGTTTTGACGTCCAGCACCAGAGCGTCGATACCCTCCGCCAGCTTTTTGCTCATGATGCTGCCCGATATCAGCGACCTGTTTTCGACTGTGCAGGTAACGTCCCGCAGGGCGTACATTTTCTTGTCGGCGGGTGCGATCTCCTTCGTCTGGCCGATCAGGCAGAGTCCGACCTCTTTAACGATGGACCGATAGGTATCCAGGTCCAAATTGACGGTAAAGCCGGGAATGGACTCCAGTTTGTCCAGAGTGCCGCCGCTATGGCCCAATCCGCGACCGGATATCATGGGCACCGGCACGCCGAGCGCCGCGCAAATGGGCGCTATTATCAGGGAGGTCTTGTCTCCCACCCCGCCCGTGGAGTGTTTGTCCACTTTGACGCCCGGGATGTGGCTCAAATCGACCACAATGCCCGAATGCAGCATCGCTTCGGTCAGCCAGGCCGTTTCGTCCACCGACAGCCCGTTCAGATAGATGGCCATCAAAAGCGCCGACATCTGATAGTCGGGAATTTCGCCTTTCGCGTAGCCGTTGACGAAAAAGGAGATCTCCTTTTTGGATAAAAGCGCTCGATCTCTTTTTTTTTCCAGGATTTCTTGAAATTGCATAGTCGGTTTTTGGCGGAAAAAGTTGACTGAAACGCCCATCCGTTACGGACATAGGCAAATCGCTATGCCGGGGGGAAACGGAAGAAATAAATGGAGTGGAACCGTGCAGAGGAAACCTTTCTCGACTTGGGGGCACTTGGATCAAGTTTACCTTCTTATTTGAAAAACTTCGTCCTAGAATGCACTATTTCTTCCAATAAATCAATAACCTAATACCTTTATAGATTGGCTTTTATCCAGCGGATCCATATATTGAGCCCATATTCCGTTTTTTTCAAGTTGCGAAATAATATATGTTATCGCAGAACCGCTGCGCGGCTCTGCGATAACGCCCGGCGTCGAGCCATGCTCAACCGACATATCGCCCGCCGCACTATTCGCGCTCAGGAGAGCATGTCGTTCGAGCGGAAATCCACGATTTTCCATTTCGAGCAGGCGCGATCCGAAAAACCTCGGATTCGGCTCAATTCCGGCCAGTGGGTAGAAACAGAAGGGCGCCAAAATGCTATTTTTCGACAAGTTGCCCAGTTAAATATTTATGTATGACACTGGACAATAGAGTCTGGTAGGGAATTCCATCCTGGAGGGCTTTTATATGCGCAAAGTCGTAATCTTGTTCAGTTAACCGTAAGTTTACGCGCCTATTTTTATTAAACGTATTTCTTGCCGCTTCTTTCGCGTTATGTATTTCATCCTTGGCGTTTGAGGTTGATTTCAATTTGCCTTGCTCAAAAGCATCAAGAATCTCTTGTTCATATTCATCAAGTTTATTTTTCATTTTTTCTAGACCCCAGGTATTGTTTAGTCGCTTTTCTGCTTGGAATAATCGTTTTTAGAAACAGGGTGCCATCATTTTCTATTACGTAAGGAACGAGATAAACATAATTATCAATATTTAAGGCGTATATCTTTTGGTTAGGATATTTTTTAGGATTGGGATGGTCAAAAACATCAATAGTACAACCTTTATCAATTGCATAGACTATCGCCTCAAAAGAGATGTTTCTTTTTTGGATTAAAGAGTGATTTTTGTCTTTGTTCCATCTGTATTGTTTCATGTCCTTATCATGACACAGTGTGTGCACTGTGGAAACATAAATATTACTATAATTGGAGCCCGACAAACGGCTGTAGCGGACGGCTAATGCCGCCGCCGAACCATGCTGGAACGACATGTCGCCCGCCGCGCTATTCGCGCCCAGGACAGCATGTCGTTCGAGCGGAAATCCGCGGTTTTCCATTTCGAGCAGGCTCGATCCGGAAAACCTCGAATTTAGCTCGACTCCGGGCGTGCGGGAATGACGGTTCTGGGACTTTTTACCGCTTCGTCAAGCATGTATGATTTTAGCTGAGATACCAGGTACTGAAAAATATGATATCCCTGTTTTTTGGAGAACCGGAGTACGTAATCGATCGGAATAACCCTAATCGGGAAAAACTGACTCGATAAAAGTATTTAGGGCACTTGGGCTATTCCAACACCGCTTCGTACATTTTGATCCAGTAATCGAGATCGCCATCGCTCTTGTCCATATCAATTCCAGCGATAAAAAGCCTATCTCCCAAAAGGGCCAGTGTCGGCTCGTCCATCCGAATTGTCATGCCATCGGTAGCGACAGATTGCCAACCGTTTGGACCGGCGGAAAACAGATATTTCGCTTTTAATTTGCCCCCTTTGACTGTTCCGTATCTTTTTATGTTGCCTTCGGTCCAAATAGCGAACAGAGCATCGTTGAAAACAATCGCCCGGGGATAACGCGCACCGGAGTTGCTGTATTGAATGCCGTCGGATGCCGGGAACTCGCTCACTTTCCAATCTGGCATTTCACCATCCCACCGCTTGACGCGTATTTTGCCCTCTATACGAGTTAGGGTCGCTTCCGACCAGATGAGCCACAGAGAGTCATCAAACGGGATTAACTGCGGATCTGCGGCACTCTTATCCCATTCAACTCGAAATACAATATCGGGGATCCTTCTCCACGTTTCATTTTCTTCCTGCCACTCGGCCACGAGGATTTGGTCGGGTTGAGGATAGGCGAAGCGTGTCATAGCTGCATAGAGCTTCCCCTTAAACAGGGCCGTTTGGACGGCGAAATCGTCAGACACAATTGTTAGCTGGTGCGGCTGATAGTAGTTGTAGTAGTAGTTGGCGCGGCCGGTCCAAAACCAATCACCCAATTTTCTAGTCCCGTTTTGGGTTGCCTGGAATTCGGCCATTTGCAGATAATAGTTATGGGGATCTCGTGTATTTTTTTGGTAACGCCAGCGCCAGATAGCATGCAGTTTATCGTTGAAAACGGTCAGCCGGGACGCGGCACAATCGCCCCCTGCCGGTATCTGTAGTGCATGGTCATCTTGATTGCTCCACTCGGATCGGTACACGTTCGTTAGTTTGTCCAATCTCTCGACGGTGATTCTGCGGCGATTCGTAACGCACCAGGAGGCGTATAGGCTATTGTCGAAAACCGTCAGCCGCGTGTAGAACGCGTTCGATGTAGGCAAACTCATATCCGTTCGGGAGTTCGGTTCAAGGTAGTACCAGTTATCGCCGTGCAGTACCTCTACGACGGCAATGCTGCGATCGTGCCCGTTTTGTTGGCCCTGCTCCGACCAAGCGGCAAACAGCTTCCCGTTAAAAACGGTCAATTGAGGGTGGTAGGCATATGAGGTGTACTTGTTGAGTATTGTGTAGCCATTTCTTTTGTGGGGCTTCCAGACGACCGGCTGGAATCTGGTTCCGAAGCGGCTGCTAAAGCGCTCTTTCATAGGTGCGCCTGCTTTGCTTCGCACCTCCTTGGCGATCCTGACATAATGGATCTTCAGAGGACTCAATTTACCGTACGGTACGACGGTAAATATCCTGTCTCCGCTTGAATCGACAGGTTGGCTCTTCATACGAATGCAGCTATTTCCGCTAAAGTCGGCCTTTTTCGATACCTGGAGGGAGTACTTGTCGCTGTCGCAGGTTGTATTGGCGGTGTTGACGGTCAGCGTTTCCCTTTTGATGGCCCTATTAAAAGTCACTTTGATGGTAGGCAGCAGCGCTACCGTAGGCTGGAGGTTATTGGCCGGCTCCATTGATTCCACCACTGGGGTTGCCTGGGGTGAAAGCTCTGTGCGAAACCCGTGGGCGCTTTCGTAGTCCTCTACCATGTGCATTGAGTCCAGAGCGGCTACCCTATTTTTAACGGCAATTTTGTATTGGGTGTCATGTTCCAGGGGGTTTTGGGGCACTGCCGTAAAGGTTTTTCCGTCGTTGCCTGCGGTTGGTTGCTCCTTCATGAGTATGCAGTCCGTCTCGTCGGAAGATCCGTCCTGAAATAGCCGCAAGGAGGTATTGGCACAGGTCGTTCCCGAATCCGGGTGGTAGGCGGTGACCGTATCCGCATTCATCTTTTGGTCGAAAGTCACGGAAACGGCGGTGGCGACCGAGATGTTCCCGATACCTGCCCTGTCGCCGGTCGGGTCGGTCGACAGGATCACCGGGGAGGTACTGTTGGCGAACGGTCCGGGAAAGTTGTCCGTGTTGGCACAATTCACGGTGCACTCGTTGCAGCCGATTATATACACAATGCAGACCGTATACAGAACGTGTAGCAATGTGCGTTTCATGTCGATTCCCGATCTATGCGGCAATGAGAATTTCTAAGACTTGGACTCCCGCCGGCGAAACGGTTGCGGCTGTTTGTATTTCGGTCGAAAACGAAAAAAACTGAAGAAAAAAAAGGGTTGGGCTGCTATCGGGCCGAAGGAGAATGTATCCGTCCATGTATGTCGCGGCTTAGGCGACGGGTCTCTTCCAGCAGGATCTTCTCGAATGCCCGTCGAATTTTTTCGAACTCCTCTCTGTCCATGTTTTTAGGTACGTAAAAGGGGCGACCGTAACGGACTGCGATTTTTGAGAACGGTTTGGGCAGTTTGTGTCCGTCCCAGCTTTTGGCAAACACCCACTGCCTGTCGGCTTCGATGCAAAGCGGCACGAGCGGGCATCCTGAGTTTTTGGCCAAAGAGATCGTACCTCCCTGGACTTTGTATTTCGGACCGCGCGGTCCGTCCGGGGTGATTGCGGCACAGTATCCTCGCCGCAGCCATTTCAGCGTGTTCAGGAGGACCCTGATCGAACCCTTCGATGTGGAACCGCGAACCGCCATATTGCCATAGGAACGAATCACCCGAGCGATTTTTTCCCCGTCGGCACTTTCGCTGACCATCATGGCAAGCTTTTGCCCCCTCAATACCCACACTCCGGTGGATACGTTGTTGTGCCACGTGCAGTAGATCCAATTTTTGTCTTCGCTTTTCAATCCGGAAAGATGTTCCAGACCGTACTCCCTTTTTCGGCAGGTACACCCTACGATCAGGAAAAAAAGCCGGTAGAAGGAGACGGCAACGGCGGTACGAATTTTTTTTTTGATTGAAATGCGCATCGACACCTGCCCCGCTTCGGACTGGGGAAAACGAACAAACGGCTGCGATTATGGAAAAAGGTAATCGAAATGGGCGGACAAGTCAAACGGTGGATTCCGAACGCATGCGATATGAATTCAATTGACAAGCAGGTCGATGTATTGAATGATTTTTTATCGTGCCGAGGTGGTGAAATTGGTAGACACGTGGGATTCAAAATCCCATGGCCGCGAGGTCGTGCCGGTTCGATTCCGGCCCTCGGTACCAGTCATTGTAACACCATGAACACAAAACATAAGAAGACATTGCGAGCGATTTACCATAACCCTATTTTGGCAAGTATAGTTTGGAGCGATGTGGAAAGCTTGTTTGCCGCATTGGGAGCCGATGTCGAAGAGGGAAAAGGGTCAAGGGTTACAATTACTTTAAATGAAGAGGTGGCTGTTTTTCACCGTCCCCATCCCCGGAAAGAGACGATAAGAGGTGCCGTAAAGTCGGTTCGCGAGTTTTTGGATCTGGCAGGAGTCAAGCAATGCTAAAATACAAAGGGTACACCGGTGTGGTGGAGTACGATTCCGATGCGGAAACACTATTTGGAAAGATCGTCAATGCAAATGCGGCAATTACTTTTGTCGGAAGGAGCACCGAAGAGATCAAAACCGCTTTCAAAAACTCTGTCGATTGCTATTTGGAAACTTGTCTCAAGAAAAATATAGAACCGAAAAAACCGTACTCGGGAAATATCCGCCTGCGAATCGCTCCGGAACTGCACCAAAAGGCATCCGTCAAAGCACACCAAGTGAACTCCAGCCTAAACGGGTTTATCGCCGATGCGATAGAACAAGCACTGGAAGCATGAAACCTTTTTCAAAATCCTACGACTTCGCGGTCGTGCCGGTTCGATTACGGCCCTCGGTACCAGTATAACGCGAAAGCCATAGATCTTGTTGTGATCGCCTTTTCAAGGCAAAAGAGCAAAATTAGGGGGCAGGAATTGTAGAAATTCCGTCCCCTTTTTTTACGGAAGAATTTCATGCCACGAAAAATCGATTCGATCCGAAAGATAGCCGTTTTGGGAGCGGGCCGCTGGGGAACGGCTATGGCGATATACCTAAGTCGCAAAGGGCTGAAGGTTACTTTGCAGTGCCATTTGCGGGAGGAGTTCGAACAACTTGCGGAAACGGGAATTGCGCCGAATTTGCCTGGATACAGGTGCGAGAAGGGAGTTCGTTTCACGATGGATTCGAACCGGGCAGTGGATGGAGTTCAGTTGATTGTAGTCGCCATGCCGGTGGCTTTTTTGCAAAGCGCGTTGAAAAAAATCGAAACGATTCCGAACGCAGCCTATATCGTAAGCATCAACAAAGGTATCGAGCGGGAATCGCTGCAAACGGTTCCGACAATTATCAAAAACTTCTTCCCTCGCCACGTGATTGCGCATTTGGGCGGTCCCTGTTTTCCCGAAGGACTGCTGTCGCCTCGTACTCCGGTGGCGGAAACGCTGGCTTGCAGGGATGAAACTGCCGGTCGGCTGCTACAGGAGCTGTTTAGCTCGGAATCCTTCCGAGTCTATCGAAGCCGGGATTTGGAAGGGGTCGCGACGCTCGGCGCTTTGAAGAACGTCTATGCGATTCTGGCCGGAATTGCAGTGGGCTACGGAATGCAGGAGGAGGCAATATCGGTGTTGGTAACCCGCGGACTGTCGGAAATGAAACGCTACTGCCAAAAAAGGAAGATCTCCCTGGATACCCTTTACGGACTGAGCGGATTGGGAGATTTGGCTTTAACCTGCTACTCCCCGAAAAGCAGCCACAATAGGAATTTCGGCAAGCGGCTGGGTGGCGGAGAAAGTATCGAACGGATTCTGTCCAGCATGCGGGGCACCGTAGCCGAAGGGTACTACACGACGAAGGCCGTATGGGAAATTGCCAAAAAATATGAGATCGAGCTGCCGCTCTCCGGCATAGCCTACCGAATAATCTACGAGAGGTTGTCCATCGGCGACGGATTGGCCGCATTGATGAGTCGGCCATTGAAGTTGGAGGATTGAATTGAAGGCACGATATCTCGACTTTCTATATGGGTTGGGCGTTTTCAATATCAAGCTTGGACTCGACAGGATTCGTCGCCTCCTTGCCCGCCTGGACGGTGTCGAGCGCCATCCGCGCATCATTCATATTGCCGGAACCAACGGCAAGGGTTCCACATTGGTAGCTATCGAGAGTTTGCTTCTGCGCAGCGGGTTTGCAACGGGGTCGACGGTCTCGCCCCATTTGATGGAGTTTAACGAAAGATTCAGAATTAATGGACGGGCAGTATCCGACGAAGTTTTGAACGAGGCCTTTTGCAAGGTCTGTAGAGCTTGCGGGATCGATACGGATCGCCTGGAGGAGTATAGGGGAGGAGGGCATTTAAATCCGACATTTTTTGAATTTTCGCTGGCTATGGCCTTTGTGATTTTTCGGCGGTATGGGGTCGATTACATTCTGCTGGAAACCGGTTTGGGGGGGCGGTTGGATGCCACCAACGTGGTGCAGGATCCCCTGGCGTGCGTTTTTACGAGAATCGCCCTCGATCACGAGGAGTATTTGGGAAAGGGCATTGAAGCCATTGCCAACGAGAAATTGGGGATTTTGAAACCTGGGGCTACGGCTTTCATTGCCAAACAGGAACCCGCAGTTGCCGCTCAAATCAAGCATCGCTGCCGGGAAAAGGGGAACCGATTTTTGGCGGCGGACGAAAATTTCGCCTGCCGGAAAACGGAGAGCGGACTCAACTACGGCCTGCGATCCTCCGCCGATCCGAACGCCCTTCCGGTTCCTCTGCCGATCTCCATCGATTTGGGCGAGATAGGATTGCGCGGGGTCCATCAGCTGGAGAACATTGCGACGGCATTGACCCTATATCTCTCTTTGGTTCCCGAAGAGTCGCGGTTGCATCGAGAGGAGATCGACGACTGTTTCCGAACGTTGCAGTGGCCGGCAAGAATGCAGTATCTGGATGCGGAGAAAAGGATTCTCCTTGACGGCGCCCATAACGTTTCGGGGATGAGCAGTCTCGTCAATTTTATCGGGCGATATCATGCGGGCGACAGCATTTTGTTTGCCGTCTGTTGGATGGAAGGAAAGGAAATTCTTCCCGCACTGCGGTCTCTGCCGGTAGCCGGCAGCTGTTTTCAGCCGTTGAAAATGGAGCAGTGCGCAACCGGACACCTCGATAGGATAGAAAGGCAATTGCGAGAGGAGAAGTTCGAAGTGCTGCCCATGTGCGACATTGCGGAATTTGTCCGTCGCAAGCTGCCCGTTTTTTTGCAAAGATACGATTTGGTAGTGGTTGCGGGATCTCTATATTTAATTGGAGAATTTCTAGCGGAACATCGTCGCAGAGAGCCGATAGCGGTTTAGCAGCAGTTTGAGAAACAAATGTTTCATGGGATGGTTCGGTGTCGCTATTTGAACGGTTAGGACAGAGCATTCGGTTGGATCGGCAGATAGAGGAGGAGTTGACCTCCGCAGTCGATACCGGTTCCGCCTTTTTCTCCAATTTTAACGATAGGAGATTGGATTTGGCCTTTGCCTCCTTTTCGGAGGATATGAAAAAGGCGGTATTCGAGGTGATTTTTTTTCTGCACGTCAACGATCCCAAATACGAGGAGCATGTATTCCGCTGTCCCAGGTTGGAGAGGATCCACGGTGTATTGAAGGAGGTGGAAGTCGAGGAAACGACGACTCTCTACTTGAAGGACTCTCCGGCGGGCGTTGTGGGAATCGAAAAGCTCTCCCCCATTTTTAGAGAGCAGTTCAACGCCTACGTATCGAAGGAGTTGGACGATGCGATCGCGACCGATCCGTCCGACTCGGCATTCAGACCCATTTACAGCATTGCCTCTCTCGGCTCCATCGGCACGGTCGGCCACAAAAAGACCGCATCGGATTTGGATCTGCAGGTACAGTACGAATTGGAGCCGTTCCTGGTGGACTGCGACAGGCTTTCGGACGAGGCCATTGCCACAGTTTCTCAGGGGCTCATTGATTTTTTTGCCCAAAAGTATGGAATCAAAAAAGGGCTCACAAAAAAGGAGATGAAGAGTGCGCAGATTCGCAGCGAGTTGAGCATTGCCGGGCATACCAACTTCAAAAGACATTTTCAGATCGTATATGAAATATTCGTTCTAAATAAGAGGTCCCTGCTGGATCGGATCTTTGCGGCTCCGAAGCACCGCCAGCGTGTCGTGCACGAAATCGTCGAGTTGATCAAACTGTACTCCAAAACCTGTTTGCGGAAGGAGTTGATTAAGCGGGACCGCCTTCTCAAAAGACGAATCGCACTGATTCAGGACTATATCGGCAGAAAGTTTCCCAAGGCGGACGTCTACCTTTTCGCCTACTCCAACGACGACTATCGCGACGGAAAGCACGGAACGACGTTGGAGTCGAAGGAGGCTTCCGGGACGGCCTACGAGCTGATTCTGAACTACGAGACGCTGATGCCCGGCATTCAGTTCACTCCCGTAATTCCGGTCCATTTCCTTATGCCGGACTCCATCAACTCAAGCAGATCGAAGTACGAGCAGATCGTCGACTATATACGGTTCGACATCATTTCCATCTATGACGCGTTCAAAATCCGATTGGTCGATTTGGGTTCCACTCCTCCCCTCACCACCGAATATATGACTGCGCATTCCGGTGCGATGTACTGGGAATCCTTCAAGGCCTCTTCGGGAAACCTGCCCAAAGCTCTACTGAGGCTGCTCCGATATGAAATGCTCTGCGACGAAAGGTTCAACGCTTCGATTATCGAATTGATCAAGAATCCGCACAAACTGGACAGGTTCGCCGGGAATGTCGTAGCGGCTGCCGTCGAAGGGAAGGAGGCTGTCGAGGAGAAGAGGACATTCGTGGAGGACGAGCCCAATTTTTTTGACGACTACGGCATCGAAAATCCTCTGCTGCTTGAAGACGACAAGCCGGAATACGATCCGATCGGACTGGACGAAAACGCCAGCGGATTTCCTATTGCCATGATTTTCAAAACGGAGGAGAAATTTCCCCAGTTGCTGCAGGACCCCTGGTGGTTGAACTACAAAGCGCTGAAAATCGGATTCGGTCCCGAAAACAGGACGATCGCCGATCAGAGGGAAAAGGACACCATTTCGCGGATTGTCGATTTAGGATTCGCCCTTCACATAAAAATCTCCGACGTATTTTTGAGATACGGCGAGCGCAAAAAATTTGAAACTTTCCGCGAGCTGTTTTTGGCGTATTTTCTGGAAAAGGCCTTTCCTAGAAAAAAGAGGCGGTTTCTGGAGCATGTTTGCAATGGCGACGTCGACGCCGTCATTCTTTTTGAAAAGGATATGAAGCAACTTTTCAAGAATTCGATGGCCCGTATTCAGGCGATTGTCGATAGGGTTGGCGGCAAAAACGAATCCAATCAGGAGGAGTTCAATATTTGGCATCACTACTACCAGCAGAATTTCGAACCGCCTCCCAATGTCATTCATCGGGATATCCTCAGCCATTTGAGGGTGCCCAGGGGGCGCCTGCAGATCGGATTCAACAAGAAGGGGAGCTGGTTTTTCAAATCCCTGCAGAAGAGCAATCTCAATCACAGTCGGTACGATACCTTCGGGCAGTTGGACCACCTGCCGGATCAGGTGGATCTGCTTGAGCACAAGTCGTTTTTGCATGGAATTGCCCACTGCATGATGAACGACTATTACGGCGTTCTCAACAAGGGCACGCTATTGGAAAGCAGGACCCATCTTGAGTTTTCCCTTGGCCAGATGGCTTTTGGCAGCAGGGCCGCAAAGCAGTTCGCTTACGTAAGGCCGGATATTGTCGTTCGTTTGGTGGATAGAATCAATATCGCCTTTCCCCCCCAGGAGATCGACTTCAGGGATTGCATCAAAAAAGAAAGGGAGGTTGCGGATATATTTATTCTACTCAACCTGTTCAATTGCGGTCGGTTGAGTTTCCTGTATCGGGACGTTCTAAAGACGTGGTATGTGGACGAATGCGATCATCCCGAATTGGAGCAGTATGCCCAGGAGTGCTACGAGGAGGAAAATCGCCTGCTTCAATCCCGGTTGATCCTGGATACCGTCAAGAAGTTTTTTAAACGCCAAGCCTTCGAGTTGAACAGGGAGACCAGAAGTCGGGTGCACTATTGGGTCAATCCGAATAGCGTGCGGACCCACCATGCGATGGACAATTTCGTGCAAAAGGAGTTGGATCTGGCGAGGAAGTTCGGTTCCTATGTTTTTCATGCGCTCGCAGGACGAACCGATCGGAACTAGGGGAAATCGGAAAACTCTTTGATCGCTTGCCTGGCTAGTTCGTCGCACCTGTCGTTTTGGGGGTGGTTGGAGTGTCCTTTGGTCCATTCCCAGGTAATGTCCCGATATTGGCTTTCCCTGTCGAGTTCCATCCAGATGTCTCTGTTGGCGACTGCCGATCCGTCCGCTTTTTTCCAACTGTTTTTCTTCCAGTTGCGCATCCAGCTCTTCATGCCATTGACGAGATAGCGACTGTCCGAGATCAGTACGATGCGGGAGTGGCGGGGCGTTCTTTTGATCCCTTCCAGCGCTCCCGTGAGTTCCATGATGTTGTTGGTCGTATCGGCGTTCGATCCGGAAAACTCGAAGCACTCTCCATCCGTCCGTAGAATCGTTCCCCATCCTCCCGGTCCGGGATTTCCCGAACAGGCGCCGTCGCACCAGATGAAAATCGTGTCGTCCGTCCGCTTTGGCCCGCTTGGGCAATCCGACAGAATATCGTCGATTTCGTTCAGTAGGCCCTTTATGCGGCTCCGAGCTTCGGGGGGAATTTGGCCGTTTCGAATCCGAGCGTCGATTTCCCGCATTCGATCCAAGATGGTTTTTTTTGAAAACTGCGAATTCATAGCACTCTTTCCGCATCTCCTTTCCGCGCCGTGCCCATCGGCAGTCCGCAATGCTAGGACCCTATAGCCGTAACGGAAACGGTCCGGTTTCTGGGGCCGTCGAACTCTCCCAGATAGATTCCCTGCCACGTTCCCAGAGAGAGCCTGCCGTTTTCTACCGGAATCGTTAGCGAGGATCCCAGCAGGGAGCTTTTCAGGTGTGCGGCCGAGTTTCCCTCCCTGTGTCGGTCTTCGTGAAACTGCCACGGAGCCAGCCGATCCAGCCGGGCCAGAAGGTCGTGAACGACATCCGGATCCGCGTTTTCGTTGACGGTCAGGCCGCAGGTGGTGTGCAGTACGAAGCAATTGACCAATCCGTTTTGCAGACCGAGCGTTTCGACGCACCTCTGCACATTGCGCGTGATCGCAACCAGCGTAGCATGAGCCGAAGTTTTGACGGCAAATCGAGTGCTGGATTTCATAGATTTCCTTTCCATTATGGTGTACGGATCTATGACGTGGTTTCAAAACACTCCCCGCCCCGCTGTGGACATAACGGGGGAGGCAAAAGCGGAGAATACTGAATTGCGATCTTCCGGGCAAGAACGAATCCGCTATACTTCATGGATTCCCCACCGTTGCGTGAGGGACGATGAAGTGAAATCCATGCTGAGCATATCTTCAGGCTCGTAAGCCTGGATACGGATGTGAAAGCAATTTAAGAGGGCGTATCGATGGATACATCTTTAGATAAACTGACGATAAAGGGATTCAAGTCGATACGGGAATTGGTCGGTCTCGAATTAACCAATCTCAATATCGTCGTCGGCGGCAACGGTGCCGGAAAGAGCAACATGATTTCATTTTTCAAGTTGCTCCGTGCCCTTATCGAAGGAAACCTGAATCGGTTTGTTATAGATAACGGTGGTGCAGGGGATTTGCTTTTTAACGGAAGAAAAGTAACGAAACGGATGGAATTTGAAACAAGATTCGGCCCACGGGGATTCCGTTTTCATCTCGTTCCTACCCCCAACGACAAGTGTATGATCGAAGCGGAAGCCCGTTATTGCGCGCATGACTCAACCGGGTGGCGGAAATTGGGAGATAGTGACGACGGCACCTCCCGTATGGTCGCCGAAGGTAAAGAGAATAGAACCGACGCCAAATACAGTAAAGCGGTTTACGATGCCATCTCTTCATGGCAGATATATCATTTCCACGACACCAGCGCCACTGCCGGAATGCGCCATTACGAGATTGTTCAGGATAATAAAATCCTGCGTTCGGATGCCTCCAACATCGGCCCTTTCCTGCTCAAACTTAAGGAGGGACACCCCAAGGAATACAAGGCGATTTTGAATGCCGTTAGAATGGTAACGCCCTTTTTCGAAGACTTCGTCCTTGAACCTCAAAAAAACGGAGCCAAAAGGGAAGTAAACATCAGCTGGACACAAAAGGGTTCGGACTATCCTATGCAGCCCTACCATCTTTCCGACGGGTCGATTCGCTTCATCTGCCTTGCCACGGCGCTGCTCCAACCGGATCCGCCTTCTGCAATCGTCATTGACGAACCCGAACTTGGGCTGCACCCAGCAGCTATTGCGATTCTTGCCGAGTTAATCCAGGTGGCATCGCATAGCACACAGGCGATAGTTGCCACTCAGTCGGTTGCGCTGATCGACCAATTTTCAATCGAGAACATCCTTGTGGTAAACAGGGAAAAGGGTGCGTCCACTTTCAAACGTCTAAAGGAAAAGGATTTCTCCGAGTGGTTGAAGAACTATTCGGTTGGGGAACTCTGGAGCAAAAATGTGATTGTCGGAGGGCCAGTCTATGAGTAGTTACATGGAAGTTATGGCAATTGTCGAAGGCAAGACGGAAGAAATATTCATCGACCTACTGCTCCGACCATACCTCGCTGACAAGAACATCTTCATGTATGCAACTCAGGTTACAAAACCGGGACAAAAAGGTGGAGATGTACGATTTTCCCGGGTTAAAAAAGATTTGGGAATTCATCTGAAGCAGCGTGACGATACCTATGTAACGACTTTGGTGGACTATTACGGTACCAAAGAGTGGCCCGGTCTGGACAGAGTCCCGCAAAATTCTACTCCGGAACGAATTGCACAAACCGTTAACGAGGCAACTCAAAAAGAGGTTGTGGCTCTCTTTTCAGACCGGCAGGCAGATCGTCGGTTCATTCCCTATATGGCAATCCACGAATTTGAGTCGTTACTGTTCAGCGACAGTTCGGCAATAGCTGATGAATTGGGCATATCGGTAGAAGACATAGACTCGGTGATCTCGGAATATGGCACCCCCGAAGCTATCGATGACGGTCCTCGGACCGCTCCTTCAAAGCGTTTGGACAGTTGGTCGACGAATGGCGAATTCCCTAAGACAACAGCCGGAATCGCTATAGCAAAAACCATAGGGATTCCAACAATGCGGGAGAAATGCCCGTTGTTCGACAAATGGATAAAAGAATTTGAGACAATATTGGAGGCTTTGAGCGAAACTGGAGTTTAAGAAGCAGTAAAAAGTCGAAAATTGCGCGGATTGTCATTCCCGCGAAGGCGGGA
>CAZLTI010000045.1:0-17017 GCA_964562335.1 uncultured Pseudomonadota bacterium | reverse complement strand
GCGGACTGGGAGACGTTGTACTGCAGGATGTGACGAAAGGTCTCTTTACCTTCTTCGGCTACTTTCCCCTTTCCAACGTTCTCAATCTGACGGCCCTGCTATTGATTTTTGTCTTTTTGGTGACGAGTGCGGACTCGGCAACGTTTGTCGTGGGAATGATGACATCCAACGGCGCGCTGAATCCGAAGACAAAACTGAAATTGACTTGGGGAGTCATTATCATGATCCTGAGCGCTTCGACTCTTCTTGGCGGCGGAGTGGCAGTGGCAAAAGCGATCGCCATCACCGGCGCTATTCCGTTTAGTGTCATATTGCTTCTGCAATTTGTCGCTTTTATGCGAACCATTAAAGACGACCCAGGCAAGGAGGCGAAATAATTATGAAAAGGATAATTATTTGTGCAGTTCTGGCAATGGCGGTATTTGCGGCTGGGTGCAGCAAAGACGAAAAGCCGTTGCATGTAGGTTCGAAGCAGTATTCCGAACAGCTTGTCCTTGGCGAGATCGTCGCCAGGCTTGCGGAGAACGCCGGCGTTCCCGTTTCCAGATCCATTCCCTACGGGGACGGTTTTCTCAACTTGGAGGCCGTCAAAAGAGGGGATTTGGATATCTATCCGGAATACAACGGTACCGGTCTGGTCAACCTTGGACAGCCTGCCATTGCCGACGGAGACAAAGCGCTAGCCACGGTGAGAAGACTATACAAACCTCTGGGGCTGGAGTGGTTGAATCGACTCGGATTTGCCAACAATTACGAAATCGTCATGAGAAGCGACAGGGCCGCAACTCTTGAAATTAACACAATCAGCGATCTGACGAAGCTTCCCGACGGTATTCGGTTTGTTGCCAGAAAAGGCTGGGTCGAACGCCCGTCCGACGGTCTTTCCGCTTTGTTGAGACGATTCGGTCTGAGGCAAAAGAGGGTGACCGAACTCGACAGCGCGGAGCAGGTGTATCACGAACTGCTGGTCAATAACGCGGACGTGGCGATCGGATTCTCTACCGACGGCCAAATAGCGGACTACGGGTTGACTATCCTTCAGGACGATTTGAATTTCTTCCCGGTTTACGAAGCTTCCTTTTTGGTACGTGCCGATTCGCTGGCCCGTTTTCCGGCATTGCGCCCCGCTCTGGAAAAACTTGCGGGCGCCATCGATACCGAGACCATGCAGGAGATGAATCGGCAGGTCGATATGGAGGGGCAGGATCCGGCGGCGGTAGCCAACACCTTTCTCGTAAAGGCGGGACTGATTCCAAAAGGGGAGATCGTTACCATCTCGGCAGCGAAAGAGCTGGTTCTGGCAGTCGGCATGGAGGACGAACTTGGCGGACTTGGAGGAAAGGCCCTGCGGGCTGTGCGAAAAGCCTATCCCAAACGCCGGGCCGTCATAAAAAGAACGCCGAATCCCGTCCAGGCGGTCAACCGGGGAGAGGCCCGTATCGGATTCGTAGGGACGGAATCGTTCTTCGAATTGATCGAGAAGAAGGAACTGCCCGAACTCAATACCTCCATAGAGGGACTGGCGGTCGTCGGACACAGATATCTCCATATCCTCACCGGTGCCGAAAGCGATATACAGGAATTCGCGCAGGCAAAAAAGGTGGGTGTGGGATCAAGCGGCGGTTCGTCGCATCGAATTGCGAAAATACTTTCCAGCGGTCTTGAACTGGAGGACAAAATCGAAATCTCCACCGGCAGTATACCGGATCAGTTGGAGGATTTGAGAGGTGGTGGACTAGATGCCGTGCTGTTTATGGCGGCTGTTGGACACGAGAAGCTGACCATGGAAATGGCCAAGGGCGGATTGAGGCTCGTTTCGCTGGAAAATTGGCAGGAAGGAAATGCCGTCATGCGCTTTCCCTTTCTACGGCTTGCTCGCATACCGCAGGGCACCTACCGGGAACAGGATACGCCGATAGAGACCTTAAGTTCCCAGACTGTGCTCCTGGGGCCCGCATCCAGAGAAATGACCGGTTCCGGCGATAGCGGACCGATGGGTGGAGTCGTCAGCACTCAACCGGTAACCGACAATGTCATTTTGGCGTTGAACGAGGAGCTGTCGGTCGATGAAAGAATCGATCCCACCATTCAGTCCGCCGCTGTTCTAAGCCCGAAAAAGGAGATCGCTTTCAAGGGCATCCAAACGGACTATGCCGCATCGGTTGCAAACCTGCTGGTATTGCTCGCCGTCATTTATCTGCTCTATCTCTTTTTGCTGGAAGATCCTTCGTTAAAGAGGAAAAAAGGCAAAAAATCCTGACAATACCGACACTCCGGCAAAACGGCTTTTTACCTTGGCCGTTTTGCCATCCAGACTTCCGTCGATTGAAAGTTGATGAAGCGGCAGAGTTGACGTGTCGCGAGTCGGACTGTCGAAAAGGTCGGAGATATTTTTGTCAGCTAACCCCCCGCCACGGAACGATCCGCCTGCCAATACACCCGGCAGCTATATCCTTGTTTTGCATTCGGAGGCCACACGAACGGTTCGAATCGGAGCCAGGGGATCGTTGTGCACTTTACCGGGCTATTACTACTATTGCGGCAGTGCCTTCGGACCGGGAGGCGTGAGAGCGCGTATAAAACGGCATGTAAGATTGGAAAAGACGCAGCGATGGCATATCGACTATCTGCGCTGCCTCTTGGTTGTTCGGGAAGCGTGGATTTCCTTCGACGGCAAAAACCAAGAGCATATATGGGCCGGGCTGTTGAACGAAATGCGCCTGTCGGAAATCCCCATGCCCGGCTTTGGTTCCTCCGATTGCCGTTGTCCTGCACATCTGTTCTATTTCAAAAGAGCACTTGCGTTCGGAACCTTCCGGAAAAGGGCCCGATTCCACGGCACCGAACATTTACGCAACCTTACCTGCGGCAGCCTTTAGGGAAGCGTTTCTTTGGGAAATATCCATTGCGAGGATTGTTCCCGGCGGTCGGGTGTAACGACTGCTCGAAAGCCGCCATTCTACGACGGCAACTGCAACCGATAGGGAAGGCGAACTTTGAAGCTGGTACCGGATTCGAGAGGTTCCGCCCAGATGGTCCCCTGGTGGGCGTTGACGATTTCCCGGCATATGGAGAGACCAATCCCCTTTCCCCCCGCTTTGCTTGCCGTCAGACTGCTTTCGTTGAAAGAGCCAAATATCCATTCAAGCTCCTTGCTTGGAATGCCGACTCCCTGGTCCGTGATGGAAATTTCCAAAGATGCAACCTCGGTATTGCCTGCACGGATTTCCGCCTCTCTAAAGGATAGGCTTATCGTTCCCGCCCGATTGGAATACTTAACGGCATTGGAAAGAAGATGACTAAACAGCAAACCGATATAGCTGTTGTCGCACTGCACGATGGTATCGGCGGAGATCTCGCGAACACGGATATCGATCCGTTTTTCGGCAATCTCGTTTTTCAGCCTGTTGCAGATGGTGCTCACGATCAGTTCGATACAGTTTTCAACCATCGTGAATTGACATTGGCCCGCTTGGAGGCGGGACAACGTCAACAAATCCGTTAGCAGCGATTTGAGTTTCATTCCGCTGTCGTTAATGGCGGAAAAATACTTACGGTGCTTTTCGTCCAATTGCGATTTTTCTTTCCCCAATTCGGAGTAGCTGATGATTCCATGCAGTGGAGTCATCAATTCATGGGACATATTTGTGAGAAATCGAGATTTTGTGATATTCGCCAGTTCCGCCTGCTCTCTGGCGATTTTCAAATCGTTCGTGCGAATCTCCACCAGTTTCTCCAGCTCGTCGTTGAAGGTTTGAAGAAGCTGTTTTTGTTCGAAAAGTTGAACGAACACGTCGATTTTGTTGCAGAGAATTTCGGGATTGAACGGTTTGGTCAGGTAGTCGACCGCTCCGGATTGATACCCCTCGAAGATGTACTTCTCCTCTTTGTTGATGGCCGTGATGAATATGATGGGAATCTCCCGGCTTTTTTTGTTTTTTCGTATCAGCTGTGCCGTCTCGAATCCGTTCATGTCGGGCATCTGGACATCCAACAGAATTAAAGCGAACCGGTGCTTCAGGATAAGGCCCAACGCCTCGTTGCCGGAAGTTGCCTTGATCAAATTCGTCTTAGGCGAATTGATGTACTGTTCCAGAACGAGAAGATTTTCTACGTGATCGTCTACGGCTAGAATGTCGATTTTTTCTTTTTCGGACATTTTCTTTCTCGAATTTCCTGTTTGGGTGAACCGCTTCCGCAAAATGGAGTCCTCTATCTACCCGTTATGTCGGCCGATCTCCGACAACAGCCGCCCTATGGCCTCCAAAGTTAAAATATGGTCTGCTGGCACTGCGGAGATGGCTTCCAGAGGCATCCGGGAAGCCTCCGCCTTTTTCGGCTCCTGAATGACTGTCAGGCCACCGAATCGTTTGATCCTGGACAGCCCCCGACTTCCGTCCTTGTTGGAACCGGTCAGGACGACTCCCACAAGTTCGTTCCGGTAGGCTTCCGCCGCCGACTCGAAAAGCACGTCTACGGAAGGGCGCGACCAGTTGACGGGAGGGTCGATGGATAGCGAAAGAGTTCTGTCCATCTCCACAAGCATATGGTAGTTCGGAGGTGCGAAGTAGACGATTCCGGGTTGAATCGGTGATTTCTCTTCCGCTTCGACAACCTGTAGAGCGCACAAACCGTCGAAAAACCGGCAGAGAAAGTCGCTCTTTGCTTTCGATCGGTGCTGAACGATCAAAATGGATAGCGGATACTCTGCGGGAAGCATGGAGAGTATGACTCTTAGAGCCTCCAATCCTCCTGCCGAAGCCCCTATTGCGACGGATTGGTACTGTTTTTCGCTTGTCATCCGAATTTACCGGCAGACTCTTCCCGTTCCTTTCCGATAGATCTTCTCTTCCCTTACCAGCTCCCCGAACGCTTCCGAATATCTGGAGAGCCGAACCGTTTCCTTTGTTCCCAGGCACAGTATTCCGTTTTGGCGCAGGCTGTCTCGAAAAAGTTTGAAAACCCGATCCTGCAATTCCCGTTTAAAATAGATCAGCACGTTTCGGCAGAAGATCAGGTCCATTTCGCTGAATACGCCGTCGGTAACCAAGTTGTGCGCCGTAAAGTGTATGTTCCTCTTCAGCGACTGATCCATCAGTACGAGATTGTAGCGGGCCGAATAGTAGTCGGCAAAGGATTCGGCACCGCCGCTCTCCGTATAGTTCCGGGTATAGAGTTTTAGGCTTTCTATCGGGAAAACTCCCTGTTTGGCCCTGTCGAGGACCGCTTCGTCGAAGTCGGTCGCGTAGATTCTGGACTTTTCGTAGAGACCCGCTTCTTTGAGTAGAATTGCCATGGAATAGACCTCTTCGCCGCCGGCACAACCCGCATGCCATATTTTGATCGTCCCGTTTCGGGCCAACTCGGGCAGAACCGTTTCCCTGACGGCGCGAAAGAAGGTCGGATCGCGAAACATCTCCGTGACGTTGACGGACATATCCTGCAGCAAAGTGCAAAAAAAGTCGCGGTCGTAGAGGATTTCCCGCTGCATGTCCGAAATCCTGTCCAGTCCCGAAAGCGATAGCCTATGTTTGATTCTTCGCTTAATCGACGATCGGGAATACCCTCTAAAATCGTATCCGTATTTCCGATTGACGGCTTCCAGCAGAAGTTCGACCTCTATATTTTCGTTTTCCAGAACATCCTTCATACCGAGTCTTTAAAAAATGGGGAACCTCCGAAGGGTTTAGGGAGTCTTTCGTAGCGGAAAGAACCTTCCGAACAAAATTCGCCGCTTCCAAACGTCCGCATCAGTATAGCCAGACGCGCAGCATCGACATCAGTTTATCCACATCGACGGGTTTCGAAAGATAGTCGCTGGCTCCCGCATTGATACATTTGGCCCGATCGCCCTTCATGGCCTTTGCCGTGAGCGCGATGATGGGAATTTTACGGATTTTGGAGTTCATCTTTCTAATTCTTCTCATTGCCTCATATCCGTTCATTTCCGGCATCATGATATCCATCAGTATCAAGTCTATGCTTTCGTCCTTTTCGATTTTCTTCAGGGCCTCTCTGCCGTTTGCCGCCGTAGCTGCAACGATTCCGTGATCCTCCAGGATGCTGATGAGGCTGTAGACATTTCGCATATCGTCGTCGACAATCAGAATCCTCTTGTTTTCCAGAATGCGTTCCCTATTGTGAAGCTTTCGGACCATCCTCTTTTTCTCTTCGGGCAGATCCTTTTCGATCCGGTGAAGAAAGAGGCAGATATCGTCCAGCAGTCTTTCTTGCGATTTCCCGTCCTTTTTGATCACGGATCCGGTAAATGCGTCCAGCATGGCCATCTCCTCCGGCGTCAGCTCTTTGGCAGTATGGATAATCACCGGGACATCCGAATGGTTCTCCTTCCTCAGTTCAGCCAGAAAGTCTTTGCCGTTCATATCCGGCAGCCCCAAATCGAGAATGATGCAGTCGAACTCCTTTTGCGCCAAAAGTGTTTTCGCCTCCTTTCCGGTAGTGGCCGTGACGACTTTGACGGCATCGTCCGCCACCAGATCGATTACCCGATCCCGCATTTCCCGATTGTCCTCGACGACCAGGACGTTTTTTATTTTCCTGGAGCGCACCCGTTCCAGCCGAGTAAAAACGGAGTCGATGGCTTTCATCGAAACCGGTTTCGTAATAAATCCAACGGCTCCCATGCGCAGCGGCTCCGAAGAGATGTCGGCAGCCGACACGATGTGGACCGGGATGTGGCGCGTGGAAAGATTCTCCTTCAGACGGGAAAGTACCGTCTTGCCGTTCATTCCCGGCAGACCCATATCGAGGACGATTCCGTCTGGGGTGTAGGTGTCCGTCAACTGCAACCCCTTTTCGCCGGAATCCGCCACCAACGTCTTAAAACCCCTCTCTCTTGCGGAATCGCGAAGAATTTTCGCAAACTTCGCGTCGTCCTCGACAATCAGGATGGAGCGGCTATCTGTCGTTACGGAATCGCGATCGTCGGGAACGTAAATCTCATCGGACGGTTCGCTTTGGGAATCGCCGGTCTCCACCGAGACGGGTGTTCGATCCGCTCCATTTTCGAAAATCTTTCTCCTCGTCCGACCGTCCGGAGCCGATAGGAGGATATCCCTGCCGGAGCCGCTTTCCGTCGAGAGAGTATTCGGCAGACTTAGCGTGAATGTGCTGCCCTGGCCGAAAGTGCTCGATAGTTTAAGCGCTCCTCCCAGAATAAACGCCAATTCGCGAGAAATGGAAAGCCCCAGTCCGGTTCCTCCATACTTCCTGCTGGTGGAGCCATCCGCCTGCTTGAATGCCTGGAATACGGTTTCCAGTTTGTCTTCGGGTATGCCGGTGCCGGTATCCTGCACCGAAAACAGAAAAGGGGTTGCGGAGCTTCCGTAGTCCACCTTGAGTTGAACGCTTCCCCTTTCGGTAAATTTAAATGCGTTGGATAGCAGATTTTTTAGAATTTGAGCCAGTCTCTGGCCATCCGTATGAATCGATTCCGGTACGCTCTTGGCGATATGGAGATCGAATGCGACTCCCTTGCTTTCCGCAAGCGGTCTGAAGTTTCGCTCCATGGAGCCGACAATATCCTTGATGGGGAAGTCTCTGCCTTCCAGCATCATTTTGCCGGATTCGACCTTGGCAAGATCCAATATTTCGTCGATCAAGAGCAGCAGTTCGCTTCCCGACGAGTTGACGGTGGCCGCGCACTCCTTCTGCTTGGCCGTGAGGTTGCCCTCCCGATTGTCCGCCAAGAACTTCGATAGAAGCAGGATGCTGTTCAGGGGAGTTCTGAGTTCGTGCGACATGTTGGCAAGAAATTCCGATTTGTATCGGGATGCGGCATCAAGTTCCCTGGCCTTCCGTTCGATCTCGATTCGGGTCTCCTCCAACTGCCTGTTTTTGAGGGTCGTGGCATTTTTCTGCTCCTCCAGCAGTTGCGTCTGCTCCTCCAGCTCTTCGTTGGTTTGACGAAGCTCCTCCTGCTGTTCCTGCAGGTCGGCCTCCGATCTCTTCAACGCTTTGGTCTGCTCCTCCAGCTCTTGATTGCTTTGGCGAAGCTCCTCCTGCTGAGTTGCCAACTCCTCCGTTTGGGTCTGCGACTCTTCCAGCAGCTCCTGAACCCGAATGTGAGCCAGCGAGGTCTGCAGGCTGATGGAGATGTGCTCCGCAACCAGATCGAGAAACTGAAGCGATCTGGAGTCGAACGGTTCCAGGGTTCCGATTTCAATGACGCAAAGAACGATGTCGTTTCGAAGCACCGGCAGAACGACAATGTTGCAGGGTGTCCTTTCGCCGAGTCCGGAACGAATCGAGATGTAGTCCTCCGGGACCTTCGTCAACAGAATTTGCCTCTTTTCCAAAGCTGCCTGTCCCACCAATCCCTGTCCGAATTCGAAAGAATTGGCAATATGCTTGCGGGTGGAAAAGGCATAGCTGCCGGTCAATGTAAGTCTGGCGTCCTTTCCGGCCAGATACAGCACACCAATATGACCGTCGATATATTTGGTCAAAAAGGTGACGATTTCGCGGCACAGTTCGGAAAGCTCCAGCTCGCCGCGAAGGAGGTTGTTGAGCTCCATCTGCCCTTTCGTAAACCACTCCTGTTGTGCCTTTTGATGCCGATTGTCTCTAAGCGTCTTTGTCATGGCGGCGAAGGAGTTTGCCAGCTCGCCGATTTCATTTCCGCAACGAATTTCGGCAATGGAGGAGTAGTCTCCCCGCTTTACCCTTTTTACGCTGGAGGAGAGCAAAACAACCGGTTTGACAATCCGCCGGACGATGAAGAATACAAACAGGACGACGACTATACCGGTCAGGCCCGTCAATAGCTCTACGATATTTCGCAACCCGAATACCGATCCGAACGCTTCCGATTCGTCGATTTCGGCTATGACCAAAAAACGGACATTTTCGATGGCGAACTCGTGGCGAACTCCCAGTACCGAGGTGCCGAGCGGTCCTCTATACACAAAGGCCCTTTCGCGGCCCCTGTCTCCCGCTACGGAACCTTCGTGCCGGAATTTTTTCGTTTGATCCGTTTGGATACTTTTCTCGATGAGAGCCGCCGACTGGTCCGTCATTAGATTGGATCGCAACGTCAAATCCGGACCGACAAGATAGACATTGGCCGTTTTCCCCAGTTCGATTCCGCTTTTCATCAATTGAGTGATGGGATCGATAGAAATGCGAAAGGCCATCACGCCGACTCGGTCGCCGTTTTGATTGACGGCGGGAGAGACGATAAAACCCGCAACCCGATTGCCGGATGGTTTGTAGTGCTCGTAATCGGAAAAGGAGAGCTTTCCCGTCTGCAGCGCTCTTTTGCATGCGGCGGCAAATTTCGTATTTGCGGAGTCTCCCGTAAACAGATTGCTCCCCAGGTCGGCCTCCTGCGCCGTGCTATACAGAACATCTCCCCTTTTGTTGATCAGCAAAATATCCCGGTAGTCGTACAATTCGTGGAATTTCAGCAGATCTTCGGAAAATCTGTCGACGATCACGGCCCACCGGTACGTTTTTACGAACTTCTCCAACGGCCAGTTCGATGTTTCGTAGGCATGCGAAAGCTCCTCCAGCAGTTTGACATTGACTTCCGTATCGGACTGAAGCCGAAGCTGGGACAGCATTTTGCCGAAGTAGGCCCTGATCTCCCGGGTTTTCAGCTTCGTTGCGTTTTTCAGCCCCTTTTTGATTTCCCAGTCGAGACTGTCGTGTGCCTCGTTGTAGCTTATCATACCGATCAGTATCATCGGGATCAAAGCAAACGTCAGAAAAGCCAGGGACAGCGTTCTGCCAAGTCCCCGGAACAGATTCACCTTTATTTTTTCTTCCTGCATGGAGTTCCTATCGTTTTTCCTTCGTAATTTCCGTAGCGAAACTCATGTCCGCCAAACGGCCGATATCGATTTTCTCTTTCAACAGCCCGGCCTCGACAGCCAGTTCCATAATTTCCGCGAGACTTGCCATCGACTCCGCATCGACACTCAAGTTTTTATAGTTGATGACATTCAGATCGGCGCGGAGACTCTGCCTTATAGCCTCCCTGCTGTGCTTTGGAATGTGTTTGCGAATCATGGCGACAATTCGATCCAACTCCTCCCCTCCCTTTCTTCTGGCGGTTTCAATGTCCTGTCCCGCCCTATGGATAAAAAAGACAACCTCCTGCAACGCCCTTCTTTTCGTTCGGATTGCGTCGTTTTTGGCAATGACTACGCATTCGACATGTCCATTGGGATGTTTCAAAACATCTTTGGAGTACCAGCCGACGGTTCCAAATTTTTCGCTTTCCGGCTTTTCCGCCCAGGGCAGCGACTGTTCGAGAGCGGCCGGTTCGGCTCGGGCCGCCTTTCTTTTTAGAAACTCCGGCGATTTTGGCGGCTTGACCACAACCGCAAGAACGTCGGCATTGTCATGCTTGTCGAAGCTTAAGGTTTTGTCGTGGTCTTTCAAGTACTTGTACAAAATCGTGGTATGAGTTGCCAAAGGGGAGGGCACGGCACACTCTACCGGTCTGCCCGTTGTTTTTTTATAGTCGCCGAACGCTTCGGCAATTTTTCTGTCGGGTCTTCTGCTGATCCTGTCGGCAGGCAGATCCAGCTGAGCTTCAAGTTGCGTATTCACCGCGAGCGCATTGCCGTCCCGATGGATTAGGCTGATCCAGCGAAAGTCGGGTTTTTCGGCAAACATGTCCATCACCATAGGGGCGACGTTAAAGGCAATATCGGCATCCGGTTCGGAGTAGAAGTAGGCGCGAACCAAATTGGGTCCCGGCAGCAGGATCAGCCGGTAGTCGGCATATTTCATTTTGTCCCGATACTTCTCGTATGCCACAACACCCGCATAGTGGTCCGCCAGCGGAATGCCGATCGCTTTAATGCGCACTTTTTTGCCGGATTCCCCCGCTGCGACCGCCCGAACCGGACTGATCAGCAGGGCGAAAAAAAGAAAAATCAAGCCGATAGATTTTTGCAACGGGCATCTCATCGTAGCACCTTATTAGAATCGAAAGAAAAACGGGCATGCGAAAGGATCTGGTCGTTATTATAGCACACAAAAGGTTTTTGGCAATCTTATTGTAGTCGACACAGACTGGTTCTTTCGACTCTCCGCGCGATTTTCCCGCTCTCGTTGGATTGATGCGCAGTTGTGCCGGGAGGGAGATGGAAGGGGTGGTAGGATTGGGCAGGGTAAAGGGGCGGATCGAAGAGAGACAAATGGGGAAAGAGTAGGGGAAGCTACAAAAAAAGGAGCTGCTCCGTTCATCCTGGCTTACAGCTCCTTTCTCTATCCGTTTACGCGGTTTCTATTCCTCCAGAGTGCTCAGGTCGCCTTCGTCCAGCCCCAATGCTCTGGCTTTCAGAACGCGCCTCATGATTTTGCCGCTGCGCGTTTTCGGTAGCGTCTCGACAAAAATGATCTTTTCCGGTCTTGCGATTGCGCCCATGTTTTTGCGGACATGCTGGATCAACTCCTCCTCCAGCTCTTTGCTTTCCGTCAAACCGTGTCTGAGAATTACGTAGGTATGAATCGCGTTTCCCTTCAGGTCGTGCGGTATCGGAATGGCGGCGGCTTCGGAAACGGCTTTGTGGCTGACGAGCGCGCTTTCGATCTCGGCCGTACCCAACCGATATCCGCTAACCTTGATCACGTCGTCGATACGGCCGATGATCCAGTAATATCCGTCCTTGTCGATTCGAGCCGCATCGCCAGTATTGTACCAGCCCTGCTTTTCGTATTTTTTCCAGTAGGTTTCGACATATCGGTCCGGATCGCCCAAAATCGTTCTGGCCATACCCGGCCATGGCGCCTTGATCACCAGCGATCCCTCCTCTCCCGGTTCCGCCTCTTTGCCATCTTTGTCGATTACGGCCATTTCGTTGCCGAAAAAGGGTTTGCAGGCCGATCCCGGTTTCAGGGGTGAAATCGGCAGCGGTGTGATCATGAATCCGCCGGTTTCGGTCTGCCACCACGTATCCATAATGGGGCACTTTTCTTTGCCGATTGTGGTATAGAACCACTTCCAGGCTTCCGGATTGATGGGTTCGCCGACGCTTCCCAACAGCCTCAAATAGCTGAGATCGTGCCGGTTGGGCCAGGTTTCGCCGAATCGCATCAGTCCCCGAATGGCGGTGGGAGAGGTATACAGGATGGATATGCCGTATTTCTCCACCATCTGCCACCAGCGGTTTGGGTAGGGATGGTTCGGTGCCCCTTCGTACAGCATGATCGTCGCCCCGTTCATCAAGGGAGCGTATACGATATAGCTATGACCCGTGATCCATCCGGGATCGGCGGCGCACCAAAATCGGTCTTCCGGTTTGATATCGAACACCATTCGATGAGTGGTGGAGGTGTAGACGCCGTATCCGCCATGCGTGTGTACCAACCCCTTCGGCTTGCCGGTGCTGCCCGAAGTGTAGAGCAGAAACAGCATGTCTTCGGCATCCATCTCCTCGGTTGCGCATTTGGGATTGGCGATCGGTAGATTCAGCAGGTCGTGGTACCAGTAGTCCCTGTCCGGCTCCATATACACCTCCTCTTCCTCCGGTTCGGACTGGTGGAAGGGACAGCATCCCAAAGAGGAGCTCTTTTTGCTTTGAAACGCTTCGGAGCTGATGCGGCGTACCACAATACAGACCTCGATGGTGGGGGACTGCGCGACGGCCTTGTCGGCAATGGATTTCAGCCGAATCGGTTTGCCGCGCCGAAATCCGCCGTCGGCGGTGATCAGGACGCGACTCTTGGCATCCGTAATGCGGCCGGCAAGCGCCTCGTGGCTAAATCCTCCGTAGACAACGCTATGGGCGGCACCAATTTTGGCGCAGGCCAGCATGGCAAAAACCAACTCCGGCAGTTGAGGCATGTAGATCGTAACGATTTCCCCCTTCTTGACCCCCATGCTTTTTAGAATATTGGCAAATTTCGACACCTCTCGATTGAGTGCCAGGTAGGAAAATGTCCGCAGGTCTCCCGGTTCCCCCTCCCAAATGAACGCCAATTTGTTGCGATTGGCGGTCGTGAGATGGCGGTCGATGGCGTTGTGAATGATATTGATTTTTCCGCCGGTAAACCACTTGTAAAAGGGCGCATTCTCCTCATCCAACACCTTGTCCCATTTCCTGTACCACTCCAGCGTTTCGGCCTGCTCCTCCCAAAAGGCGGAACGATGCTCGATGGAGCGTCGGTAGGTTTCTTCGTACTCTTTGACGTTGGCTTTGTCCCTGATCTCCTGGGAGGGATGGTATACGTTCGTTTCGGTATGCATAGTCGATTCCTGTTGAAAGAGTTGAGCAAAGGAAATATCGTTTGCCATAGACTGCTCCAAAAAAATATGGCGCAGGGTAGCATAGATTGAGAAATCATGCCAAACGAAAATACGAGGAATGGAACATTGCCCGATCAGGTGTGCGATCAGAAGAAGGCAGAAAAACGAAAAGAAGATTATCTAAAGGAGAAACATGAGTAATTTAAAAGAGTTTATCAAACATTGCAAAGATAGCCATCCTGACGAGTTTGCGAACTTTGATGAAGAATACGAAGCTTTCAAAGTTGGCGTAATGCTAAAAAAAGCTCGCAATGAAGCTGGTCTGACACAAGAGCAAGTCGCCAAAATGTTAAAAACGACGAAATCCACGATATCACGGATTGAGAACCACGCAAACGACATCCGTTTGTCTACATTGGAGAAATTTGCCTTTGTAATTGGGAAAAAGCTATCGATTGCGATCAATTGACAACTCCTCTGTCTGAAGGAAAAGGAATTATCAATGTCGTATCGAGTATTTATACTAGGGTCGGACCAATTCATTCAATTTAAATAATTTACTAATTTATGTAAATTAGGCTGTTATTTTTCTTTAAAACCTAATTTTATAGGTAGATAATAACTTTTAACGGGATTCCAAGCGGTACGACTTGAGTTGGTACATCACGTTGTCGGCGGTAATCGCGTACAGCGGAGAAATGGGGAAACCCGAGGCGCGAAAGACTTTGGCCGTCCAGACGTTGCAGGTACGAAAGGCGTGATAGCTCTCTTTGGCCCGATAAAATTGGCTGTTGCCATAGATGCCCTTTCCCAACCGGTGGACTTTTTGCTGTCCGTCCAGCAAAAAGGTGTCGTTGATCGCCTGTAGCAGACGCCGGAATCCCCTTTCCGAAAGGGAGATCTCAATCAGCTCGCTTCCGAAAAAGTACTCTTCCGGCCGTTTTTGAATGGCCACGATATGAAGAACGGAGTCCGTTGGCCAGAGAACCGCCTTGAGTGCCAACCCGACCGTAATTTCGTCAGCCCGGTAGAACTCCTCGTCCCCCCAACCGATCTCCAGATATTTGGCTGATAGAAAATCGTTTTTCAGTACGGAAAGGTGTGGGCGAGCCTGCGCCCGGTCGACGATAATACCCGTATGCCATCCGTGGCTGACCGCGTAGACGGAAATATGAGGTTGCTCCTTTTTGGGAGGATACAGCTCCTCGATCGGTGAAGCTCAACTACCGAGGAGTAGCAGAAGAGCAAGAGACGGGAGCAGGCGAAGATTCATCCGTATCGTCGGAAGCGGATCGGGAGAAACGCGGATTCGATATTTCTCCCGCGAGGGATTTCGATTCGGCTACGCTTTCCAGTTGGCCACGAAATTTGCCAACAGTCGCGCTCCGGCACCGGTAGCGCCGTTTTCCGGCTGAAAGTCGACATGCTTGATATCGTTGGACATCCCAGCCATATCGATATGGGCCCACGGTGTTTTGTCGATAAAGAACTCAAGAAACTGGCCGCCGTGAATCATACCGCCCGCACGGCCTCCGGCATTTTTGAGATCGGCAATTTTGCTTTTGATCTCCTTCTGATAGATCCTGTCGTTGGGCATTCCCCAAACCGGCTCCTCGACTGCTTTGCCGGCCCGAACCAATCTCTCGGCAACCCTCCGGTTGTTCGAGATCATCCCCATATTGTAATGCCCCAAGGCAATCATGCAGGCCCCGGTCAAAGTGGCGATATCGACTACGGCATCGGGTTTGAACCGCTTTACGCCATAGGCCAGCGCATCCGCCAAAATCAATCTCCCCTCTGCATCGGTAGAGACGATCTCCACCGTTTTGCCGTTGCAGGCAGTCAGAACGTCGCCCGGACGAATGGCATTGCCGTCTGGTAGATTTTCCACGGCGGGAATCAGGCCGATCACGTTGCAGGCGGGTTTTGTCAAACCGACGATCCGCATTGCTCCCAATACGGCGGCTCCGCCACTCATATCGTGTTTCATTTCGCCCATATTGGCCGGAGGCTTAAGAGAAATCCCGCCGGAATCGAACGTGATCCCCTTGCCAACCAGCATTAAAGTGGGCGCCTTTTCCCTTCCGGCAGAGTATCTCATGATATTGAGAAATGCAGGCTCCTTCGATCCTTGACTGACTCCCAGCAGACAGCCCATTTTCAGTTTTTTCATCTGGGGCTCGGTCAGCGCTTCGAAATGCAACCCGGTCTCTTTCGCCACTTTACGGCACTCCTGCTTGAATTTCGTCGGAGTAAAAAAATTGCCTGGCTGATTGCTGCAATCGCGTGCCAAATTGGCGGATTCGGCATGGATTTCCGCCAGTTTTACGGAGTCGGTAAACTCCTTGGTCCGTATCCCAGCAAACAGGAGGGTATCGAGCCGGCTCCCGGAGGTCTTTTCGGTCATATAACGATCGAAACGATACATGCCCATAAGCAGTCCCTCCACAAGAGACTGTGCGTGATTCCAGAAAGGAGCGCTTCTCCTGTTCCGCTCCGGCAGTAAAATGGCGATCTCCTCCGCTTCCAACTTTTGCAGGGTGTTTCCCAGTTTGCCGCCGAGGGACAGCATGGTAGGGGGCTCCTTCCCGATCCCAAGTCTAACGATTACCAACTGCTTTAAATCGGGAGAATAGGTTTTCAATATGGCCGCTTCACTTTTTTTGACGGCCGGTAAATTCAGATAGTTTCGTACAAAGCGATCCGTCTCTTCGTTTTGTTTCCTCCACTCCTCGGAAGCCAGCAGTTCGTTTTTTTTTGTGGCGAAAAGAACCAACTTCGAGTGATCCGTATTCTTCGTATATTGTATTTTCATTCTTTCCCCATTCTATCCGCAAAAATGTACATTACTCTTTTTCGCCGTCCCGATCCGGGTTTTGAAGATTCCATTACGAACGCAAAATCGACCGTACGGCCCGATACCAAATTTTCGAAACGGGCGCAAAGAGAGAAAAGTGAGAATCCCGGCAATGGGCTCGATGCTAGATGAAATGTCCGACTCGTTCAATGCATTTTGCCATTTATACGCAATCCACAGCAGCAAAATCCAGAAAAGGTAAATACCTTGACTTCACAATTCCGATTTTGGTAGAGAATATCCAATATTCAACTTCTGACATATTTGCAATTCTATTTATCGAATTGTCAGCTATGTATTATCATAGGGAAATTGGTACAAGGATACTGCAGCTGTCCAAACAATACCCCGCCCTGATTTTAACCGGTGCGCGCCAAACCGGAAAAACGACGCTACTAAAACGACTTTTCCCCAATTGCAACTATGTCTCTTTGGATTTGCCTTCATTGGCGGAGCAGGCCGAGCACGATCCGCAGGAATTTCTTCTGAACAATCCCTGTCCTGTGATCATCGACGAAGCGCAGTATGCACCGGCCCTGTTTCGTCACTTAAAGGTAGCCATCGATCAAAATCGCGATTCGGCGGGACAATTTATCGTAACCGGTTCTCAAAAGTTCAGCTTGATGAGAGAGGTTTCGGACAGTCTGGCAGGAAGATGTGTTTGGCTGGAGCTGGAAGGTCTCAATCTAACCGAGATCAAACAGGGGGATTGGGATCAAAAAGATCCGGAGCAACTGGCCAAAGCGTTCTTCCGGGGCAGTCTCCCGGAATTGTGGCGCAAACCCAATATGCGCGTCGCCGACTACTATCGAACCTATCTGGCAACCTATCTGGAACGCGATGTCAGGCAGATCGTCAATGTCGGAAATTTAAGGGATTTTGAACGTTTTATCAGAGTATGTGCAGCCCGGAACGCACAGCTGCTGAATAAAAGCGAC
>CAZLTI010000044.1:0-17222 GCA_964562335.1 uncultured Pseudomonadota bacterium | reverse complement strand
GGGAGGGGGAGCTAATTCGGCACGTTCTTGGAGATTTCCACTATTTTTGCCTCCAACGTCGCGATCTTGTCCGCAACGCCGAAAAAAACCACCTGAAAGGGCACAACCTGATTCGGCGCCAAATTCAAATTCCCGCTACCCTCCCCCAACTGATAGTTGTAGAAGGATTTTATCTTTTCCCGGTCGAAGGTCTCCAATTTGGTCTTCGACAGGTTGATTCCCGCAAACGAGACCGATTCGCCGATCACGCGCTTTTGGCTGTCGTATAGAGTGCCCTTCACTTTCACGCTGCCGATTTCGAGTTCGGAGGGCAGTTTGCTTTTGATCCTGCCCTGAAGAACGAATATTCTTCCGCCGCTGGCCTTGTTGACGACGTAATTTCCGCCCAAGGGCTCCTGGATGGCAATTTTTCCGCCATATTTCAAAAGATCGAGAGATTCCTGTGTAGTAGTAGGTACAACGCTCTCCGGGCTGTCGCTTTTAAGCAGGAACAGTCCTCCAAAAGTGGCCAGAAGGAGGAGAAGGAGGAGAATAAAAAGTAGGATCTGCATTTTTTTGCGGATCTTTTTTCGCGGAGCCTACTTTTCTTTGAACGGGCTTTCCGCCGGGAGTTTCGCCGTTATTCTCTCCGGCAAGTTCGCCTTCCCGCTTTTCCGTTCCGAATGGTCCGCTTTGGTTTCGTCCTGTATTTCGGGCCAATGTTCCAGCAGTTCGTCGTCGACTTTTTGCGGCTGTTCCGCCCTATCCCGTTTTCGCGTCGGCATGAGGAAAAACTTCCGCCTGCGGTTTTCGGACATTTCGGGCAGTTCCTTCTCCTCCCGCTCGTCCACTTTGTAGTCGCCCTTGATGTCGACGGACTTCAAATACTCTTCGGTGGCATTGCTTGGGGGTTGCGTCGAGAAGCTGCCGCCGTCGGCGTCGGGATTCTCTTCCGATCCGTCCGCACCGTTCAAATCGCTCTCTACCGTTTCAAAGTCGTCGAATAGTCCTTCGACCTCCACTCTGTTTTCGTCCGGAATCGATATGTCGTTAAGGCCCAAATCGTCCAAATCCGGAGACCGCTCGCCGTCCCGCAACCCGCGACCGTCCGCATCTCCTTCCGCACCGACGCTGCGGTTCGGTTCGCCGTTCGCTTTCCCCTTGGGTTCCGCTCCTTTCGGTGTCATTTCAAATATGTGTTTGCATTTGCCGCATCTGACGCTTTGCGTTTCTCCCGTCTGTCTTTCCGGCGGGATCATGTACTGCGCACCGCATTTGCCGCATTCGATCATTCTGCTTTGAGAGGGCGTTTCCCGTTCTACCTTCCCCCCTTTTGGAAGAATAATTGGCTTCGAACAATTGGAGCATTTCACAAAAGTGTTATTATCGGGAATTTTCCGCTCGTCGATTTTGAAAGTCTTTTGGCATTTTTCGCATTGAATCAGCATCGGCTTCCTACGGTTATAAACATTGCGAGATCACTCGATCGGATTTGAACGCGCCACATGCAATCGGTTTAATTATTTATAGCCCAAAAAGGCCGAATAATCAAATGCCTTTCTGTATTTTGACCTTTTGGACATCTCCGAACCATACCCGCCGAAACCGAATCGACGGCTTCTCTCCGCCGTTTCCATCGTACGAATCCGTTTGTTCGACCCTACAACCGGCCATACTGCAATGCGGCGGCGGGAAAGGCAAATTCCGCCAAATTGGTCTCTTTTATGCATTGAACGCATCGACTTTTTTGCCGCAAGAATCGGAGGACAACTCTTCCACGGAGCATTGGAATGACCATATCGTTTCCCAAGAAGCTGACCATGCTGGCGCTGCTGCTGACAAGCACAATCTATATGGCCACGGTCTACGCCCAGGCCACAAGTGGAAACATAATCAAAAAGATATCCCTGCAATCCGAGCAAAACCGATCGTATCTGGTGGTTCGAGGCCTACTCGATCCGGTCTCCCTCTCGAAAATGGGCCTAAAGAAAAGCGATAAAAAGGTTACCGTTATTCTGCCCAACACTATTGTCGATTCGGATTCGATCCCCAATCCCCTTCTAGCCTTCGATGCCGAAGAACCGGTGGAAAGCATCAAAATTGTCGAAAAGCGACAGGAGACCGACGCGGGAGTCACGTATGCCCTCGAATTGGAAATCCAGGGGCGGACCGCTCTGACACCATACAAAATAGAGCCCGTCACCACTTCGACGCTGCGATTTCTGCTAAAACAGGAGCCGAAAAAAAAGGAATCCACAAAAGGGAGTCTGCGCTCCTCGGCCGAACGAATGGGGGTAAGCAAGGTCGTTCGCCAATACCGCAAGCCGAGCATGCTCCAGATCTCCATACTGAATGCCAGCGGATACTCTCGAAGAGCGTACAAGCTTTCGGTCTTCCTGGGAAAGATCAAAAAAAAACAGATCGAGGAGGAGCTGGGCATAAAGCTCGATATCGTCAACATAGCCAACGCAAAATCGGATAGATATCCGCAATCGACGATCTATTTCAAAGACAATTTCCTCAAGTCCGCTCTATATCTGGCCGAACTGATTCCCGGAGAACAGAAGATCGTACCGCTAAAGAACCAGAAGGAGAAAATCGGGATCGATATGGAAATATACCTGGGCAAGGACTACAAATAGCCGAGACCGCCCCTGCGGATGCATCACATCAAACACAGGAACGCACAATGAAAACAAGACTGTTCGGGATCTGTCTACTGTCCGTCGCGATTCCGCTGCTTCTGTCCGGATTCGCCTACGGAGTGCCAAAATACACCGACAAAGAGACGGCCATGGAGCTGGCGAAAATCCTGGACAAGGGAGCCTTCGGCCGATTTACCATTTCGTCGACCTACGTACAGAACGACAATATTCAAGACTACTATATTTCCGTCATCCTTAGCGACGGCAGCTCCCAAAAGTGGTATATCAATCAGATATACAAGTGGAGCCGGGACGACAGAATCAGGCTGACGGGAAACCGGAGTCTGCTGTTTCCGGATCTGGACGACTCCCGATTTGTCGTGCTGAACAAGAACGAGTTCCATCGAATGGCGCTGAAGGCGAATGTCTACGTCAAAACGTTTCCCAGCGGCGATCCCCTGGAAAACATGCAGTTTCGGTTTCGGATCAAGTCGTTCGATTTGATCAGTCCCACGGAAACCGCATTCGGCCGCGACCGTACCGGAAGCAAATATCGCTATATCGTCGGCCTGTTTAACGGAATGAACGAACTGCTCACATACGAAAGGGCCTATAAAATTCTGCAAACCAAAAGCATGCTGTCGGAGGGGACGTTTACGGCGCCGACATTCGAAAGAGCCTATCAGGTGACAAAAATCATAGGGCACGAGAAAGGGCCTCCGGTCGACGGCGTGTCGCAATTCGGAGTCGAAATACAGTTCGATCGGCAGATCCAACTGTCGGGAGAGCACTTCCCATACGAAATATTCGAGAGAAAACGGTTCTACAAACGGAGCAGCAAGCCGAAAAAGGAGTTCGAACTGGACATTACAATTCCCAATAGCGAGAGAAAAACGGAAATCGTGCCGATCAAAAACCTGGAATACCTGTACAACATCAACATCGTCAGAAATCCGAAGTTTCACAAACGACTGCTGCTAAGAGCCTCCTTCAATCCGACGGTCATGGACATTCCTCCCCTAGTGTACAAAAACGGGGACAATTCGATCTATATTACCTTCTTCAATCTGCTGGACCAGACCATTCTGAGTCGCGGTATGCTGCTGGAAGCGAAAAAGCGGGAAGAGGCGGAACGGAAATCCAGCAAGGATATCATCGTCACCAAAGCCGGCAAAAAGGATTCCGACTTCGACCGCTCCTTCATCGAAGCCGTAAAAACCATGGTCGAGGCGGACGCTGCCGCAGACTTCGGGAAGAAACGGGAAAAACTGCTCCAGGGCATCGGTCGGTTCGAAGAGGCCGCACTGTATGCCGAAACCGACGAGCAGCTGTTCAAGGCCCTTGCCAAGCGCAACCATATGCGCGAAATGTTTATCGTAGTGGTACTGCGCTCCGCGAGAGCCAAACTGGAAAAAAAGCCGGTCGACGGCTCCGACTTCCCGGAACTGCTGAATGCTCTCGACCAAGCCGAGGCTTTTACCGGAGACGAACGGATGCTGGAAAGTATCGGAAAGCTGAAAAAGAGAGTGATCGCCAACCAAAAATAGACCTCCTCCGTCTCTCTCGCATCTCGAAGGGGGTCACTCCCGTTTTTGTTTCCGTTTCGGCATTCGCCGCTTTGGGAGCCGAAAATGCCGACAGGCAGGCTTCTTTCGGTTGACTGGCGGGCTATAGGGAAAAGGAGGGGTAGGCTGTCCAACGGGAAGGATTCATTTTCTTCCAAGGGGTTTGGGCAGCTTCAAAATGCGACCCGGCGGTTTTGGGGGCGATTTGGCGGGGATGTGCCGAGAGGCGGCAACCTCCTTCTGAAACTGAACGTACTCCTTCCTTTTGCCCTCCAGCGGACGGGAATCCGGAGAGAGCGATTTGACGGGCCTCCTTTTTCGGTAGTGCTTTTCCGCCCGTTCCTTCCCCTTTTCGGACAGCTCGACACGCTGCAAAGAGCCGGCTTTTGCCTTCAGCCCGCAAATCTCCTTGAGCAACTTTTGAAATAGATAGGTCTCTTTCACCGATTTATCCGTTGATATCGATCGTCAGCCCGGGAATGCGCCTCAGCTGGCCGGCCAACTCGACAAAGTCGCTCTCCGGTAAGGTTTTGATCACCTCTCCCGTTTTTCTATCCAGAATGTCCACGTAAATGTGACCCTCCTCCTCATGGCGGTAGAAGCGCATCCTTTTCCACTGAACCTTTTCCGTAATATGTTCTTTCACCGCTTCAAGCCAATCGTTTTTCGACTCTTTGGATTCGCGGCTCCCCTCCGATTTGGTTCGCTTCTCCTCCCGCACGCGCTCCGCAGGAACCGCGTTTTCTCTTCGGTCGGCTTTCGCGATGGGATTGGAGGTCTGTAGACCGGTTGCCTGCGTTTTCATGGCGACTCCCAATAGACTGATAGTTTGAAGGAACTTTTGACGAGCCGGTAAAAACTCCAAAAGCCGTCATTCCCGCACTGAATTTGCGATACTTTGAGCAAAGAACGGGAATCTGTAGTCAACTGGTTTTATTAGATTCCCGTTCTTTGCTCAAAGTATCGCAAATTCAGTGCGGGAATGACAATTCGTGTAATTTTTCGACTTTTTACTAGTTCATCATTTTTGAAACAAAAGCTCCCAAAGTGCATGCGGCCATCCTACACTACATACGCCGAACGGGCAATCCTCCCGGCAGGAATCGCGCACCGAAGCCCGCCCGCATATTTCGTCATCTCCTGATGATCGGCGCAACCGGTGCGTTGGCCTTCTGCTGGAAAAGGTATGTCGACAGTTTGGCTCCCTTCTCCAGCTGCGACTTCTCGCGTTTCAGGTCTCGACTTTCCGCCTGCAAACGGTTCAGCGAGGCGGAGTTGTTGTTCCGAATCGACTGAAGCAAATATTTGATCGTCGCGAGTGCTCCCTTCTCCTGACGATATGCCGATATGCCGGACGCCCTTTCCCTTTGAGCGATGCATTCGTCCACCCTTTTCAGATCCCCGAATACCAACGTTCTGCGCTTCAACCAGAAAATCCGCTCCGAATCCTGTTCGGCTGCGACAAAATGCTGCGATTGCACCAGCAGTCTTTTCAGGAGTTCCACCTTTTTGGCCACCAACGTTTCGATGACCGGATCGGACCTCTCCGTTTCCCGATACCGTTGCATTGACTCCATTCCTGCCCTACCTTTCATTCTCCCTTTTTTCTAGCGGAACTCCGCACTCGATCCGATTCGTCCTATTTGCCGATGCAAAAATCGGCGAATACGCGGTTCAGCATCTCGTCCGGCGTCGTTTCGCCGACGATATCGCCAAGTGCGTTCAAAGCATCGGACAAATCCACCGACAGATACTCCTCTCCCAGACCCTCCTCCATCGACTTTCGAGCCCGTTCGACGGCCGACAGCGCTTTCGCAGCCGCTGCCTTCTGCCTAAGATTCGTCAGCACCGCATCCTCCGTTTTCGTGTCTCCTCCGCCGGAAATGGAGGTATGGAGAAGGTCGCGAAGTTCGGCGATTCCCTCCTTTTCCAATGCCGAAATGACCGCGTAACGGCCTCCCTTCCACCGGTCCGGAAGAACAAAACCACCGTCCAGACAGTCCTTTTTGTTGAATACCGTCAGAATGGGGAGGTCCGAAGATGCCAGCTCCGCAGGCAGTTCGACGCTATCCATCGGTTTCGTCACGTCGATCACCCAGACGATCAAATCGGCCTTTCGGATGGCGGCGTATGTTCGACCGATTCCCTCCCTTTCCAGAAAATCCTCCGTTTGACGGATGCCTGCGGTATCCGTCAACGAAACGGGAATGCCCCCGATGGAGCAGCACTCCTCTATCGTATCGCGAGTCGTTCCCGGTATTTGCGTTACGATCGAACGCTCCTGTTTCAGCAAGCCGTTCAGAATGCTGGACTTCCCCACGTTGGGTTCGCCGGCCAGAACCACTTTCCAGCCCTCCCGCACTGCAATCCCGACATCGGCGGAAGCGACCAGCTCCCGAATCTCCGCCTCGACGGACCGAAGCTTCGCTGCGATTTCATTCGAGTGGGCAAAAACGATATCCTCCTCGGGGAAATCGATCTCCGCATTGATCAGGGAGAGCGTCCAACCTACCTCCTCCTTGAGCGCGGCAATCCTTTCGTATAGCCTTCCCTTCAGCTGATTGACGGCCAGATCGAGCCCCAGGCCGGTTTTGGCGCCAATCAGATCGTTCGTCGCTTCGGCTCGAGTCAGATCGATTCTGCCGTTCAAAAAGGCGCGCTGCGTGAACTCTCCCGGTCGGGCCAAGCGCGCTCCGCACCTGATCGCGACCTCCAGGATACTCCGAACGACAAAACCTCCCCCATGGCACTGGATTTCCACAACGTCCTCGGCAGTAAAACTGTGGGGTTTTCGCATGGTGCATACCAGCACTTCGTCGAGGGTGAGATTCCCATCTTCGATCCATCCGTAGGTCATGGTCCGATCCCTCTGCTCGAAAAGCGTATCGAAATTTTTGGGTCGGAAGAACCTTGCGGCGATAGCGAAGGAGTCCCTTCCGCTCAACCTGACGATTCCGATCCCCGCACCTCCCGGTGCAGTGGCAATTCCTACGATCGTTTCGTTGCAGTCGGGAATCATAGACGGTTCCGGCAGCGCGCATGGCCACTTCTACCGAATGTCGCGCACAAAGAGTTTTTGGTACTCCTCCAAATACAGCTCGGAAAGCTGCGCCTGCGGAACCTGTCTCATGTTTTGAACGATCAGCCGATGCAGTACGCGGTTTTTTTGAAAGATATTCTTGGCCGCATAGAAGTGTTTGTTTCTTTTGTCCCAACAGTTCTTCACCGACCTTGCCAGATAGACGGAATCCTCCATGGAGTACCAGGCGAAGAAGAGTTCGCTCTCCTTTCTGGTTTTAAAGTAGGAAGCAAGATAGTCCTTGGCGTTTTCATGGAATTCGAAGCTGCTGCGCAGGCGCAATTCCGAACAGTTGCCGAAGTAGCGCTGCCGTGCGTTCTCGACGGTTTTTTGCCTCTGTACAGTTCTCGAAAAGTCGCACGAAACGAGGAAGAGCAGAAGCACAATACCCAGAACGTATCCGACGGATTTCCGCCAAAAGTCTCTCCGGACTCTCAATGGGGACATGTTTCGATTTGGAATTTGGGTTCTTGCATTTCAGGATGGTTCGAGACCCTCCCGCAAGACGGTCTTGCGAAAACGGAACGGATATTTAGTGACCATGCAAGCTCCACACCCAAAAAAGCTCCCGTTGGCGGGCTACCGATATTGAGCAGATCTTGCTTTACATGTTTTCCGCTATAGTGGTATGAGACGGTATTTTGCCATGGTTGCACCGAATGCAGCGAAGGCGGAAATCGTCCCAAGCGAACGGGCACGGTGAGATACGAAAACGCAATCTCGGATAAGGGAGTTATGGATCTTGCGGCACTACTGGGAACGGTGGCGATCGTAGCCGTTTTCACCTTTGGGGTACTGACTCCAGATTTGATCGTACAAAACCTCCAATACATGTGGAATGCCCCCAGCGTCATCATCGTGCTGTTCGGGACTCTGGCGGCTACGATGGCATCCTTCCCCATGGACGTATTTCTCGGAGCAGGCAGATCGATAAAAAGAGTATACAGGGCGAAAGCGATTCCTCTCATCGAAACCCTCGTGGTCATTGTCGACGTGGCCAAGGTGGCCAGAAAAAACGTGCTGGCCATCGAAGACTCCCTGCCGAGCATCGACAACGAATATCTTAGAAACGGACTCAGGTTGGTTGTCGACCGCATCGATCGGGAGGTGATCACCGACATCCTACAGTCCGAATTGAAATATACCGACATCAAAAAGCAGCTCGACCAGAAGGTGGTAAAGCAGATGTCCACCCTTTCTCCGGCCTTCGGCATGATCGGAACGCTGATCGGATTGGTTCTGATGCTGCAGGACCTGAGCGACCCCAGCAAAATCGGTCCCAACATGGCAGTCGCGTTGATTACTACGCTGTACGGATCGCTGCTGTCGAACGGCGTGTTTCTTCCCTGGGCAACCGTGCTGGAAACCGCCAGGGAAAACGAACTGGTACTCTACGAGATGGTTCGGGACGGCGTTTTGTTTATCGAAAGAAACGAACGCGCCGAGTTTATCGAACAGGATCTCATGAACTATCTGACGCCGGAGCTGAAGGCGACCTACGAAGAGCTGAAATTCAGCGGCGAAAAAGGAAAATAGATGGCCGTCGAAGAGGAGTGCAACTGTAAGTGCGGCGAAGAGCGGGTGGAATGGATCTACACCTACGGAGACATGGTGACATTGCTGCTCTGCTTTTTCATACTGCTGTTCGCCATGTCCAAAACCAACGAAGAGAAATTCAAGGCGGTCGCCGCCTCGTTCAAGGGCGGCCCCCCCGCCTCTCCCTTCATCTTTACCGGCGCTCCGACCTTCATGGAGAATATCGAAAGCTCCCTGAAAAAGAGCGATATTGCGGACGTGACGGACATCACGGTCGACGACCGCGGCATTACCGTCTCGTTCAGCGATACGGCAATGTTCCAACCCAGTTCGGCAAGCCCCCTTCAGGAGGGACGGGATATTATCGAGAAATTTGCCCGCATTCTATATTCCATCTCCAATTCCATTGTGATCGAAGGGCACACCGACAATATTCCCATCAGCAACACGGTGTTTCCTTCCAACTGGGAACTCAGCGGCGCCCGATCGGGTTCGATCGCCAGACTGCTGGAAGAGTTCGGCATAGAAAGCCAACGAATGGAAATCGTAGGCTACGGTTCGACTCGCCCAAAAGTGCCCAACGAAACCTCCGAACTGAGAAGATTGAACCGAAGGATCGACGTGCTGATCAAACCGGACGGATATTGATTCCAAGCATCCGTCCCCTGCCGTATCCCTTCCGTTCCGAAAGGGAGTGCCGCAGAGCGGTTCGGTTTCGAGTTCGACCGACATCGTTCCCGTAGGCATCTTTTCCGCAATAGCGCCACTGGAACGCCTATGGATACTTTCTACGAACGCGCACTGCGATATACGGAGGAGCTGAATCCGCCGCTATCCGGCCTGATGCGGGAGATACGAAGGGTAGGGAACAAAAGAGGGGTTCCGATCGTGGACGACGAGATGGGGCGGTTTCTGTCGATGATCTGTTCCCTATACCGGCCAAAAGCGATCCTGGAAATCGGCTGCGGAATATCCTATTCGACCCATTGGATGCTGGCGGGCTGCGGCGAATGCCGCATAACCGCTCTGGACGTCAATCGCGAAAGACTGGCGCAGTGTGCGGAATACCTGAAAAGATCCAACAACGCCGACAGAGTGGAGTTGCTCGACAAGTGGGCGGACGAGTTTTTTCGCGGAAACTCCAAGCGATTCGACATGATCTTTCTGGATTCGACAAAAAGGGAGTATGTCGATCTGATGGAGAGCTGCCATAAGGCGCTTCGTCCGGAAGGGATACTGGTTGCGGACAATATCTTTTTCAACGGCAAAGTGCTCGGCCTGTCGGAAGGGGAAGCCAAAAGGTATAAAATCGGAACGGATCTTCTGAAACGGTTCAACGAAGAAATAGCAAGGTTTCCGGGTTTCGCATGCACGTTTTTGCCGTTCAGCGATGGGGTTCTGGTGGCTCAACGCATAAATTGAAGGAATAGGTGAGTGTTCCGGTTCACAGTTTAACGACCGCGCAGAAAATTTGGTACGCACGAACCGTGGTCGCCGCCATTCTCGCCGACAACGAGATCGACGCATCGGAGACCGAATTTCTGAAGCGGGTCTTTTCCATTGTCGAAGAGGCGGAGGAGAGGAAAAGGCTGATGGCTTCCGTAGCAAACAGGGATATCCCGGCCCTGTCCGCTCCCGAAGGCGTGAGCGCCGATATTCTGGCCGCCGTCTTTATCGAGCTGATTCTGATTCTGATTTCCGACGCCGACTTCGATGCGAAGGAAAAAAGCTTTCTCAAAAAGGTTGCCGACCTGTTCCGTTTCTCCGACCACTACTACGCGGCGGCAATCGATTGGGGGAGGGAGGGCCTTTCCTGGAAAAACTCCCAGAAGGAGTTGTTCGACGAACGTTCGGAAAACCTGCTGGTGCCGATCGGCAGCCTCAACCGCGATCAGAAGGCCTGGTACGCCAAAGTGCTGATCGCCTCCATCATTTGCGACGGCAATGTGGAAAAGGAGGAGATCGCCTTCGTCAAAATGGCGACCACCTTTCTGGAGGATCAAAAGGAGAAGCGGAATCTGCTGGCTTACGTCCACAACAGAATATGCCCGCCCATCGAGTCCATACCGGATATTCCGCAGGAGATCGTCGGACGGATATTCGTCGAGTCCATGCTGATCGTTTCGGCCGACGAAAACCTCAGCTACAGAGAGCAGGCATATCTGAAACGGCTGGCGGGAGTGTGCGGCATTTCGAACGGCAGGTTGGAACATCTGCTGCAATGGTGCCGCCAGGGAATCGAATGGAAACGGAAAAAGGCCAAGCTAATCGCAAAACGGGAATTCAAAGCAAAAAGGAGGACTCAAAGTAAAGCCCGGCAAAGCCAACCGTTCAATTCGATCACGGAACATTCGGTCCGGTGCTTCGTTTGCGGTTCGGACGAACCCTTTGCGGCGTTTCGGCTCAAACCGAAAACGCAAAAACCGGATCGCAACGTATTCGGTATCATAACGTACCGGGAAAGCTTCGAAGGATTCGATTTTATCGACTACAACTATGTAAAAATTATCGTCTGCCCCACCTGTCTCTTCGCCAGTGCACAGGTATCGATGTTTCGCCGCTCTCGCGAGGGGCAGGTTCCCGCACTGCTATCGGAGGCTTTCCGCCGGGACTGGTGCTCCCAAATCGCAGAAAGAAAAGAGCTTTTCGGCGGATGGAAACGGGAAACGGAGGAGCCGACCCGCTCCCTGCCGACAGCCGTCAAGAGCTACCACCTGGCCATATCCGCGACCACCGCGCTTGCCAAAGAAGGGAACGACCCGAATCAGAACTGGGTCCTGATCTCCCTGCTTTTGAACCTGGCGGAGATAGTATCGGCCGACGGAGACCAAGAAAAAGCCGACCAATTGCTGGCAAGGGCGGACGAAGAGGCGAAGAGTCTGTTTAAAATCGCACGGGACTATGCAATATCGTTCAAAACCGCAAGAATTCTCGTTCTGATCGGCCTGTACCATGACGATATGAGACAGGCCGGAATCTATCTGGATTTTTTTCATGAAGTTCAGCGAACGAAGATTGAGAAACTGGGACCGAACGACCTTATGCTTTTCAAAAAAATCTACGGGGAGGTCAAAAGAGCGGTAAAAAACCGTCCCGACTACAAAAAGAGGAACCTGTTCGGCTTTCATACGGAAAGTAGATAATAGCAGCCGAAACGGAAAGGCGGCCGCCTTTTCCATGAAAATACCCTGGACGAATCGCTAAACGCCGGACCCTCCGCACGGAATGGGCGAATCCGGCCATCGGTGCGGAAATGGCCCGCAACGGAGATCCCCAGCACGGAGACAAAAAATATGCGAAAAACCATCGACAATAAAACAGGCTTTCCCCAACTGGAAGAAACCGTCCTGGAATTTTGGGACAAAAACGATATATTTAAAAAGTCCGTCAGAGAGCGTCCGGAAGAGAACACCTTCTACTTCTACGACGGCCCCCCGTTTGCAACGGGTCTGCCGCACTACGGACACCTGATTGCGGGAACGATAAAGGATGTCGTTCCCAGATACCAGACCATGCTTGGGAATAGAGTGGAAAGGCGATTCGGCTGGGACTGCCACGGACTTCCCGTCGAGTACGAAGTCGAAAAGGAACGGGGCCTCAGGGGCAAGACGGATATAGAGGCCCTGGGAGTCGACAAGTTCAACGAGATGTGCCGTTCGATCGTTCTGCGATATACTACCGAATGGAAAAACACCATCAAAAGAATGGGTCGGTGGATCGACATGGAAAACGACTACAAAACCATGGATGCCGATTTTATGGAGTCCATCTGGTGGGTGTTCAAAACCCTTTGGGAAAAAAAGCTCATCTACGAAAGCAAGAAGGTCGTCGCCTACAGCCCGCGACTGAATACGCCGGTCTCCAACTTCGAGGTAAACCTGGCATACAAGGAGGTGTCCGACCCCTCCGTGACGATCAAATTCAAGGTCTCCGGCAGAGAGGACACCTTTCTCCTCGCCTGGACGACAACGCCGTGGACTTTGCCTTCCAACCTGGCGCTGGCGGTCCATCCGGAGATAGTCTATGCGGAGGTGGAGGTCGGCAAAACGCGCTACTATCTGGCAAAGAGCCTGATCGAAAGCAATTTCGGCAAAGAGACAAAAACCGCAATCGTCAAGGAGATACCGGGGAGGGATTTGGCAGGAATCTGCTACGAACCGCTTTTTCCCTACTATGCGGAAATGGCGACGGAAAACTCCTTCAGAGTCATTTTGGGAGATCATGTCGATTTGGCGGCGGGAACCGGTATCGTGCATACGGCGCCAAGTTTCGGCGAGGACGATTTCGAGATGGGCAAAAAGTACGGTCTGCCGCACGTGATGCCCATCGACGACCTCGGATACTTTACCGGAGAGGCTCCGGATCTGGAGGGTCGGTTCTTCAAGGATGCGGACAAGACGATCATGAGGAGACTGAAATCGGAGCAAAAGGTTCTGAAGCAGGAAACGATCTCTCATGCCTATCCCTTCTGCTGGCGTTCCGGCTCTCCCCTGATGTATCGTACCGTTGCCTCGTGGTTTGTAAACGTCGAAGCCATCAAGCGGCAGATGATCGAAAACAACCGGCAGATTCGCTGGTCGCCGGAGGGCATCAAAGACGGAAGAATGGGAAAATGGCTGGAGGGCGCCCGCGACTGGGCGATCAGCCGAAATCGCTATTGGGGCAATCCGATACCGGTCTGGATTTGCGAGGAGTGCGGGCACCGGCACTGCATCGGCAGCAAAAAGGAGCTGGAGGAGAGGGCAAACGTCTCTTTGCAGGATCTGCACTCCCATTTCGTCGATGCCGTCGTTTTCGGCTGCCCGAAATGTGGGGGCAGCATGAAACGCACTCCGGAGATTCTGGACTGCTGGTTCGAATCGGGCGCAATGCCCTACGGACAGCAGCACTATCCCTTCGAGAACAAGGAGAAGTTCGACCGCAACTTTCCGGCAGATTTCATTTGCGAAGGATTGGACCAGACGAGAGGCTGGTTCTATACGCTACTCGTGCTGGGTACCGCCCTGTTTCAAAAACCCGCCTTCAAAAGTTGCATCGTCAACGGAATGATACTGGCGGAAGACGGCAAGAAAATGTCCAAACAGCTCAAAAACTATCCCGACCCGTCGGAAATGCTGAATCGATACGGAGCGGACGCCGTCCGTCTATACCTGTTGAACTCCAGAGCCATTCATGCGGAGGAGTTTCGGTTTTCGGAAACCGGACTGAAGATAACGCTGCGCAAAAACATGATCCCGCTATGGAACGCGCTGGTGTTCTTTACCACCTACGCCAATATCGACCGCTGGCAGCCGGTTGCCGTAGAGTCGCCGAACGAACTGTCCAATCCCCTGGACAGGTGGATACTGTCGCGGCTGCATCGTTTGATTGACGACGTCAGAACCTCCATGGCGGCGATGGATTTGAACCGATCGGTATCCCCGTTTATGGGCTTTATCGATATGCTGACGAATTGGTACGTGCGCCGCAGCCGCAGAAGATTCTGGAAATCCGGCAGGGGGGAGGACAAGAAGCAGGCCTACAATACCCTTTACACGGTGCTGTTCGAGCTAAGCAAAGTGATCGCACCTTTTATTCCCTTTATCGCCGAAAATATCTATCGGACGCTGAAACGGGAGGGAGAGCCGGAAAGCGTCCACCTTTGCTCCTACCCCGAACCGGATGCCGGATTTCGCGATCGGCCGCTGGAGGAGGAGATGGATGTGGTTCAACGCAGCGTCAATATAGGCCGAGCACTTCGCTCCAAACATCGGATCAAGATGCGCCAGCCGCTGCGGTCGATTACGCTGCTTACGAACAATAGAGAAATCGGTTCCGTTTTGGGGAGTATGTCCGACCTGATTGCCGACGAACTCAACGTTAAGGAGGTCAAAATTGCCGATAGCGACAAGCACCTGGTCCGCCTTGAGGCAAAGCCCAACTTCAAGGTGCTTGGCAGGAAACTCGGCAAAGGGTTGAAAACGATTCGTCCTCAAATCGAAGCACTGTCCAGCGAAACTCTTCTCTCCATTGAAAACGGCAACAAAACGACGCTGGATATGGAGGGACAGCCGTTCGAAGTGGGGCCGGACGAGCTTCTCATCCAAAGAAGGGAGAAGGAGGGCATTGTTGCGGAAAGCGAAGGCGACCTGACGGTGGCTCTGAATGTCGAACTGTCGAAGGATTTGATCGAAGAGGGACTGGCAAGAGAATTCGTCAATAAAATTCAGCTCACCCGCAAAAATCGCGAATTTGGCGTAACCGACCGTATCCATATCCAATACTCCTGTAAAACGGGACTTCGCAAGGCGCTCGAAACGCATGCGGACTACATCCGGCAGGAGACATTGGCAGACTCGCTAACGTTTGCCGACACAACTTCGGACGAATTCGCCCGATGGGATATCAACGATTTCGAATGTCGGATTCGTGTGGATCGACGCTAGCCCCAAAACTCTTTTTTACCGGTTCATCCTTTTCAACAGCGGGGAACCATGCCGTGCGAAGAGCGTAGAGTTCGGCTCCCGGCCGGTCCTTCCTCCAAAAGGGCCGTATATGGAGCGGGAGGAGTGGGGACATGCCGATAACCGTGGCGGGATGCGGGGCTTTGGGAAGCCTGTTGGCGGCGCGTCTTATCGAGGGAGGCGCAGAACTGCAGGTATATCAAAGGGAGGGGGAACAGCTAAACGCCCTGAAGGAAAACGGCATCACCATCGAAAGGGACCGGACGGGAAAACGGACGAACTTCGGATTGTCGGCGATTTCCTCCCAAACGCGGGATCTGGAGCCCTCTTCCCTGATCGTCGTATTGGTAAAATCCCACGCGACGGAACTTCTGTCGCCATTAAAAGAGCTGCTCAAACCGAAAGGCGTTGCACTGACTCTGCAAAACGGACTGGGAAATATGGAAAAGCTGGTCTCGATCTTCGGAAAATACCGGGTGGGCGCCGGAATCGATACGTATGGCGCGTATCGGATTGCTCCCGGCGTGATCGGTTGGGGAGGCGACGGTTTTATCCGCCTGGGGTCGGCCGTTCCCGGCCACTCGATAAAATGGGTGGCGGATCTCCTGGCCGAAAAGGGATTGAACGTCGCCTACAGGGAAGACCCCAAACCCGACCTCTGGAAAAAACTCGCCATCAACGCCATGGTCAACACCGCATCCGCATTGACCGGAATGAAAAACGGGGAGTTGCTCGACTATCCCTTGATGTTGGATTTGATGAGGCATTTGGGGAGAGAGAGCGTTTCGGCAGCAAAACGGGCCGGAGTCGAGATCGATTTCGAGGAGCTGTGGGAGATGCATCTGAACAGTCTGAAAAGAACCGGGAACAATAAAACTTCCATGCTGCAGGATTTCGAGTCCGGTCGTCCAAGCGAGATCGACGCCATCTCCGGCTCCGTTTTGCAATATGCCCGAAGCGGATCGGAATACCCCTATACGCGCTCCGTCCATGCCATGCTAAAGTCCATGGAGACGCACCGAACCCGAAAGGGCAACGATCAGTGAACCAGCATGCTCAAGTAGGCTACCACTTCGCTTTTGTCGCCGCTAACGAAACCGGAATTGGTATACTCGACCACCTCGCTTTCGGTGGCGCCGAGCTTTCGTGCGGCTGCCAGCATCGTCGCGGTGGGTTCCACGCCGCACATGGAAATGCCGTTGGCGCGAACGACATCGAACAGTCCGGCGGGATCGAGCCTCTCGATCCTTTCCACGGCCATACGGTCGTACTTTTCGGCCAGGTCGGCATCGAGAAAATGGCTCATATCGGTGGAAGCCAGCAGGAGAACATCGCCACTCTCCTCGATCGACTCGGCGAGACGCTCCCCCGCTTCGATCAGAGCCGCCGAATCGCCGGAGGATATCAAAACGGGTAGGATTTTGGCCTGGGGATTCAAGTATTGGATAAACGGAACCTGCACTTCCAGCGAATGCTCCCGGGTTCCCGCACCGGATGTCGATCTAAAAAGCGCCGATCGGGCAAGAAGTCTCCTGCGCAGCCGCCCGTCGATTTTTACGTCGCCCAGCGGCGTTCTCCAGCATTCGTTTCCGTCGACCGCGAAAGAATAACCGGAGGATCTTCGATGGTCGACTCCCAGAATAACGACCGTCTCCGGTATTTCCACCATGCCGAAGGCTTTGCCCGCACAGCCTCCCGAAAACATGTACCCGGCGTGGGGAGAGATCACTCCGATCACTCTCCTGGGCGATGCGGATTTCTCAATGCAACGCCTCAACTCCTCTTGCAAATCCCTTTTATTGCCGGGATAGAACCTGCCCGCCACAGCGGGTCGACGTATCATTGCGCCTCCTTGTCCACTCGATCATATTGTCAAAACTAACGTCTGCGATTCCCGCATAACTCGTTACTTCACAATTGATTCTTATTCCACTGATTTCAGATCAATACTTCAACTCCTTTTCGTTCAATAACA
>CAZLTI010000043.1:0-17570 GCA_964562335.1 uncultured Pseudomonadota bacterium | reverse complement strand
AGCGAGATGTACGGACCGAAAAAGACGATCTTCGCCCAGGTCGAGTATTTTCTTCCCGGAAAGGGGGAGAACGGAAGGGAGCGGATTTGGAACCGGGTTCGCGATTGTGATGCGCTGGTTCATGTCGTCCGCAATTTTGCAACATGCGGGAAGCAAATTTCCAAAACGTCGGACGATTTTCGCCAACTGGACCAGGAGCTGATTTTGGCGGACCAAATAGTCGTTGAAAAGCGGCTGGACAACCTGAGTCTGGAGAAAAAGAGAGGACGTAAAATCGACAGCTTGGAAGTGGCGCTGCTGGAACGATGCCTGGCGAACCTGGAGGAGGAGACTCCCCTGCGAAGAGTACCGGAACTTGCTTCGGATCGTGTGCTAAAGGGATTTACCTTTCTTTCGGCAAAACCGACCCTGGTTCTTTTCAACAACGGGGACAACGATGCAAGCACTCCCGCAACCGGAGACACGGTGGAAAGAGAACGCTGCCTGGCGATCCGCGGCAAGCTGGAGCACGAAATAACGCAGATGGCCGCAAAGGATGCCGCCGACTTTTTGCAGGAATACCATATCGAAATGCTGGCGGCCGACCGTATCGTAGAGGAGTCGTACAAACTGCTCGGACTTGTCTCCTTCTTCACGGTAGGAGAGGACGAGGTCAGGGCTTGGACCATCAAAAGGGAGACCGCCGCCGTCGATGCGGCCGAAACGATACATTCCGACATGAAAAGGGGTTTCATCCGGGCGGAGGTTCTCTCCTACGACGATTTGATGGAAGCGGGAAGCTACCGCGAGGCAAGAAAAAGGGGAACCGTCCGTCTGGAGGGAAAGAGCTACGCAGTGAAAGATGGCGATATCGTCAATTTTCGTTTCAATGTCTGAGCGAATCGCCCCTCCCATACAGCTGCTCCAACGGCCCGGGAGCTGTCATGGAGGTCCAATGCGGCAGATTTCTTGCTTGATCGGAAACGTTCGTGGTATTATCGAGGTTTAGCAGACTTTGGCTGTCGTCAAAAACACGATTGGAGATTTTTATGAGACTTGTCACCAGATCCGACTTCGACGGATTGGTATGTGCGGTACTGCTGGAGGAGAAGGGGATTGTCGACAGTTATCTATTCGTGCATCCGAAGGATATTCAGGACGGCAAGATCGATGTGGACGACAACGATATTTTGGCGAACGTTCCCTACGCAGCGGGCTGCAAAATGTGGTTCGATCATCACGCCAGCGAAGAGGAGCGGCTGAAGAGGGAAAGAGCGGAATACGAGGGAGTGTCCCGGAAGGCTCCCAGCGCGGCGCAGTTGGTCTGGGAATACTATGGAGGAGAATCGACCTTCGGCCCGCAACTGCTGCCGCTGATCGAAGCGGTGAACAGGTCCGATTCGGGCGACCTGACCGAAAAGGAGATTCTCGACCCCGAAGGGTGGATACTGCTCTCTTTCATCATGGACGCAAGAACGGGACTGGGCCGATTTAAGGACTATCGCATCGGCAACTACCGGTTGATGGAGGATATGATAAGCTACTGTCGGACCAAAACGGCAGAAGAGATCATCGAAATAGAGGATGTCCGAGAACGGATCATGCGATATTTCGACCAGCAGGACTTTTTTGTCGATATGATCAGGCGATGCTCGACTGTGGAGGACAACGTAATCGTCACGAACCTGAAGGACGAGGACAGGATTTTCAGCGGCAACCGATTTATCGTCTACGCTCTCCATCCGGTGCAAAATGTCGATGTGCGCATTATGTGGGGCAGAGAAAAAAGGAACGTCGTTTTTGCTTGCGGACACAGTATCCTCAACCGCACAAGCAAAACCGACATCGGGAAGCTGATGCTGCGGTACGGCGGCGGCGGTCATTCGAGGGTCGGCACCTGCCAGGTTCCCGTCGAAGAGTGGAAGCAAACCTTGCAGAAGATCGTCGCCGTTATGAGAAGGGACGGATAGAGAGCCATCGGAAAAAGGGAAGAGACCCGGCTCCCGGTATTTTCATCTTGCGGACCCCTCCTCCTCGAAGGTGTATCCGACTCCCCTTATGCTTCTGATGAATTTTGGTTTTGACGGGTTGGATTCGAAGTACTTGCGCAGATGCATGATAAAGTTGTCGACAGTCCGCGTCTCCACTTCCGAATTGATACGCCATACATTTTCCAACAATTCCTTTCGCGTCACGATCCTACCGCGATGATCCATCAGATATCGGATCACCATCGCCTCCAGCGGCGTAATTCTAAAGTGTCTCTTTCCCGAACGACAGGACAGCGTTTTGAAGTCGATTCGATTCTCTCCGAATTCGACGATCTGATCTCCCCCTTCGATTCTCCTATACCAACCCTTCCTTCTTAGCATCCCTTTTACTCTCAGCAGCAGCTCCTGCAGATGGAAGGGTTTCGTCAAATAGTCGTCCGCACCGACTACTAAGCCACGCACTTTGTCTTCCGCTGCCGTGCGGGCCGTCAGCATCAGAATCGGCATTTGGGGGGATCTGTTCCGAATATGGCGCGCCACTTCGAATCCGTCGTGATAGGGCAGCATGATGTCCAGTATTACCAGATCGGTGGAATCCGGATCAAAAATCCGAATGGCCTTTTTCCCGTCGTTTGCCCAAAAGACCTGGAAACCCTCCTCTTTGAGGTTGTACTCCAGCCCGACTGCCAGGGATTCTTCGTCTTCGACCAGCAGGATATTTCCCCCCGAAAGAGTATCGTTAGCCATTGTCTTCGTTTCGCAGCTCCTTTTTCCGTTTGGCGATTTTCAGCAGATAGTTCAAATAGCGCGTTTTGTAAATTCGATATATCGGGAGGTGTATGGTGAAACTGGCTCCTCTATTCCTTCCCTCGCTGGAAACTTCGATTTTCCCCCCGTGATATTTGATGATTTCCCGCACCCAATACAAACCCAAACCCGTGCCCTTGACATTGGGAATGTCCCGATTGTAGATGCGGTGAAACTTTTTGAATATCCTCTTTTGGTCCGGCGGTCCGATGCCGATGCCGTCGTCTTGAAACCGTATCGTCACGTTCTTTTTCGTATAACCCAGCGTGACCGTAATTTTGAAGGGTCGCATCGTATACTTTTGGGCGTTGTCCAGGAGATTGTCGAAGGCGATCCGCAAGGCATTTTTGTCGACGACGCATTCGTGGGGACACTTTCCAACGACCTCCACCCTGTCGTCCGATAGGTTCAATTGATCCATGCTCTCCCGCAGCAGATTCTTGACGATAGTTTCGGTCGGATAGATGTCGCAGTTGTAGGCAAGGTCCTTATGCTCCAACCCCGAAATCTCCAAAATGGAGTTGACGAGATTTTTCAGGCGGTCGGAATCCTTCAGCATCAGAGCAAAAAACTCCTTTTGCTTCTCCCTGGTAACTTTTCTCATGTTCATCGTTTCCAGGTGGAGTTGAATCGAAGCCAGAGGCGATTTGAGTTCGTGAGTGACGTTCGCAATGAAGGTATCGTAAAGATTGTTCAATTTCAGGTGCAGACTCAAGTAGCGAAAAATCAGGGACATGCCGATCGAAACGGCCACGAACAAAATGCAGCCGCCCACCAGAATGAACACATCCATTCCCCGCGAGATCAACTGTTTGGGCAGAACCTCCCCCAGTCGGTTCAGGATGATGACGTTATAGACGTAGAGATAGATCCAAAGTCCGAGCATGAACAGCCAGGCAATTTGCGCCAGTACAAAAACGAAAATATGGAAAAAAAAGGAGTGCTTTTTCTTCATTGGTTGCGGCCAATCCGGTCGGTTGGAGGAGTATCGGGTCTATCGCTGCGCCAAATTATCCTAATTCCCCAATGTTTCAAAGGCGTTAAACCCTTTTTTTTACATTTCTTTTACAGACGGATGCCGTTTCGGTACGTATCGTTTTCCAAAAGAACGGAGATAGGGGAGGCGGCGGAGCCCGTCGATCCCACTTAAGGAACCTCCGTAACACCAAAGGAGGTTCCCCTACTATTTTGATACGGGGAATATCGATGCAGCAGAACGGAGCAAAGCTTCCACCATTAAAAATCGGCAGACACACCGCCCGAAAGGCTATCGTGCAGGGAGGGATGGGAGTCGGTATCTCCATGTCCGGCCTTGCCGCAGCCGTTGCCGAAGAGGGGGGTATCGGCGTGATCTCGACCGTGGCCATAGGAATTTTAAGCGGGGAGAAAAACTTCCGCAAAATCAACCGAACCGCACTGGCAAAGGAGATCAGAAAAGCCAAAGAGAAAACGGACGGAGTACTGGGATGCAACATCATGGTTGCGATATCGGACTATGACAAAATCTTGGAGTGCGCCATCGAAGAGGGAATAGACATGCTCTTTTTGGGAGCGGGTTTGCCTCTGCACTTTCCGAAGAGTCTTCCCCCCAAAAAACTTAGAGAGATCAATACGGCCTTTGTTCCCATCGTCTCGTCGGCCAAAGCGGCAGAGCTGATATTTCGGTATTGGACGAACAAGTTCGATACCGTTCCGGACGCCGTCGTTGTGGAGGGACCCTTGGCGGGAGGGCACCTGGGATTTAAAAGGGATCAGATCGACAATCCCCAGTACGCTTTGGAGGTTATCGTTCCCGCTGTCGTTTCCGTCGTCCGCACATACGAGCGGCAGGCCGGCAGGGGCATTCCCGTGATAGCGGCCGGAGGAGTGTATTCGGGGGGAGACATTCGAAAATATCTGCAGCTCGGTGCCGGAGGGGTACAAATGGGAACGCGGTTTGTCGCCACCCACGAGTGCGATGCCGGAATGGCCTTCAAGCGCTCCTACATCGATGCGCAAAAGGAGGATATCGCCATTATCCAAAGTCCGGTGGGACTGCCCGGACGCGCCATCGAAAACCGTTTTCTCAAGCAGGTTGCGGCCGGCGAGCGGAAACCGTTCAAATGTTTCTGGAAATGTTTGAAAACCTGCGACTACCGGCAGGCGCCCTATTGCATTGCCTCAGCACTAAAAAACGCCAAGGACGGCGATCTGGAAAACGGATTTGCCTTTGCCGGCGCCAATGCATACCGCGTGAACGAGATCGTCTCCGTGAAGGAGCTGATGGATTCGTTGGAATGCGAATTCGCAAAAGCGGTTCCGGAATAGCGGCGCAGATCGTTCCGACTGCCTGGACACTGCGGGCAGGACGAATGGAATCACTTGAATATTCTGGCCGTAAGCGCGGCTGTCCGGATTTTTAGCCCTTCCGTCAAAGAGTAGAGCACGGGAACCAAAAACAGCGTCAGAAAGGTCGCCACTCCCAATCCGTAAATGATGGCATGATTCATCGGCTTCCAGAAGGTGCCCCCTTCCGAACCGAACACCACGACGTCCGGCCATCGATAGAAGTTGATGTCCATACCCATCGTGATCGGCATCAACCCCAATACCGTCGTGACTGCCGTTAGAACGACGGGACGCAGGCGCACCATTCCGGCAATTACGATGGCATCCCGATACTCGTATCCTCTCTTTTGCAGCTGTCCGATATAGTCGATCATCACAATGGCATTGTTGACCACAATCCCAGCCAAGGAGATGGTTCCAATGCCTCCCATCAGAATGCTGATCGGAGCGGAATGGATCGTCATACCCAGAAAAATTCCCGCCAGGGAGGTGAAAACGGAAGCTAGGATGATAAACGGTCGGATAAAGGAGTTGAACTGCGTTACCAGCAGCAGAAAGATCAGGAACAGCGCTACGCCAAAGCTCTGGACCAAAAAATCCTGGGTTTCGTTTTGCGTTTCGTCGGCACCGGCATATTCGACCGTAATTCCACTGGGCAGTTTCTCCACATATCCGCCCAGGGTTTTTTTCACGTCCTTTAGCACCTCCGCGCCCGATCTCTTTTTGGTCGCATCCGCCTCTACCGTAACGACCCGCTTTAGATCCAGGTGGTGAATCGTCCCGCCCGCCTTGACGCGTCGCACCGTCATAAGTTCGCTTAAAGCGACCGATTCTCCCTGCGGCGTCATAATCCTCAGGGATCCGAGATCGGAATCGTAGCGGCGAAACTTCTCGTCCAGTCGTACGATAATATCGAACTCGTCCTGATCCTCCTTGTAGGTGGAAATGTCCCTGCCGTTGAATGCCGTTCGGATGATCGAGGCGACTTGGTTCGTGCGCAATCCATGCCGCGCGATTTTTTCCCGATTGATCGTCACCTCGATTTCGGATCGGTCGGAATCCGCACTGGTTTCCAGATTTGTCAGGCCGTCGATATCCTTGATCATGTTTTTAATCTCGTCGGCGATACGATAGATCTCCTCGAAACTGTCTCCGGTGATTTCCACGTTGACCGCCCTACCGACAGGAGGCCCCCCTCCGCCCGATTGATCCAGGCGCACCTCGGCACCGGTAAATTTGGGCAGCAGAAGGCGAACCCGCTCGATCACTTCGGAGGGCCGCAAATCCTTCCACTCCTCCCAGTTGGGAAACGTCATGCGGATCTTGCTCGTTCCCTTCCTTACGTTGGCCACAATGGACTCCGTATGGACGGCATACCCCATCGCCTCCGTTTCGATCTGCCGCACGATTTCGTCGGAAACCTCAAGAATCGTACCTTGGGGGGTCTCTATGCGGATTACCGCCTCCCGCGCCTCCTCCTTCGGGAAGAATTCGGTTCTTTTGGTGGGGTTGGCAATCGTGAAATAGTAGGCCGCAACGCCCAGCCAAAAGGAGAATATGATCAGCAAAGTCCAAAACGGATGGCGCAGAGCCCAACGTAACACCTTGCTGTAAAACACCAAAAACTTGGATTGCTTTGCAAGCTCCTCTTCGTTCAGATTCCGCTTCTCCTTGGGAAGGCGCATCAGAGCGGAGCAGATCACCGGATTGAAAATCAACCCCACCACCAACGAGCAGCTTAGCGTAATAATCAGCGTTTTGGGCAGATAGTTCATAAACTCGCCCATGATTCCCGGCATAAAGATGATTGGGAAAAAAGCGAGAAGCGTAGTCATCGTGGAAGCGATAACGGGGGCGGCCACCTCGCTGACACCGGTCACGGACGCCTCCAGCCGGGATTTGCCCGATTGAATGTGCCGATAGATGTTCTCTACGATCACCACGGCGTTGTCGACCAGCATCCCCAAAGAGACGATCAGGCTAAAAAGCACGATGAAATTGAGGGTGATTCCCACCCAACGCAGTACCATAAAACTCATCAGCATCGATAGGGGGATTGCCACGCCGACAAATATGGCATTGCGGATGCCGAGGAACAGAAACAGCACGAAAAATACGAACAGCATCCCCGTATAGATATTGTTTTCCAGGTCGTTTACCAGCATTTCGACAAATTCCGAATCGTCGCCGAGAATGGAATATCGTATTTTGTCCCCATACCTTTTTTGATCCGATGCAACGATCTCCTTCACCCTTTTGGCGATGGCTATCAAATTTTCGCCGGTCCGTTTCGACACCTCCAGCGACACCGATTCCACCTGATTCAAACGGGATCTGCTGGCAACCTCCTTGAAGGAGAATTGCACGTCGGCGATATCGTTGATGTAAATGGGTGCGTTGTTTTGGTAGGTAACGATCATATTGCGAATCTCGTCGATGCTCTCCACCTCCCCCGGAACGTTGATAAATAGCTCCCTGGGACCCACCTTGACCGTACCGCCCGGTATCGTTTTGTTCTCGGACGCTACCGTCTCGGAGATCATGTTCAAATCCAGATTGAAATACTGCATCTTTTCCGGATCGACGCGAATCTGCACCTCCTTCTCCAGTCCGCCGATCCGGCTCACCTCCAGTATGCCGGGTATCGATTTCAGCCGGTCCTTCAGATCCTCCGCAATCTTCTGCAGAGGGAACAAACCAATATCGGACGCCAGATTGATCGTCATAATGGGCTGCTCCGATAGATTGAACTCCGCAATCACCCAATCTTCCGCGTCCTCCGGCAGTTCCGATTTCGCCGTATCCAACGCCTCGCGCACGTCGACGCGGGCATCGTCCAGATCGATGCCAAAATCGAACTGCAGATCTATGGTCACCTGTCCGTTGGAAGTTCTGGAACGCATTTCGTCCAAGTTTTCGACGTTCTGCAACTCCTGCTCCAGCTTGTCCGTAATCTGGCTTTCGATATCCTTCGGCGTGGCACCGGGAAAGGGGACGGTAACGTACAGATGCGGCCAGTCTATATCCGGAGCTGCTTCGCGAGGAAGGGAGACGTACGCCGACCAGCCCATCATCGCCACCAGAATCATAAAGAGGAAAATCGTGGATGGCTTCCTGATGGCCAGGGAACTTGGTTTGAATTCCATAGTTATTTTCCTTTGGACTGTTTTATCGTTTTGACGACATTGACGGCTTCGCCGTCGGCAACCAGATTCTGCCCGGTCACGACCAGCCGTTCGCCAAATTTCAAGCCGGTCAGGATTTGAACGTCATCGCGAACCATCCTCCCGGCTTTGACGTACCTCAATCGGACGGATCCCCCCTTCTCCACGAAAACGATCGTTCCCTTCTCTCTATCCAAAACGGCATGGCGCGGCACTATGATCTGGTTGTCTTTGTACTCGGCAAGCATCTCCACCCGCGCCATCAGCCCCGAGTACAGTTTTCCCTTGGCGTTGTCGATCACAACTTCGGCCGGAAAGCTGCGGCTTTTCAGATCGGCCTCCAGACCCAGGGTTTTGATTCTTCCCGAAAACCTCGAATTGGGCAGCGCGTCGATCTTTACGAAAACGCGCTTTCCCGGGGCGGCAAACCGAACCTCCTTTTCCGGTATGCTCACCTGTGCCAGGACTTTGGAAAGATCCATAATTTCAAGAAGATTCTGTCCCTTCTGTACGAATTCGCCCAACTGGGCAAACCTTTTGCGGACGATGCCGCCAAAGGGTGCCTTGATGATGGACTTCTCCAAATCCAACTGAGCGAGCATCAGGTTCAATTCGGCGTTTCGCATGCCGTTGCGGAACGTTTCCAGCCGCGTATTGTCCTCTATTTTGGACTGTCTGTACTGTAGCTTGGCCAGCTGAAGATTGACTTTGCTGATTTCCAGAGTGTTGTAGGAATTTTCCAGTATGTTGGCATCGATCAGATCCCGTGCGAACGACCTCTTTTTTGTGCGGTAGTCGGAAAGGGACTGTTCGTATTCCGTCTCGGCGAGCCTCAATCTCATAGCCAACTGTCTTGTCGAAATATGCTCGTTCCCATCCGCATGAATCCGGCTGTCTCTCTCCTTGAGAGCCTTTTCCCGTTGAAACCGCTGCTGCTTGACCTCCAATGCCACCTGCTCCCGGATCGTAGCCTTGCGGAGCTCCAGCTTCGAGAGTTCCAACGTCAATTTGCCCACTTCCAACAGGTTTTCGTGCCGTTCCATTTCGGCGGCGTTGGAGATGTTTTTTTCGAAGAGTCTCTTCTGCTTCCTGTAGTCCGAAAGAGTCTGTTTGTAGTTGGACTCGTTCATCTTTACCTGCAGTTGCAGCTGCTTGATGGAAAACTGACGGGAAACGTCCTTCGTCAACAGATTGAGATTTTCGGTGGGCTCCGTGTTGCGGAGCTGCGTTTTGTCGGGCAGAGGGTCGATAACCGAATCGGCCTTGGCAAAATACAGCTTTTGCGTTTCGTATTCGGAGGCCGCTTGATTGAAGTTGGAACTGGAAATTTTCTCCAACAGATCCAACCGCTTGGTTGAGACGTGAACCAGCACGCCTCCTTTGGCGACCGCTTCCCCCTCCTCGAAATTGATCCTCTCGACCGTGCCTTCGATTTCGCTCTTCAGCACCACTCGTTCGTAGGGTTTCAAAAAGCCGACATAGGTTCTGTAGACGGACATTTTACGGGAGGAGAGTTCCATCACTTCGACGTTTGTCGCGTTTTTTCTCTCCTGAGCGAAAGCAAAACCGGCCGAACACGCAACGATGAACGACAACAGCGCAACGCCTATTTTTTGTTGTAGCATGTTTTGATCACTAGGTTTTGGGTTTTGTGCCAAGCTGTTCGACCTTTCCTGCGGAATCGAGGCTAATAGGAATCGGATCCGGTATGTTCGCCGCCGATAGCCCCCAATACCGAGCTTCCTTGAGCGAAAACCTAAAGAACCTTTGAAAAACACAAAAGGAGCTGCTCCGCCGCCTCTCCTTAATCGGCGTGAAAATGCAAATATCCTGAGTTTTCGAGGATTCCGAACCCTAACGGAAAACAACTGAAAACGAGGAAACTACCCTACAAGATACGGCTTAATCCATCAATTGTGATTTTAGGATTCTCAGAGAGGCGGAGTTTTCCTTTTTTAGAATTTTGGAGCCGCGCGTTATTTTACAGAGACTGATGCGATGCCGAGAGGCGATAGTCCGTTGCGCCTCCCCCTGAAAAAGCTCCTTCAATAGTTGCCACCGAAGTCCGATATCCTGCAATTCTTTGGGGGTAAACAGCTCCTCGAAAAAATCCTGCAGCTCTTTTGGATCCTCTTCCGCAGCTATGATTTTCAACAATTCTTGCAATGGTGCCATGTAGTCTCCAGAGGGTTGATGCCTACGGCAATTTGTCTGATGGAGATTTGAAAATCAATGAATACTCCTGCCAGACAGATTCCAAAATATCCGCAGCGCGAAGTCGCACGCGAACTTCATTGCGAAGCAGCCTGCTTCGCAATTGCCGGAGGCTGTGACCAGAACAGGAACCAGCGACGTACAAAAGTGATTTTTTTGTAACGTCGACCCTAAGAGTTCCTGCGCAGTTTGAGACTCTTGAAGAGCACGAGACTTAATGTAGCGTCAACTCTCCGTCGACGTTTTCTTTCCTTTTTTCAGGCTGGATGTGGATTAGCTCTCGCTTACTGCCGGCGCTTACCTTGGCTGGAACCGGCCTCTCAAAAGGGCCACGGCAACATATGTGGACTCGCACCGGATGTATTCCGAAGTAGGAGGCCATTCGGTCAAGTTTTCAAAAGGAACCGCCGATAAAAAAGAGTGCCTGCTTTTTTCTTCCCACAACGGAGAGTATTATGGAAGCTGGAGGATTTTTTAGAAACGAAGAGCTGATAGCGGAGGCAAAACGGGTGGAAGACCCGGTATCCATATCGATCGGAGCGAGGTTCGCCGGAACGCTGCGCAAGGTCGTTGGCGGAAATTTCACGATAGTGTCGGCCTTCCGCAGGCTTTGGAGTTGAACGGTCGGCCGGATGCCTTTTGAGCTGGGCTTCGACTTTTTACCGCTTCGTCACGGGTAGTTGATCAGCCCTTCTCGTGAATCGACTGAAAATCTTCGATATACTCCTGCAGTTCCTCCACGGCATGCTGCCTCTGTCTGTCGGTCAGTTTCCTATCCATCTCCAGCCAAAAAACCTTCCGCGACGCCTGCCGGTCTTTAACCGCTCTATCGTACTCGTCGTTCCGCAGCAGGCTCGGATTGATAAACCAGGAGGAGATGACGGATTGTATGTCAGTCGGCTCCCTCCTTTCGTTCAGCAGGGCGACAATTTCGGCTTGAACCAGTTTCCGTTGCCGTCGGTAGGCTTTCCGGTCCCACGGGTTCGATTCGAGATCCTTCGCTATCGCCTGCTTCTGCTCTTCGGTGGTATCGCCGAACCACTCCTCCACCCTTTCCAGCACCCTCTCTTGCTCCTCTTCTCTCCACTCCTCTTCCGGTATGGCCATTTTCTCTTCATACTCTTCGTTATCCTTGTCCAGTTTTTCGCGGAAATAGGCAACCTGTTCGTCGCTTAGGGTCGAGAGGAAAATAGCGACATCGGTGCCAATTCGATCGGCAATACGCGATTTCATTTGCTGGAACTCCTCTTCGGCCCATTGCAGATGCTCCGCACGGAGTCCTTTGCCGAATTCCAGTTTGGCCGTTTTCAAAAAGGCGATCAGGCGGGGAATCTCCTCCTCTCTGTGCCAAGCATGGAATTCCGCCACCTTCCCTTCGAGAAACTCCTCCTGCCGATCGTCGATATCGAAATAGCCGTCGATCTTATACAAAACATACCAATCGGCATGGTCGTAAAACAGCTCGATTTGGCTGCACCCCGTCAAAACTGAAAACAACAGGGCAAAAAAGCCAAACCCTATCCGATTTTGCATCGTTTCCTCTCCCTATCGTTCCACCGTTGCATCTCAGGATTTCCCTACTATCGGGCACCTTGACGAAAGAGCTTCCGAAAAACTCGATTTCAATGTTTCGTTCGGGCGATTCTCCGTAAAAGTGCTGCAGGTGGTCAAGAAAACACCACCGATTTCAAAACCGCATTCGCGTCGGTCGAATGGCATCGCCGGTTTTTTTCGGCGCTTGCCCAAATCGCAAACAGATAGTATAGGCGTAGTTATCGAGCTCTAGCTACGCAATTTTCGATTCCGTTTCATTTTTTCGATATTCCATTATGATTTTCAGCAAGAACCGGAAAGAGGAGAAAAAAAGACACGCCGAGCAAAAGAAGCGACAGGAAGAGCAAAAGGAGCGCATCTCGGAAAAACTTCGGGATGCGGAAACGAGACTGAAGGAGAGGGAGTCGGTTCTTGCCAAGGATATCTCCGACGTTGACGGCGACATGCGCCAAAAGGAGAGGGGAACCTTTCTCGGAAGATTCAGACAGGGATTGTCCAAAACCAAACGGCTACTTGTCGGTTCCCTCGACGAAATTTCCGGTGCGGACGAAGCCGACCGCGATTTTCTGGAGGATTTGGAGGAGCGGCTACTGGCAGCCGATCTGGGAGTCGTCACGACAGAGAAGATCATCGAGAGCATTCGGAAGAGAATATCCAATGGAACGGTGAAGAACCAATCCGAAGCGATAGCGGCAGTGCAGGACATCATTTCCGCCATTTTGGATCAGGGTCGTCATCTTCTTCCCGTGGCTCCTTCGGGGCCGACGATCCTCCTGTTCATCGGTGTCAACGGCGTTGGCAAAACGACGTCGATCGGCAAAATAGCGGCTAGGTACAAAGATCGGGGAAAGAGAGTTCTCGTCGCTGCGGGAGACACATTTCGCGCGGCGGCTATCGAGCAGTTGAAGGAGTGGTGCAGACGCGCAGAGGTCGATATCGTCGCGAAAAAAATCAATTCGGACCCGGCCGCTACCGTTTTTGAAGCCGCCACAAAGGCGGTTACGGAGCAGTACGACATTCTGCTGTGCGATACGTCGGGACGGCTGCACACCAAGAAAAACCTGATGGCCGAGCTTCTGAAAATCCGCAATGTAATTCAAAAGGTGGTTCCCGGCGGCCCCCACGCTTCCATATTGGTGCTGGATGCCAACACCGGACAGAATGCAATTGCGCAGACCAAGGAGTTCAAAGCCCTGATCGGACTGGAAGGGCTGATCGTGACCAAACTGGACGGCACGGCAAAGGGCGGGGTGATCATCGGCATCATCAACGAATTTGAAATTCCGGTGTACTATGTGGGGGTCGGCGAAGGATTGAACGATCTGCAGAACTTCTCTCCCCGTATTTTTGCCGAATCGCTTTTTGACGAAAACGACTGATTGCCGTTTGAATCCCACATTGCGGCAGCCGTCTCGAACGGACGACGGCTGCAAAATTCCTATTGCCTCTATTGAAGATGGAGCTATTTTTGGATGTCGACGGAGTCATTCTCGATTTTGAAACATCGTTCGTCAATCTGGTGCGCGACGAATACGTGCCCGAACTGCCGCACGACTACGTGCCCAAAAATTGGGAGATCTTCAAGGAATTTCCCGATGTGGAGCTGGACGACGTCTGGGAGAACTTCGTCGGTTCGGAACGCTTCGCCGAACTTGATCCACTGGTGGAGCCGAAAAGTTTCAATCGAATAACGGAACGATTTCCCACCTATCTAGTGACGAACATTCCCGACTACCTGATGGAAAAAAGAAGACGCAATTTGGCGAAATACAAATTCGCGTACAGGGAGGTCGTTCCCGCCGGAAACTGGGATTTCGGCATCAAGGACTATCCGACGAAATCGCAGGCCATCAGGAGGCTTATTACGGGGGGAAGGCGAATCGTCTTTTTGGACGATTACCCCGGCAACTGCGAGGAGGTGAAAAGGGAAATCCCGGAAGCCGAAGTCTATTTGATGAGCAGGCCGCACAATGTGAATTTCAAGGGGAAGAACTGGACTAGAGTAAAGGATTGGCACGAGTTTGTGGAAAAAATCGATCCCTCCATCGGGCAAGCGACCCTCCCCCGTGCAGGAATCCTCCCGTCTCCGATGACAACAAACGAAACGGGTCCGGCGGAAAGATCGAGGAACTGCCGAAAAACGGAATGAAACAGCATTCCTTTCCTCAATGAAACCGTAGTGCTTTCGCATGGTTAGTTCAAAGTTGAAGTTTGCCTCGGAGACGGGAGAAGCGTCTCGCGAGAGAGAGGACAGTTGGAAAATTCTGATTGCCGACGACGATCCGGATGTCCACACGACGACCGCATTTATCCTGAAGGATATCCAATTCGACGGAAAAATCCTGACGGTTCTCAATGCATATTCCGGCAGGGAGGCGAAAAGGATTATGGCGGAACATCCCGATACGGCCGTCATTCTGCTGGATGTAGTGATGGAGCGGGATCATTCCGGGCTCGACGTTGTCAGATACGTGCGGGAAAAGCTGGAAAACAGAATGGTCAGTATCATATTGCGTACCGGCGTGGCCGGAAAAGCGCCCGAACAAAAGGTGATCACCGAATACGACATCAACGACTACAAAGAGAAAAGCGAACTCACGGCTCGAAAACTGTATACGGCGATCGTCTCCTCGCTCAGATCCTTTCACCATCTGAAAATGATCGACCGCAACAGACGCGGTCTGGAAAGGATTGTCGCATCCTCCCGCAGCCTCCTCGAAAAGCAGTCGTTCGACCACTCTTCCAGTGGCGTTTTGGATCGGTGTGCATCGATTCTTCGGGCAGGCGGAGCCGGTTCTCCCGATGCCGAGGGATTCGTGGCGATAGACAAATCGGGCAAATGGACCGTTACCGAAGGAATGGGAAAATACAGGGAGCGCATAGGTCTTCACATCGACGAGTTCCTTCCTGCCCTAGAGCGAAAGAGGATAAGCAAAGCGATTTCCGAAAAAAGGGATCGGTTCTACGAACGGGAGTACATCGGCTACTACAGCGCATCGAACGACAAAAAAAAACTGCTGTATCTGAAATGCGACTTCAAAATCGACGCGATCGGCAGAAATTTGTTGGAGCTGTTTTCGGCCAACATTCGTATCGCCTTCGACAACATTGTTCTCAACGATAGAATCATCGAAGAGCACAGGGTGAAAATCGTCATGCAGAGGGGTGTGCTGGAGAGGCTGAACGAAGTGATCGGTCTGCGCTCGAAGGAGACCGGCAGCCATGTGAAAAGAGTGGCGGCATATGCCTGCATCATCGCACGGGAATTGGGATTCGGCGAACAGGAGATCGATATTTTGAGCATAGCCTCGATGATGCACGACATCGGCAAAGTCGGCATTCCGGATGCGATTTTGCTCAAACCGGCGAAGCTGTCGGAAGCCGAGTTCGACATTGTCAAAAAACACACCACCATCGGTGCGCAACTGTTGCACGACGGCAGTTCTAGGCTGTTAAAAGAGAGTGCCGAAATTGCGCAGTATCACCATGAAAAGTGGGATGGCACGGGGTATCCGTTTGGGTTGGAGGCGGAGAGAATTCCCCTGTTGGGACGCATCACGGCGATAGGCGACTTTTTCGATGCGCTGATATCGAAACGGTGCTACAAAGAGCCTTGGTCCGTCGAGGAGGCGTTAGAAAAAATCGAAAGCCAAAAGGGGATTAGCTTCGAACCCAAACTTGTCGACATTTTCCTTGCCTGCAGACACAAAGTAATCGCAGTTGTCGACGAACACTCGACCGATTGAACTTTCCGCCCCGCACAACGCATCGCTCGGCCGCCTGTTTGAAAATCCTTCCGCAGAATTGTCGCGGTGGCTTTTCCTGTTTCACTTTCCCTTACCATGCTCTATAATTTCAGCCGTCAACTCGATTCGAAAGGAGGACCTGCGCCGGAAACTCGGCATCTTGCGGCACGGGATGAAACCCAACGGTCGATCGCAAAACCGCCGAACAGACCGGTATCGCCTTTCCTTTCCGGCAGTAAAATCACTCGGTGAAAAAATGGCAGAAGACTACTATCAAATTTTGAACGTTGCCAAAAACGCCACAAAAGAGGAGATAAAACGGGCCTACAAGAAGCTGGCGCTAAAATATCACCCCGACAAACATAGGGGGGACAAAAGATTCGAGGAGAAATTCAAGAAGATCAACGAAGCCTATGCCGTTCTAGGAGACGAGGAGAAGAAGCGGCAGTACGATCAGTTCGGAGCCGAGGGATTTTCCCATAGATTCTCTCAGGAGGATATTTTCAAAGGATTCGATATCGGCAACATCTTTAACGAATTCGGCTTTGGCGGAGACAATATCTTTTCCTCCATTTTCGGCGGCAACGGAGGAAAAAAATCCTCCTTCTCCTTTAGTTTCGGTGGGGCTCCGTTTCGAAGCGGCGGCGGAGACTACGCCAGGCCACGGAGGCGGGCACACCGCAAAGAAAAAAACCAGGACACCGAAATCGCTCTCCCCCTGACATTCGAAGAGTCCGTCAACGGAGGCAAAAAAACCGTGTCGTTCAACTCCGGGAACGGAATCGACAAGATTATGTTGGCAATTCCAAAGGGCATCGAAGACGGCAAGAAACTCAAAGTCAAAGGAAAGGGCGCCGCCGATCCGCTGACAGGGGAGAGAGGGGATCTGTACTGCCGGGTGTCGGTCCAGCCTCACAAACTTTTTAAAAGGGAGGGCAACGATCTCACAATGGAGAAGGAGGTGCGGCTGTCCGATCTCGTCTTGGGAGGCAAGGTCGGCATTACGACGCTGGACGGGAAAAAAATCGAACTGATCATTCCGCCTCTTACGCAAAACAACGCCTTTTTGCGCATCAAGGCCAGAGGCGTCCACACGAAGAATCAACCTCCCGGCAATCTGTTTGTGAGGTTGTCGGTAAAACTGCCGGAAACGCTTAGCGACGAACAGAAAAGACTCTTCCGGCAGCTACGGGAAGCCGGTTTGTAAAAAGCCGGTGCCCGATTCCCCCCACTTTGGCCTTGGGTCGATATGCTCGCGGGATTCAGTCCAATGTCGCCTTCTCGAAATTCCTCGTTCGTCGAAGTCCCCAGTTCAGTGACTCGGGGCTTTACCAAACCGGAGTTTTCTGTTGTATTCTCCAGTTTTAATTGCTATTAAGAAGGCATTCGGGAAGTCGGCAGATCTTTTTGTTGGCGCTTTAAGTCCTTGTATTTTTGTTCTTTGCCGCAGCAATAAAGACATTGGCGGTTTTTGTGTTGTTTTCATTTTTGCGGAAACGGAAAAAGGTCACAAAATCGTCATTCCCCACTGAATTTGGACTTTTTGCAGAACCATCATTTCTAACCATTTGAATGGGAGAATTTCATGAGTAAGCACTTTGGTACTTTTTTATCCTATTTGGCAGCATTTGCCGTTGCGTTTGTTGCATCATACTTTTTAATAAAACCTGCTTCAGTTGAAGTTAAACCGGTAGAACCGGTTGTTGTTCAGACACCGGCTCCGGCTCCATCCGCCGAAGAGCACACGCTGACGGCAATACTGGAACGGGGCGAACTGCGCATCGGTC
>CAZLTI010000042.1:17055-17656 GCA_964562335.1 uncultured Pseudomonadota bacterium | reverse complement strand
TACGATAAGGAGGATAACACTCTTTAGCGGCTTCCACTTAATGCAACAAGCTTGGATCGAAAATAGTTAAAACTCGGAGATGCGTTATTTCCCACATCCATAAACGGAGTGATTTTCTCACTCCATACCGATTTCTCTCTGCCTATGCTCTGCCAACCTTTGGAAGAAAGAGCAGATACGCCGTCAGGGTAGTCGGCATCGGCAAGTTTCTCCCATGTGCCGCAAATGGAATCATTCGCGTATGCCTTCAAGACAGAGTCGCTGGCCTTCGGATAGGCAGACTTGATAGCCGGAATGTCACCGAGAAACCAAGCCTCACCCTCCTCAATCGCGATACAAAAACGAGTTTCCGGTGGCGGTTTGCAAGCATTAAAGACGTCAAAGAGTTCTTGGCGAAAGGCTTTCAGGCATTTGTCGTCAAGATCGCAAACGACAAAGAGCGCAGCAGGATAATTCTTCCAGGTTTTGCCGTAGCCATTCAAAAGTCGTGGTAGGTTGTCAAGTAGCATACGTTTGCTTGCCTCCACGCTGGAATTCATCCTTTTTGGAATACGACCGATTCCCTTGTATGCAATAACCCTAAATGTATGCTTGTCACCTA
>CAZLTI010000042.1:13157-17042 GCA_964562335.1 uncultured Pseudomonadota bacterium | reverse complement strand
GATTCCCGCCTTCGCGGGAATGACGGTTCGGGGACTTTTTACCGCTTCGTCACCTATAATCTTCGGTACAAGAGTATCCAGGGCCTTTTTACCGGATTGGTCTTCGACGAGGATTTCAAAATGCATCCGGTTACCTCGCGTCTAGGTAATCGCTGTACCAAAGACCACCCAATGGCAATCCCTCTGCCACCATGTTTTCGACTATTTTATCACTGCTGGCTCTTCGAATAGTGGAAAATCCATCTTTGGCTTTTTCTAAAATCCATACCTCTTTCGGCGCAAGAGCATCTACGAAATAGGGTTGATGTGTCGTAATAAACACTTGCGATCCACCTTTGCGTCCAGTTGCATGCTCACGAAACTCACTTGCCAAGGACTCAAGCAGTTTGTGATACAGACCGTTTTCGGGCTCTTCGATACAAAGAAATGGCGGTGGTGTCGGATCCTCCAATAACAGGAGATAGGCAAATACTTTCAAGGTGCCGTCCGACATCTGCTGCGAATAGAAAGGATCTTGGAACCCTTTGTCATTGAAACGGAGTAGCAGCCTGCCATCGTTTGTTTTTTCCGTGTCTATTTTTTCCACACCGGGGATTTTTTCCGCAATACGTTTCAAAATCGATTGAAAGCGTTTCGGGTGTTCTCGCTCCATGAACTGCACAACATTTCCGAGATTGTCCCCGTGAATATTGAGATGTTTCTGCGGACCGGCAAGTGGAAGACTCCGTGCGGCGTCCGGCGTAAAATAGCTGAGATACCACCCCTCTATAAATCTTCTAAAAGCTGCTATGCGCGGATGCTGTCTGAGTGCCCCCAAGGTTGCGATACCAAGTTTGCGATTGTCCTCCAACTCGACAACTTCGGTCTCTTTGGATTCTTCGTTGGCGGCGCCGGACTTGATAGATTCCATCATGCCAAAAAGGTCAAATGTTTCATCTATCTGACGGCCCTCCTTTTCTCCTTTCCAGGCGACACCTTTGCCCTTCTCCAATATGAGAAAAGAAAAAGGTCTTCCGCGCTTCTGCCCCTTTCTTCGTTGTCTAAGGCGTTCCTTGAATACATAGGGTCTTTCCGTCCTATCCACATCTATCGATAGCTCATAGGTGATGGGCCGAGCATTGCCATCCTCTTTGTAGTAAACTTCGAATTCGATTGGATCGGATTCTCCCTTTGAAATAAGTTTGGAAAATCCACCGCGCTCTCTAGCGTCACACGCCTCCTCGACGCCCAACTTCAAACAATCTGCCATAAAACCGAATGCGTCGAACAGGGTGCTTTTACCTACGCCATTTTTCCCTATGACAGCAGTCATCGATGACAGCGTATCGGATTTCCGCCTATTCCATAGACGGCCCAGAGTGACATCTTTCAACGTTCCAAAATTCCTTATTCGAAATCCTTCAATTTTTGCCATTATTTGCCTCCTCACCTGCTCGCGACCTGCTGATACCTCCTTACTATTCACTGCTTCTCTCTTTCTAGCCAGTAAGGAGCCTAACCGACATTGAACCATATCACAAGGCATGTCAGACGATATATCATCCGATAAAACCGTAGAGGTTTCAAGATTCTTCATTATGTTTCATAACGAAACGGTAAGAAGTCCCGGAATCGTCATTCCCGTTCAATTTTCGACTTTTTACCGCTTCGTCATTATTTAGATTTTCCGAAATTTGAAACTGTGTTTTATTTGCCACATATTCCCCTTTTGACCTCTGAAGTATCGTTCCTACCAGGATCGTTGCAAAGTAAAACCCCATAAAAAGGGCGACGTATGAGAAACTGAACATCAATGGCTCCCCTCTCTCTCCCTAGACACCGTCATATGAGCGGTTCCGGCGGGTTTTCCAGCCGACCCCCTAAATTATTGTCGGCTTTTCCGCATCTACCGGCCCGACTATTGCAGTCGAGACCGACAACACTTTTGTCAATGGACCTAAATTTTTGGCGATTGGACCGATAAACCGCACGACAACGATCCGAAAAGGGTATCGCATTTTGAAAAATGGTATGCGAACGCTGTGGCAGAGCCGTTCGGATTCCCACCCGCCATCTGCACCTTTAAGACAAAAAAGATGAAATCCCGACTGCAAAAAACGCCCATCGCCATTATCGGCATCGCTTCCATCTTTCCCGATGCAAAAAACATATCGGAATATTGGACCAATATCGTCAAAGAGGTCGATTGCATCAAGGATGTTCCCGAAACGCGCTGGAGCATCCGGGATTATTACGATCCCGATCCTTCCAAGCCGGATAAAAGCTACAGCAAACGCGGCGGATTCATTCCGGATATCGACTTCGATCCGATGGAATTCGGGCTACCGCCCAATCTGCTGGAAGTGACGGAGGTATCGCAGCTATTGGCCCTGGTGCTGGCGAAGGAGGTGCTAAAAGACGGCGGTTACGCCAATGCCGACAGCGAGCTAAAAAAGAGAATTGGCGTGATTTTGGGAGTGGGCGGTGCCCAAAAACTGATGAATCCCCTGATGTCGCGTCTTCAGTATCCGATTTGGGAGCGCGTGCTGGAAAGTGTGGGGATGTCGGCAGGGGATACGCGTAAAATCGTCGATAAGATCAAGAAGGCATATGTCAATTGGGAGGAAAACTCCTTTCCGGGGACATTGGGGAATGTAGTTGCGGGACGCATTGCCAACCGCTTCGATCTGGGCGGAACCAACTGCGTTGTGGATGCCGCCTGCGCAAGCTCCTTCAGCGGAATTCGAATGGCCGTGCACGAACTGCTGGACTACCGCAGCGATCTGATGATTACCGGGGGCGTCGATACGGACAATTCGATTTATGCCTATATGTGCTTCAGCAAAACGCCCGCGTTTTCGCACAGGGAAAAGTCGCAACCCTTCGACAGAAACTCCGCCGGTATGATTATCGGCGAGGGCATCGGCATGCTGCTCCTAAAACGGCTGGAGGATGCCGAGAGGGACGAAGATCGAATCTACGCCGTTATCAAAGGGATCGGAACCTCCAGCGACGGCAAGTCCAAGAGCATCTACGCTCCCAGACCGGAAGGGCAGCTCATTGCGCTGGAAAGGGCCTACCGGGACGCGGGAGTAAAACCGAAAACGGTCGGGTTGATCGAGGCTCACGGTACCGGAACTCCCGCCGGAGATACTGCGGAAACGACGGCACTAAAAACGCTGTTCGGAAAGGAGAATCCCAAAAAAGGACATATCGCTTTAGGTAGCGTAAAATCGCAGATCGGCCACACGAAAAATGCGGCTGGCGTCGCGGGATTGATCAAAGCCGCAATGGCGCTTCACCATAAAATACTGCCCGCCACGATCAATGTGCAGGAACCCAATCCTAAACTTGAACTGGAAAACTCGCCCTTTTATCTCAATACGGAAGTGCGGCCGTGGATCGTAAACGACAAAACGCCCAGAAGGGCGGGAATCAGCGCTTTTGGATTTGGCGGCACAAATTTCCACATCGTTTTGGAAGAGCGTCAATCCGAGCATCGAAGCGGATATCGACGGCATACGCTGCCGCAGCCGCTCTTTTTTCATGCCCAAACGAAAAAAATCTTGATCGAAAACCTGGAAGGGCACATCTCGCAACTGAAGTCCAAGGATGCCGAGTACCATTTCGACCGATTGAAACAATCCGGAAGATCGGTCCAACTTCCGCCAAAAAACGCCAGAATCGGATTTGTAGCCAAACATGCCGACGAGGCCGTCTCGAAACTGGAATTCGCACTTGAGAAACTGAAAACGGCTCCGAACGAATCTTCATGGAAACTAAAAACCGGCGTCTATTTTCGGAGCGAAGGATTGGATCTGAAAGAGAGGGTCGTCGCTCTTTTTGCCGGACAGGGCTCCTCCTATCCGAATATGGGCAGAGAACTTGCCTGCCACTTCCCGCCCG
>CAZLTI010000042.1:10838-13147 GCA_964562335.1 uncultured Pseudomonadota bacterium | reverse complement strand
TCGGAAAATGGACAACCTATTTTTGAAGAACAGGAGAACCCCAATATCGGAAATCGTCTATCCGGCACCCACGTTCGTTCGGGAGGAACAGAGAGCCGATGCCGCGCGTCTTCGACAAACGGAGAACGCCCAGCCGGCGATCGGTGCCCTTAGCGCCGCTCAATACCAAATTTTCCGGCAGGCGGGACTGAAACCGACATATGCCGCCGGCCACAGTTTTGGGGAGCTGACCGCTCTATGGTCCGCAGGCGTCTACGACGACGAGGATTTGTCGTTTCTTGCCTGTTCCAGAGGTCGGGCGATGGCCGCTCCAAATCGGGCGAATTTCGATGCGGGCACTATGATGGCGGTTTTGGGAAATGTGGAAAAGTTGGAGAGCGACATCGCGACATTCCAACGCATCGTTATGGCCAATATGAATTCCGGCAATCAGGTCGTGATCGCCGGTCCCCGACCGGAGATGGAAAGGGCTCGGAAACATCTGCGGGGAAAGGGATACAAATTGGTTTCCCTTCCGGTCTCGGCGGCCTTTCATACCCCCATGGTCAAACATGCGCAGAAACCGTTTTCGGAAGCGGTGGCAAAAGTCGCATTCAAAAGACCGCAATTCTCCGTATATTCGAACGCCACCGGAAAACCCTATCCTCTCCTGCCAAAATCCATCAAAAAAAGATTGAACGAACATATCCTCAATCCCGTCCAATTCAAAAGGGAGATCGAGAATATCTATCGAGACGGCGGAACTGTTTTTGTCGAATTCGGACCCCAGAACATTCTCACTCGATTGACGGACAGCATTCTCGGCGACAAACCGCATCTTTCGATAGCCATCAATCCCGATGCGAAAGGGGACAGCGACCGACAACTGCGGGAGGCCTTTGTCCACCTGAAGGTTTCTGGCCTTCCATTGACCGGAATCGACCAATACGAAGACCTGCCGACCGTCGACAAAAGGCCCGACAGCTCGCTAACCCTGCAGTTGAACGGGACGAACTATATCAGCGAAAAAACCCGAAGGGAGTTCGAGGAGGGGCTTGTGGACGACCATTCCATCGCGAGCCGATCGAATTTCGAACCGGTTTCCGAACCCCCAACGGATGCTCCCGACAAAACCGAGACCAACCGCCAAGAAACCGAAACCCTACCGACGACGCATACGCACGAGAACGACCCCAATCGGACAGACATTCTCTCAAACCTCTTTCGCCATCAAAACGAATTGATGCGCGTTCACGAGCAGTTTTTAACAAACCAGGTCGAATACTCCAGAAGCTTCCTGCAAATCCTGCAACACAATGCGCAAAGCGGAAATGCCGGCAGAATGGCACCGGAAGTGTCCGAGAGCATTTCGCAGTTCCACCGGAACCAGGCGGAGACGCTAAGGATGCACGAGCTGTATCTTTCCAGTCAAACGGAGCAGTCGAGGCAATCGTTCGAACTGATGGGGCAGCTACCGAATTTCGACATAACGCCGGACCCGCCGCGCAAGATGAAAGCTCCTTCCGCAATCGGCGCACCCGAACCGGAGGAAAGGGCCGCAGCAGTGCTACCGGAACCCGTGCGCGACTCTGCCGAAAGAATGGAAACGCAAAGCGTGCTTCCTCCAAAAACCGCTGTTTCGGAGCGGGAAGTGGCCGATATTGTCATACAGGTAGTGAGTGAAAAAACGGGCTATTTGTCCAATATGCTGGAACTGGATATGGATATTGAGGCCGATCTGGGAATCGACTCGATCAAGCGCGTCGAAATACTAAACGGTATTCGAGAAAAACTGCCCTACGAGATCGAACCGGAACCCGAAGCGCTTCCGGAAATTCGAACGCTTGGCCAAATCGTCAAGGCCTTTTCCAATCTCTCGACGGATGCAACCGAAAAAGTTCCGCAAAGGTCGAACAGCACCGTTTCGATACCGGCTACGGCACCTGCCGATTCGTTGCCGCAGGCGGAAAAAAACATGGCCGATACTCTTCTATCCATAATAAGCGAAAAGACCGGATACCTAAAGAGTATGCTGGAACTCGATATGGAGTTGGAGTCGGATCTGGGAATCGACTCGATTAAACGCGTGGAAATACTAAACGAGTTTATGGAGCGGCTGCCCGGTCTATCCGATATCAATACCGAATCGATGGCGGAGCTAAAAACGCTCGGTCAAATTGTGGCATATGTGGATCGACCGGAAAACGGACCATCCTCTTCCGAAAGCTCCAACGGCGGCAAGGAGCGCCGAACTGTCGCAACTCGAAGTGCGGTAAACGGTAAAACCGTTTCGCAGGCATTGCTGGCGATCGTCAGCGAAAAGACCGGAT
>CAZLTI010000042.1:0-10828 GCA_964562335.1 uncultured Pseudomonadota bacterium | reverse complement strand
ATACCATAAGGAAATGCTGGAACTCGATATGGATTTGGAGGCCGATCTGGGAATCGATTCCATCAAACGTGTTGAAATTCTCAACGGCCTGCGGGAAAAGCTCCCCTCTCTATCGGTTTTGAACCCCGAAGAGTTGTCCGAAGCCCGGACGCTGCGGGAAATCGTCGATTACCTCAATACCCTATCCTCCGCTCATTCGGTTTCCGATCCCTCCTCTCCGCCGGACCCCATGGGAACGGATTTGAAAGAAGAAGACAGGAGACCAATCGCGGATATTTTGCTGAAGGTCGTCAGCGAAAAGACCGGATATCCCCAGGAAATGCTCAGCGAAGATATGAATCTGGAAACCGATTTGGGAATCGATTCCATCAAACGCGTAGAGATTCTTAACGCTCTCCAGGAAGCCCTACCCCAGATGTACCTCTTCAATCCCGACGATTTGAACGATCTCACCACAATATCGCAAATTGCCGGGCGAATCGACACCCGGTCCGGTAAAAAAAAACTTCAAACGTAAATGACGGCATCGAAAGAAAGCCCGTCCGTCTGTTATGGCTGCCTAAACCCGACCGTTTCGAGTTCGCTCCGCCAGACGATCAGGTGTTTCTTCTGACAAGCGACGGGACGGAATGGACTCCGGCAGTTATCGCATCCTTGCAAAAAAAAGGATGGAAAAAAATAGCGGTTCTCCTGCTCCCCTCGCAGATCGTTCCCGATAGAATCCCCCTGCCTTCGACAGTTACGGAAGTCGCGTTGCACGACATCGACGGCAAAAGTATCAAAAGGAACCTCGAACATGTTAGGTCTCAAGCGGGACCTATCGGCTCTTTTCTGCATCTGCATCCGCATTACTCCACTCGTCGCCAAACGGACAGCGGAAACGGCCCCGAAGCCAAGTTGGTGAAATTCGTCTTTTTTTTGGCCCAGGCTTTGGCGAAGGAGCTGACAGCTCCCTGCCCATGGGGAAGGAGGTGCTTTGTCGCGGCCACGCGACTGGATGGGCTGTTGGGTTTGGCTGGGGACGTGCCCTACAGTTCGCTGGGAGGGGGTCTGTCCGGATTGATCAAAACGTTGAATATCGAGTGGCGTTCCGTTTTCTGCAGAACCGTAGATCTCCATCCGAAACAAAAACCGCAGGAAGCAGCCGAGTTTCTTGCCGCAGAGATCTACGACGCCGATCTACTTGTGACGGAAACCGGCTATCGTCGCGGAGAGCGCTATACGTTGGCAACCGCTCCAAGCGAGGAGCCGTTGGTGGACACTCCCTCCTCCTCTGGCATCTCGGCCGATTCTGTATTTATGGTTTCCGGCGGGGCGAAGGGGGTCACCGCATCCTGCGTTTTGGAATTGGCTCGACTCTATCGTTGCGGATTTGTGCTGATCGGCCGCTCGGAGGTTATGGAGGAGGAGCCCCCCTGGGCTCGGAACTGTTACGACGAGAAGGAGATGAAACGGCGCATCCTGGAATTTTTGTGTTCCGAAGGGATCAAACCGACACCGGTAAAAATCAAAAACTTGCAAAAAAAGATCGACGATTCTAGAGAAATCCGGCAGACCCTACAAAAAATCAAGGCGCATGGAGGCAGGGCCGCCTATATCCAGGCGGACATAACGGACTCGAAAGGTTTGCAAGAGAGCTTGAGCCGGATTGTCGAAAACTTGGGCGAAATCACGGGAGTAATTCATGGAGCTGGCGTATTGGCCGACAAACGCATCGAGAATAAAACGGAAAGCGACTATGACAGCGTTTTTCGGACGAAGGTCGTTGGGTTGTTTGAAATTCTTAAAACGGTCTCCATGGATCGGATCGAACATTTTGTCCTCTTTTCCTCTGCCGCCGGTTTTTACGGAAACGAGGCACAGACCGACTACGCTCTGGCCAACGAAATTCTCAACAAACAGGCGCACCGAATCAAAACGGACTATCCTAACTGTCATGTGGTTGCCTTCAACTGGGGACCTTGGGACGGTGGTATGGTGACGCCGCAACTAAAGCAGCTTTTTGGAAGTAGGAATATTCGGATAATTCCTACGGATGTGGGGTCCCGCATATTTGCCGACGAGCTATCCAATTTCGATAAAAGTCGAGTTCAGTTGGTGGTCGGCAGTTCAATGGCACTACCGGCTTCGACTGTATCCAAAAGCTTCCGCAGCAGGATTCGCACTCGCTTGAATCTTTCCGAAAACGGAACGGTCCGCGATCATGTCGTGGGCGGCAAACCGGTATTGCCCTTCAGCTTTGCCCTCTCGTGGATGGCCAAAATCTGCGAACGTCTGTTTCCCGGCTATCGTTTGTACCAATGCCGCGATTCCCGCGTTTTAAAGGGAATTGTCTTCCAGGAGTCTACCTCGACGCGATATACCGTCTCTATTCGTTTTGCGGATTCCACGGATTCGAACCTGATGCTGGATGTAGAAATCGCAAGCGACTCCAATGGCAAACATCCGATTTTTCACTACAAATCCGTGATATGTCTGACGAATAGGCAGGAAAGAAGCGAAGCTCTCTATCAATTGAAAGACAACGGTCGCCACCCCGTTTCCGGTGCGGAACTCTATCGGGACGGCACCCTTTTTCATGGACCCGCCCTGCGGACGATTCGAAAAGTGGACCGTTTGGATGCTTCCAACATAACGACCACCTGCATGATCGATCCGATTTCCGACAAAGAGCAAGGGAGTTTTCCGGTATCCTCTTTCAATCACTTTGCCGACGATGCTCTGCTACAGGCCGTTGTCGTTTGGGCACGGCATCGGTACGGGATGGCTAGCCTTCCTTTGAAAATAAAAAAAGGAACCTTTTTTCGACCGACGCCCTTCCGCAAACCCTTTCGCGTTTCGGCAGATATCACCAGCCACAACAGCTCCAAGGTCGTCTCCGATGTGGTAGCGTGCGACGACAACGGTAGAATAACCACCCGCCTTCACGGTGTCGAAATCACGTTAAGCAGGAACTTGAACCGTAAGTTTCTAAACGAATAACGAGAGTCGTAAATCTCCGCAACAATGCGGTAAAATGGATAAAATCGCTATTATTGGGATGTCGTGTCTGTTCCCCGGAGCCGAATCGCCCGATCAGCTGATACGAAACCTACAAAACGAAAAGGATTCCCTGTCGACCGTCGGCAAAGAGAGAATTCAGGCGGATCCGGACTATTTCTATACGCAAAAAAAGGGAGTCGCGGATACCTTTTACAATACAAGGGGGGGCTATATTACCGATTTCCAGTTTGATCCGAAGGGATTTGCCGTGCCGGAAAAGGAGCTGCTGCAATCCGACGATCTCTGCAAATGGTCGCTCTATGTCGCCAGAGAAGCGATCAAGGATGCCGGATACGAATCGCACAAAGAGAAACTGGCGAGATGCGGTATTGTTCTGGGGAACCTGTCGTTTCCGACCAAACAATCAAACCGGCTTTTTCTGCCGCTGTACCACCGTACGATCGATGCTGCCGTTGCAAAACGGCTCGGGCCGGATGCCCCGGAAATCGCCCTGGATGCATCCGAGGATCGCCGATTTGCCGACGGTAGAATGACCGACCGACCGCCGTTTTTGATTTCCAGGGCACTTTCCCTGTCCGGCCCCGTTTTTTCTCTGGATGCGGCTTGCGCCACCTCCCTTTACGCCATCAAGTTTGCAGGCGACTACCTGCTGTCCGGCAAATGCGACCTCATGCTGGCCGGGGCCGTAAGCGGCGCCGATCCCTTTTTTATCAACATGGGGTTCTCCATTTTTCAGGCATTTCCGCTAAAGGGGGGAAGTAGCCCTCTCGACCGCTATACGGAGGGACTGCTGGCGGGAGAGGGCGCCGCCATGGTCGTTTTGAAGCGATACGCGGATGCCGTTCGCGACCGCAACCGCATTTACGCCATTGTCGACGGAATCGGCCTTTCCAACGACGGTAGAGGAAAATTCGTTCTCGTTCCGAAGATGGAGGGACAGCTTCTGGCAATGAAACGGGCCTATGGAAAAGCCGAAACCTCTCCCGACCGGATCGACTACCTAGAGTGTCATGCGACCGGCACCCCTGTCGGAGATGCTACGGAACTGCAGTCCATCGATGCGATGTGGAAAGAGTGTTCTCGCTCTCCGCTTGTTGGCTCCATAAAATCCAATTTCGGTCATACGTTGACGGCAGCGGGCATGGCCAGTCTGCTGAAAATCGTTCTCGGCATGGAGCGAGGCGTCATTCCCGCCACTATCCATATCGACGCTCCCGTTTCGTCGCCGAAAGAGACGGTTTCCCCCAAAACGATCGTTAGAAAGGCCACTCCCTGGCCAACTCGACCGGGAGACAAAGCCGCCGCGATCAACGCCTTTGGATTCGGCGGGACGAATGCGCATATGGTTGTTCGGCAAAAAAACAGATGCTCCTCCGCCCCAAAAAGGGAAAAAAGGAGCAAACCGGATACCGATTTCCGTATGGCCATCATCGGTATGGAAGCGATATTCGGCAACGGAAACGGACTGCAGGAACTCGCATACAACATCTATACGAAAAATCAAAAGAGGCGGCAGGTGCCGAAAAACCGCTGGAGAGGTGTCGACCGCCAGGAGAGGGTTCTACGGTTTTATGGAGTCGAAAGTGCGGAAATCCTGCGCGGCTCCTATCTGGACGCTTACGAAGTGGACTTCAGCCGTTTCAAAATTCCTCCCAACGATATTGAAAAACTGCTTCCTCAGCAGCTGCTGATGCTAGAGGTTGCGGATCGCGCAATTTTCGATGCCGGCCTTAAGTCCGGTCGAAACGTCGGAGTGATTGTTGCCATGGGAAGCGATCCCTCCCTGCATCGCTTTAGGGGGCGTATCGAACTTCCCGTCAAAGTGAAAAGGGCGTTGAAAAGAGCCAGCATCTCTCTCTCGCGAGAGGAGCTGTCCGAGCTGGTAGACACACTAAAGAACGCCGTTCACGAAACTGTGGATATCAACGAATTCACGAGTTATATCGGCAATATTATGGCGTCCCGCATTTCGGCGCTTTGGGATTTCACCGGCCCTTCGTTTACCGTTTCGGCCGAGGAAAACTCCTTTTTCCGGGCTGTCGAAATCGCACGAATGATGCTCGAATCCAAAGAGGCGGAGGCCGTAGTCGTTGGCGCAGTAGATTTGTGCGGAAGCGCGGAAGAGGTATTGATTCGCCACCGGTACGGCAAAAAACTCGATACGAAGGGCGGCTCTTCGATTTATAGCAGCAACAACGACGGCTGGAGCGTCGGCGAAGGAGCGGGTGCCATCGTTTTGACGGCAGCCGAAGAGGTGCAAAAAGGCGGGAAGCGCATCTACGCTTTCTTCGAATCGTTGACGATGCGGCCAGGAAAATCGACGGAAGAGCTGCAGGATGTGTGCAACGTAGCGCTGGATCGCTCCGGAAACCAACCGCAGGATATCGGCTACGTCGAAATAAACGACGGCATTTCCGCAGATAGAACGCACGCTACCGCCATTTCCAACCTCTACTCCCAATCGGGGGATACCGCATCGGCCATCGGCAGCACTGCTGCAAACTTCGGGCACACCTTTGCCGCTTCGGGAGCCGCAGCCCTGATAAAAGCCGTACTGTGTCTGCACCACCGCTTCCTACCCGCAATACCGAACTGGGAGACGCTGCGCTTTCCCGCAATCGCCAAAGAGACGAATCTATACGCTCCCCACCACTCCCATACATGGTTTCCGGACGGCCTGGAACCCAGAAGAGCCGCAATCAGCAGTTTGGATTCCAACGGGATATTGGCACATGCTGTCGTAGCCGAGGGTGCCCGACCCGGCAAGCATCGCGGGTTCTATCTGGAGCAGTGCGATCTTCGGCTGTTTCTCGTAAAGGCAAACGAAATCGAAGGAATCCGTCTGAAAATCGCCCGATTGCAGGATCTGCTCGCTCGCTCCGACAGTTTCAAAACGGCAGCCGAAGTATGGCACCACAGCCAATTGGAGGAGGAAGATACTCGCTACTGCCTTGCCCTGTTGGGCAAAAACAGGGCGGACCTTTTACAGGAGATGGATTCGGCCGTTCGGGGCGTGAAAAAGGCGGTGCTGGAATCCGGCGAGTGGGAGTCTCCCTCCGGCAGCTATTTCGCTTCCCGTCCCCTTGCTCCGGCTGGAAAGATTGCATTCGTTTATCCCGGCGGGTTCGTTTCCTATCCCGGAATGCAAACGGATCTGTTTCAGCTGTTTCCCGATCTCGAACCATATTTCGACGGCATAGGAGGAATGGATCGCGGCATCCATTGGAACCGTCTAATCTTTCCTAGAAGCCTGCGGAAAAAGGAGGAAATGGAAAAGGAGCTTCTGCAAAAGGAACCGGTAGCCATGTTCGAATCCGCAATTGCGTTCTCCATGCTTTATACGGCAATGCTGAAGGGAGCGTTCGGCCTACGGCCCGATATCGCGTTGGGATACTGCATGGGCGAAGTCTCTATGCTCCTATCCTTGAATGTGTGGCGGGATGTGGGGTTGTTTCGGAAGAAGCTGCTCGGCAGGGGGAAAACCGTCCGCAAAGCATGGAAGACCTTTTCCGTTAGAGCCCCGGCCTCCGTTGTAAAAAGTGAGATAGCCGACTGCAAACGCCTCTATTTGACTGCCGTCAATTCACCCAAGGAGGTCGTCATCGCGGGAGAATCCGAAGCCTGTAGCTCTTTTTTGGCGCAGCAGTCCTATAAATTCACCGAATTGCCGCAAAAAGATGCAATACACTGCGATCCTGCCCGAGCCGAATTCGAACTGTTGAAAGAGATGCACAGGCATCCGGTGTCTGCCGTATCCGACATCTCCTTCGTTACCGATACCGACGGGGAATCTTTCCCTTTCGATTCCGAATCTTTGGCAAACCGGATGGCAGAACGGTTCTGCAGCCGGTTCGACTTTCCCAATCTAGTTCGTCGGGCATATGAAAAGGGAGCATCCATCTTTGTGGAGATGGGGCCCCAAAACAGCTGCGGAAGATGGATATCGGAAACCCTGGAGACAAAGCCCCATCTTGCGCTTTCTCTCGACCGCAAAGGACAAAACGACCATCATACCCTACTGCGGGCACTGGCCAAACTGGCCAGCCACAAAGTTGCTGTGGAGTGGTCTCCCCTGTTTGGACGCCATCCGAGTGCTCCGGCAAAATCGAAAACGGTAAGGACAATATCGTTAGGCGGTGAAGGAATCGCTGCGAAAATTGAGAAAAGCGGAATCGCAAATCTACTGAAGTCAATCAAGTCGGAGCCCAAAGCGGAACTCAAGCCGCCTACCTTGCAGGATACCGATACTGTCGCTTTTCCCCAAAATGGCCTCGACTACCATCGAACCCGAATGCACAGCATGCAGAAAACCTTTCTCGACCAAAGGAAAGAGACGTTGCATCTGCTGAGGGAGGCGATTTGCGCGCAGATATCGGAAACAAAACGGCAACCGCCGCTGGCCGGAGAAATGGACGCCGGCACCTCCTACGCGAATAGGGGAGAAAATCGAACTGGAACGCGAAAAAAGGAAATTGGCGTTCTTTGGGACGAAAACGACCTGCTGGAATTTGCCGACGGCAAAATTGCCAATGTTTTCGGCAAGGAGTATGCGGCTATCGATTCCTATCGATGCCGAGTGCGGCTTCCGCTTCCGCCCTATCTGTTGGTAAGTCGCGTAACGCAACTGGATGCGGTTAAGGGCCGGTTCGAACCGTCGAGCATTACGACCGAATACGACATTCCTCACAACTCTTGGTTTTGCGTGGATCGTCAGATACCCTGGGCAGTTGCGGTGGAATCGGGCCAGTGCGATCTATTCTTGATCAGCTATCTGGGAATCGATTTTCGATGCCGGGGAGAGAGAGTGTACCGACTCCTTGACTGCACCCTGACCTTTGTCGACCGAATGCCTTTGGAAGGGGACGTGCTGCGTTATGAGATAGCAATCGACTCGTTCGTACAGCAAGGCGATATACTCCTGTTTTTTTTCCGGTACGACTGTTTTGTGGGCAGCAGACCTATTTTGCAAATGCGCGGAGGGTGTGCCGGTTTTTTCTCCTTTGAGGAACTGTCCAAAGGAAAAGGGGTGATTCTGTCTCAAAAGGAACGGAAGGAGCGCTCTCGGATCGAAAAAGGCAGCTTTTTTCCTCCATTGTCCCCCACAAAAGCAAGCTTCTCGAGAGCCGAACTGCTGCTCCTAACGAAAGGGAGAGTGGAGGAGTGTTTCGGAAGCGGATATGCTCCCGTTTCGCCCAATCCCTCTCTGCGTCTTTCTACCGAACGAATGCTGATGCACGACCGAATCCTGTCCGTTGAGACGCAAGGCGGTTTGTGGGGACTCGGAGAGGTGATGTCGGAAAAGGATCTAGCACCCGACCATTGGTATTTTCCCTGCCACTTCAAAGACGACCAGGTGCTAGCCGGAAGCCTGATGGCAGAGGGATGCGTTCAGCTGTTGCAGTTTTACATGCTGTATGTCGGACTGCATATCCATACGAAAAATGCCCGGTTTCAGCCGATTCGAAATCTGCCCAATAGAGTGCGGTGCAGAGGACAGGCGGTCCGAACGGATCGCCTCCTGACCTATAGACTGGAAATTACCGATATCGGACTGGAACCCCATCCCCACGCGAAGGGAAATGTGGATATCATTCTGAAACAAAAGGTGATTGTAAGCTTTCAGGATGTAGGGGTCGAACTGGTGGAGAAACGATAAAAACCTTGCTTTTCCCTGCCGCAAACATATGGTTCGGTAGGGGAATGCCCATACAATAGAGAGAAGAATGAAAAACGGTTTTGACAAATCGGAGGATGGAGAGAAGAGCAGTAGCGAACGACGGCAACGGGTAGAGGAGGAAAACGGGATTGTCTTCGGTTGGGAGAGGGTAAAATCGGCCCTGATGAAGCTGCATCTTCCCTGCTGCATAATCGACAAAAACGGCAAAATAGGGGCGGTAAATCGCAGGTATTCGACGGAAGCGATTCCCTTCGCCTTTCCCCTGACAGGTCGGGATTTGGGAGACCCAAGCTTTAAAGAGGACTACAAACTAAAGTATGCCTATTTCGCCGGATCGATGGCCAACGGCATCTCCTCCGAAAGGATGGTGATGGAACTGGGCAAGGCCGGTATCTTGGCTTCGTTCGGTGCGGGCGGATTGCTTCCGGCGCGTATCGAAGAGGCGATCTACGCAATCGGGAAGGAGCTGCCGCAAGGTCCCTACGCCTTCAATTTGATCCACAGCCCGTTTGCGGAGGACCTGGAAAAAAAGGCGGTCGAACTATACCTGAAGCACCGCGTACGGATTGTCGAGGCATCCGCCTATATCGACCTAACGCCCCATATCGTCCGCTATCGGGCGGCGGGACTGAACCTACGTCACGGAAACCGTATTGAAATCTCAAACCGCATTATCGCGAAAGTGTCCCGCAGAGAGGTAGCGGAGAGATTCATGAATCCCGCACCCGAACCAATCCTAAACTATCTGCTGGAAAAGGGCCAAATCGACCGGCAGCAGGCGGAGTTGGCTCGACGGGTTCCCATGGCGGACGACATTACGGTGGAAGCGGATTCGGGCGGACATACAGACAACCGTCCGCTGATCTCATTGCTTCCCTCCATTCAAGCGTTAAGGGACGAAATCCAAGAACGGCGAGGTTACGACCCGCCCATTCGTATCGGAGCGGGAGGCGGCATCGGCACTCCGGAATCCGCACTGGCTGCCTTTATGATGGGAGCCGCCTACATCGTGACGGGTTCCATCAATCAAGCGTGCAGGGAATCGGGAACTTCGGAGCACGTAAAGCAGGTTCTTGCGCAAGCGGGAATGGCCGATGTTTGTATGGCGCCTGCCTCCGACATGTTCGAAATGGGCATCAAACTCCAGGTGCTTAAGCGCGGTACGCTGTTTCCCATGAGAGGCGGGAAGCTATACGAACTCTATCGGAACTACAGTGCGATAGAGGATATTCCTCCATCCGAAAGAGCAAAATTGGAGAAACAGCTCTTCCAAACGGATCTGGGTGCCGTCTGGCGCGAGACAAAAAGCTACTTTCAGAGCCGGGACCAAACGCAAATAGAGAAGGCCAACCGGAATCCAAAGAAGAAAATGGCTCTGATATTCCGCTGGTATTTGGGGCAATCCTCTCACTGGGCGAATGCCGGGATCAAAGGACGCGAGATGGACTATCAAATTTGGTGCGGTCCTAGTATGGGCGCATTTAACGATTGGGTGCGGGGAACTTTTCTGGAGGATATCCAAAACAGAACGGTCTCTACTGTCGCCAAACAGATACTGACGGGTGCCGCATATCTCTATCGACTTCAGCTTCTAACGTTACAGCGGGTCTCCTTTCCGCCCGACTTCGCTCGATATCGGCCAAGATTGTAGACCCCCCCAAAGCCTCCGCCGAAAGCATCTTCTCAAACCGACCACTGCACAACGCAGTATTGTGTTTTCCATAGATTCCATAACATATCGGAGATTTTCGCTGGCCGTAGGTTTTACCGTTTGCCCATCCCGCTAATAAAACGACAGCCGGACAATAGGGTATTGACAGGAAATTCCGTTGGAGGCATATTTAGCAGTTAACGAACCTTTGAAAATCCAAGCATTTTGCCTCTCGAAGAAAATTCGAGCCGATTGGCGCAAACATCCCATGCGCCTGCATAAAGTCGGAAAGATTTCCTAGAATCGGCGGAGGAAACAAAATGGTTCTTTTCCCAGGTTCCTTACATTTGGTGAACCGATAAAAAGTCGAAAATTGTGCGGGATGTCTTCCCCGCACTGAATTTGCGAGACTCGCAGCAAAGAACGGGAATCTTATAAAACCAGTTGACTACAGATTCCCGCCTTCGCGGGAATGACGGTTTTGGGACTTTTTACCG
>CAZLTI010000041.1:3273-17965 GCA_964562335.1 uncultured Pseudomonadota bacterium | reverse complement strand
CCGCCGGCGCCGCAGCAGAAGCTCTCCCTGCGGTTGCGGTCCAGTTCTCTTAGATCGTTTTCGGAGAGGGAGTGCAGGATCGATCTCGGCTCGGAGTAGACTTCGTTGTAGCGCCCCAGGTAGCAGGGGTCGTGATAGGCGAGTTTTTTCTCCAGGTTTTTGCGGAGGGAAATTGTGCCCTCCCGCAGCAGCCTGTCGATCAGTTCGGTATGATGTTGTACTTGGTAGTTTCCTCCCATTTGGGGATATTCGTGCTTTAGCGTGTTGAGGCAGTGGGGACATGCGGTGACGATTTTTTTGATGCCGTAGCCGTTCAGCGTTTCGATGTTTTCCATCGCACTCATCTGAAACAGCATCTCGTTGCCGACCCGCCGGGCAAAATCGCCGGTGCACTTCTCCTCCTTGCCCAAAATGGCGAACTTGAGACCGGCCCTTTGCAGAATCTTCACCAGGCTGACCGACACCTTTTTGGATCGGTCGTCGAACGATCCGGCGCAGCCGACCCAAAGCAGAAGGTCGACCTCCGGCTCCTCCGCCATCGTTTTGACATCCAAACCCTCCGCCCAGTCCGCCCGTTTGTCGTAGCCGATCCCCCACGGATTGCCGTTTCTTTCGAGACCTTTCAGAGCCGCGTTCAGCTCTTTGGGGTAGGCTTCCGCCATCAGCGTCTGGCCCTGTCTCATCGCCGTGATGCGCGGCACATGCTCGATCGTCACCGGGCAGACCTCCTCGCAGGCCCGACATGTGGTGCAGGCCCAAAGGGTGTCCTCCGCAATCACCTCGCCGACGAGGCTTTTGTTGCTATGGAGTTGAGCGATCCGTTCTTTGAGTTCCTCTCGCCGTTCGGAGTCTTCCGTCCGTTTCAGTTCGGAGCGCAGCCTGGCGCCGTCGACAAGGTTTTCGGCATTGTCCAGCAGCTCTGTTTTTAGCTTGTCGTTGAAATCGTGAAGGTTCAAAGGTTTGTCGGTAACGTAGGTGGGGCAGACCTCCTTGCAGCGTCCGCATTCCGTGCAGGTGTACAGATCGAGTCCCTGTTTCCAGTTTAGTTGATGGATATGGTTGATTCCCAACGACTCCTCCTCCCACGCGGCCTCGTTCTCCAAATCCAACAGCCGGGCCTTTTGATGGGGATATCCCGTACTTTTCCAAAAGACGTTCGGCAGCGCCGTAATAACGTGGAAGTGCTTGCCCAGCGGCAGAAAGTTGAGAAACGTCAATTGCGTGCAGATATGCAGCCAAAACATTCCGACCAAAATATAGTAGTTGGCGTCCGTTCCCCAGCCGGAAAAAATCGCGGCGACGCACACCGACAATGGGGTCCAAAGAAATTCGGAACCATACGCCGGATGGTTGTAGTAGTGCAGGTTCTCCGGATTGCCCATCAATTGAATCAGGTTGTATCGCGCACCGTCGTAACAGAGATCGGAAACCATCAGCAGCCCGATCATAACCAGCACGAAATAGGCCTCGACGGTATTGTGCAGCCGTTCGGGCCTTTGCACCGCCCGACGATAGACGGCGTACAGAACCATCAGCAAAACGACCCCTTCGACGACATCCTTCAAGGCGATGTAGAGATACCCCAGCAGGTTGCCTTCGTTCAGCAGCGGCAGTTGAAATCCCTTCTGAAAGCCCTCCCCGTACAAACCGATACTGCGGATCAGAAGAATGCAAAATCCCCAAAAAATCAGTGCGTGCATCAAACCTGCGGACCACTCCCGCTTGCGTCCGACCAGCCGTTTCTGTCCGACGGCCAGTATCGCCAAATTTTTCAGACGCCTTTTCAGCCGGCCGGAGCGGTCGGCTGGCTCAAGCGCCCTTAGCAGTCGGATTTTTCCAACCATGGTGCGGGCAAAAAACGACAGACCGATAATAAGCAGCAGGGACATCAAAAGGGGATTCATCGCAACCTCATTGGCTTGAACGGGATTGATCGGCGACCGCACCGCAGCCGCTCGAAACGCGGTGCGGGGTTAGGCGGCTGCCGAAGCTTGGGGCAATCCGTCAGTTTTTGATCTTGCGGATCTCCTCGCGAAGAATCGGCACCACTTGGAACAGATCGCCGACGATGCCGTAGTCGGCCACGTTGAAAATAGGGGCTTCGGGATCTTTGTTGACTGCCAGGATCACCTTCGATCCGTTCATGCCGGCAAGGTGTTGGATGGCGCCGGAGATGCCCAGGGCGATGTAGAGAGTCGGCGCGACGATTTTGCCGGTCTGACCCACCTGCGCATTGTGCGGCATAAAACCGGCGTCGACCATTGCGCGCGAGGAGCCGAATCCCGCCTTCAGATCGTCGGCCAGCGACTTCGCCAGATCGACTCCTGTCCGGTCCTTGCCGCCTCGGCCGATCGATACGACGACATCGGCATCCGCCAGGTCGATCTCCCCTCCCGTCTCCGAGACGATCTCCTTGACGATTGCCTTTAGGTCCGGCGCCGGAATGGAAAGTTTGACCACATTTTCGCTTCCCGCGATCTCCGGATCCGCATCGAATGCCCCTGCCCGTATGACCGCCACCAACCGCCGCGCGTTGATTTTGACGCGCTGCACTACCTTTCCGGCAGTGGCGGGCCGCACGATCTCCATATGCTCTTCGTGAAGCTCCACATCCGTGATTTCGGAAGCGCATGCGGCATTGAGCCGCACGGCCACTCTCGGTGCCACCGCCTTTCCGCTTTCGGAAAATGCGAACCAGACAAGGTCGGCATCGAATTGGGTTGCGGCATCCGCAATGCAGGATGCGTAGGGAGCGGCGGAAAACAGGGCCAGTCCGGGATCGTCCGCGACAAACTGCCTGTCGGAGCCCGCCTTCGCCAGATCGGCAATCAGAGGTTCGATTTTGTCGCCAACGGCCACAACGGCGACCTCCGCGCCGATGGCTTTTGCCTTAGAAATCAGTTCGGCCGTACTCCCCTTCAGCACGCCCTGCTTGATATCCGCAACTACGAGTATTTTTGTCATAGCGTTTTCCTATAGTCGATTCCGTTTTGTTGTCCTATAAAACCTTCGCCTCATTGGCCAAAAGCCCGACGACTTGAGCGGTTGTTTCGGCGGCGTCTCCCTCGAACTTTTGTCCGGCCTTGCGCGCTTCCGGTACCCTGAATTCGACAATTTCCGTTTGCGGCGGGTCGGATGCCACCTCTTCGACGGAGGTTCCCAATGCGGCAAGATCCAAAACCTCGATCGGTTTTTTCTTCGCCATCATGATGCCGCGCAGGGCCGGCAGTCGCGGTTCGTTGATGCTGTCGCTGACGGTCACGACCGCCGGCAGCTCCAGTTCGACGATTTCGGTTCCCGCGTCGCCCAACCTCGAAACCTTGAGGTGCGTATCGTCTATCACTTCGATACCGATTGCGTTGCTGACGCAGGGGACTCCCAAATATTCGGCCAGCATAATCCCGGTTTGGCCGTTGTCGGTATCCTGCGCCTGTTTGCCGGCGATGACCAGATCGTAGCCCCCCTTCTGGCAGACCTTCCGCAGAACCCTCGCATAGGTCGAGGAGTCCGCTCGTGCCAAAGCCGGATCGTCGACGCGAATGCCGTTTTCGATTCCCATCGCGAATCCTTTGCGAATGATCATCGTGCTGTCCTCGTCTCCGATGCAGACCAAGGTCGTCTCCGCGCCATGTTTTTCCTTCAGCTGCACCGAAGATTCCACGGCGCTTTCGTCCCAGGCGTTCATCACGTACTGTAGCCCCTCTTCGACGATGGCTCCCTCCTTCACGTCGATGTTCAGCTCCACATCGACTACCTTTTTGACTGTGGTAAGAATTTTCAACTTGTCCTCCCGATTGTAAGAATTCCCCAAGTTTGGCCGTTTTTCGCGCCATAAGGCAAAGAATCCGGAGCTTCAGCCTCCGAAAAACGCCGAGCGAATCGTCGCGTACCGACCGCTTCTCAAGATGCGACGTTCGGCCAAAAAACTGGCGGAGTATGGCAAACCGCAGCCGTTTCCGTCAACATGGCGAAAAATCCCCCTTTTGCCGGGTTTCGCCGTTTCGTCCGGGCGGCAGCGGCAGACGCACCTCTCCCGATATGGCGTTGCGGTCGAAAATCCGGTTTGCGGCTACTTTTCCTTTTGAAACGGGATACTGAGTTCGTATATGCCGTACTCCAATTTGGCATGCACGCGGTATCCGGACGATTCGAAAAGCTTCATCATGGGCTTGTTGGAGGAGAGCACGCTGGCCGAAAATCCCCGTATGCCGGCATCCTTCGCCAGACGCACCAGCATGCGAAAAAGATAGGAGGCGATCCCTCTGCCCTGATAGGCTTCGTCGACTACAAAGGCAATTTCGGGAAACTCCTCCTTTTTGCCGCCGACATATCGGGCTTCCGCAACGATTTTTCGTTTGCCCTCGGAGTCGATCACCCCCACGACGGACATCGTATCGTGGTAGTCGATGTTGACATACTCCTGCATTTTGGAGTGCGGCATGCTGTCGATGGGAGTGAAGTAGCGATAGTACACCGATTCGTCGGAAAACCGGTAGAACAGCCGTCTCATCTCCTCCTCGTCGGAAGGTTTGATGGCCCGAAACAGAACTTCCGGCATATCCCTGAACGTGCGCCGCGCACTCAGTTTGGAGGGATAGAGGTATGCGCTTTCGGGAATGAATATCTGGTCCGAATAGAGAATGTGCGCCGCTTTGGCCTGCTCCATCAGCTGCTGGCGGTCTTCGGGATTGGCCACTTCGATGATGGACTGCGCGCGCTCCCGCAGCGTCTTGCCCCTGAGATGGGCGATGCCGTATTCGGTGACGATCATGTCTACCGATTCGCGCATCGTGAATTTGGCGGGATGTTTTTCTATCGAGAGCCGAATGTTGGGCAGGTTTTCCCGATTGCGGCTGGGCAGAGCGAATACGGTGTATCCTCCCTTGGAAATTTCGGCGCCGAATACGTGGTTTGTCACATGTTTCGGATCTCCCGCTACGTTGAATATTCCCGTCGGCAGCGCGAGACATCCGGTCAGATCCACCTTGGAGGCCCGCAGCACGGCAACAAACTTGGAATTGCGCCCTATTTCGATCGGGTTGACCGAAATGTCGGTACTTTGAAACTCCACCAAAGGGTTCCGATCCAGCCACTGCATCAAACTGGGCGTACCCACCGCATAGGAGGTCAGCGACTTTCCTCGGTAGGTCTCCTTGTTGCGGTTGGAAACGACTCCCTGGTTCATCAAATCCATCACCGCATCGGTAAAAAAGTGCGTGTGAATGCCCAAATGGCGCTTGTTCGTCAGGGAGGAACCCAAGGATTCGAATAGAGGTCCCAACGAGAAGGAGAGGCAGCTGCCGTCTTCGATCACGGAGGAGACGATCGCGGCGATTTTGTCGAACACCTCCACCCTCTCGTATCGGGGGAACACGTAGGAGGGTTCGGTGGAACGTACCAGCATGTCGAATTCGCAGATGGAAACGAAGGTGTCGCCGTAGGCGCGCGGCAGCTCGTCGTTGATTTCTCCGACCACAAACTTGGCCTGTTCGATAGCGGCGCGGGCCGCATCTACGGACATCCCCAGGCTGCAATAACCCGATGCGTCCGGCGGCGTTATCTGAACGAACGCGGCATCGATGGAGATCCGGCCCGACGCGACCAAGCGAGGAATCTGGTCGAACCGTGCCGGAATCAGATCGATTCTACCGGCCGTGATAGCCTCGTTGGCAAGCCAACCGGAACAGAAGGTCTTCAGGCGATACTTTCGGTTGTCGATGCCCTTGGACAGCAGTTGATCGTCCAAACTGACCAATTGAATCAACTCCAAGTCCCGCAGATTTCCCGCCTTGGATTCGATCAGCTCCTTGACCAGTGTCCTCGGTCCGGAAATGCCGGTGCTCAGGAATATGTTCATTCCCGGCTCGATCGCCCGAATGGCCTCCTTTGCGGTCGTGATTCGCTCCTTCCAATTTGCGACGGTGATGGTTCCGGTCGTGGCGGTGTTCATCTTCTCCTATTCTCCCTATGGTCGGTATCTGTGCCATGCCGCGGTTGATGCCCGCAGTTCCCTTTCGTCTGCCCTCCCCTCTTTTCCCTGTTTTTCTCCGGTCGCGCAAGTCTCTCGCACGAAGTCCGCAAAAGCGCCGTTTAAAAGAGGAGAGGGCTCTAACCGGCGGCAGAGGGACCGGAGAGCGTCCGCAGCGCTACTTCAGGCCCCTTTTGTGATTGAACAGCGTCGTATCGGGCAGCCTCTTCCGGTTTCGGTAGTGGAACAGCAAAGTATTCATCCATCTGCGGGAGGGTTTGGCAAAGCTGAAATCCAGCAGAAAGCTCGTGATGCCCAGGGACTCCATTTTTTCCCTGCGGTGGAAGAGGCAGACCGGTTCGCCCCCGATCAGGTAGTGCAGGTTCCCCTTTACGAAATAGCGGAATTCGTCCGATCTGCTGTCGAACAGGCGACCGCCGGGTCTTGTCGGCGGCCCTATCCTGGAGACGAACAGCGGGACGTAGCCAAACAGCGGCAGTACTCCGTTCGGAGCGGCAATCGCCTTCAGGTTCAATATCTCCTCCTCCAGGGAGTACTGAAAGGTGGCGAATCGACTTTCCGCCAGAAGATTTTGCGCTGCTCGGTTGTTGGTCCAAACGGAATTTCCCGCGTGCAGCTCGATGTCCTCCGCAAAAAGTCCGCTCTGGCTGAAGTGACCGCACATCCAGGAGGTCAGACCTCGTTCCCGCAGGCGGGCGACGAGAGACCGAAATTCCGGTAGCTCGCCTTCGGGGATAAACGGCGGAAGTTCCAGAATGAGCCTTTCGCGCCAATGCCGGAGCTGTTTGGGAGTCTGTAGCAATCCTTCGAACTCCTCCCGGCTGCCGTTGAGAACGAGCCTGTCGAAAGGGATCGTTTTCAGCAGGTTCAGCCAATCGATTCCGTCTATGCGGATATAGAGTTTTTCCGCTTCCCGACAGCTCGGCCGCTTGGAAACTTTCGCCAGCAGTTTTCCCACTTTCGCCTGTCTGTTTTGCGGGAAGACGGCAGCTCGATCCAGCTTCTTCCCGCTCCAGACATTCTCATTCGAGTCTTTTCTTGAAACCAAATAGGCCGAATCGCCCTTTTTCGCTTCGATGCGGATACCTACGGTAAGGTGCAGAAGAGCCCCTTGAAATTTGGATGCGATCACCGATACGCCTTTTCCCCTCTCTCCGGTCTGGCGATGCAGCCTGATCCTGTCTCCGGGTCGGATGGGAATTTCGGACGGGATCACAAGGGTCCTGTCGGAAACCTGCGTTACGCGACCCAAAAATATTCCTGTTCCCGCAGGAGCGTCGGCTGCGATGAGATCTTCGGGAAAGGGGGAGGGAAGAAAAAAGGAGGTTTTCTCCCGACCGAAATCCATCCGCAGCGCCTCCCTGATCGCCGAAGTCTCGGCACTGCCGTCGAGAGCCTGCCGGTAGGCCGAGACGACCTGGTACACATACTCCGCACCCTTCATTCTGCCTTCGATCTTGAGACTGGCTATTCCCAGCTCCCGGAACTCCTCAAGATAGTCCAGAGCGCAGAGATCCTTCGCGGAAAAGAAAAAGCCGGTTTCGGAACCGTCGGAGTACTGCCTTCGGCAAGCTTGGGTGCAACGTCCCCTGTTTCCGCTCCTCCCTCCGAGATAGCTGGAGGCCAGGCAAAGTCCCGACAGGGAGTAGCAGAGAGCGCCGTGAACGAACAGCTCCAGTTCGATTGCCGTCTCTTTCGCGATGCAGCCGATCTCCTCCAGCGTCAGCTCCCGCGAAAGGATGGCGCGTTCCAATCCCAACTTTAGGGCGGCCTCCGCTCCCAAACTGTTGTGGATTGCCATCTGGGTGCTGGCATGCAGCGTTTGCCCGGGAAAGTGCCTTTTGGCAATTCGGACCACGCCGAGATCCTGGACAATGAGAGCATCGACTTGCAACTGCTCCAGCTGGTGAAGCAGATAAATCAGATCCCTGAATTCCGCTTGTTTGATCAGCGTATTGACCGTCACGTAGACGTTGACCTCTCTTTCTCTGGCGTAGGGTACCAAGTAGGCCAGGGTCTTAATCGTAAAGTTGTTGGCGCGCTGCCTGGCATGATAGTCGCCGATACCGAGATAGACGGCATCGGCGCCTGCTTCGACCGCCGCGTGAAAGCATTCCAGGGAGCCGACCGGGGCCAAGAGTTCGGGATTTGGTTTGGCGTTGCGGTTCATGAATTCCTTTTGTCCGTCGGTTTGGTTCATCTCAAAGGGAATCGTTGGATAGGTCAATAGAGAAAAAACGGAAGATTCCGCTTGACATGCCGGAAGCAGAATCTATATATGAATATATGCTCATTTATGATGAAGTGGTAGAAAGTCTTGCTTCTGTCATTCCCGCGAAGGCGGGAATGACAATCCGCGCAATTTTCGACTTGTTACCGCTTCGTCATTGATTAGGGAGATAAAAATGGAAACCGGGGCCGAAATCGAGATCTGCCGGGAGAAGGGAGTTCAGGAGGAGAGGGTACGGGCCGTCTCCGCAAAGATGGCGGGGAGTAGCGACCTGCCGGAGTTGGCGGAGCTGTTCAAGGTGCTGGGGGACGGCACGCGCATGCGCATTTTGCAGGCTCTCTACTTTTCGGAACTGTGCGTTTGCGAGCTGGTCGAGGTCGTGGGAATGAGCCAGTCGGCTATCTCCCATCAGCTGCGTCTGCTTCGCGCTGCAAAGATAGTGAAGTACCGGAAGGAGGGAAAGAACGTCTACTACAGCCTGAGCGACACCCATATCTTCTCCCTGATCGACGTAGCCAGGGAGCATATCGGAGAGGAGGGAGTATGACGGTTTTGGGAGATGTCGCATTCGCCGCCTGGGAGATACTGCTGCTTTCGGCTCCCTATCTTTTCCTGGGATTTTTGATGGCCGGACTGCTCAAGGCCTTTCTGCCGGACGATCTGGTTTCCCGGCATTTCGGCAGGAGAGGAGTATGGAGCGTGCTCAAGGCCTCTATCGTCGGATTGCCTCTGCCGCTTTGCAGTTGCGGCGTGGTTCCGGCTGCTGCCGGGATCCGCAAGCAGGGCGCCAGCAGAGGAGCTACGGCCGCCTTTTTGGTTTCCACGCCGGAAACCGGAGTGGACTCCATAGCGATCACCTATGGTCTCCTGGGTCCCCTGTTTACGATCGTCAGGCCGTTGGCCGCCTTTGCGACGGCAGCGGCAACGGGAATCGCGACCAATATGTTCGATACCGACGGCAGGGAGACGGCTCATTCGAAACCTGCCGAAAGTCCCGAATGCAGCGGAGCCTGCCCAGGCTCCCCCGTTCGCAGAGGGAAGGTTTCCGACCGCCTGAAGGAGGGAATGCGCTTCGCTTTTGTCGATCTGCTTAAGGACACGGGCGGCTGGTTTCTGCTGGGGATTGGAGCTGCGGCCCTGATCACGGTCTTTCTCTCGCCGCAAATCGTCGAGGACTATTTCGAAAACCGCTACCTGTCCATGGCGCTGATGCTGGCAGTTTCCGTCCCGCTTTACGTCTGCGCAACCTCCTCCACTCCCATTGCCGCCGCGTTTCTGCTGAAGGGAGTCGCCCCCGGCTCCGTGCTGGTCTTCCTTCTGGCGGGCCCGGCGACAAATGCGGCATCCATTGCCGTAATCAGTCGGGTAATCGGCAAAAAAGCGACGGCGATCTACCTGCTGGCGATCGTCGCCATTTCGGTCCTGATCGGCTCCCTGCTGGACCTTTTTACGGGGAATTAGGCAACCGAAGCTTCCGGCTCTCCAACAGTTTGATTATTGGGGTCGGACCAAATTATTATAATGATATTATTAAATTTTTTATCATAAATTGAGATTATTTATTTTTTAAAACTGTATTTTAACAACGGAAATAGTATTTTAATAAAACTACTATTGAAACGGAGTGCCGACGATACTTTCTTTCTTGTCCAAAGCATTGCCATATGATGCGGGAGAGGCTTCGGGGAGCAAGCATGCGGCAGGGGTCTCGGAGCATCGCCACGTAGTGCGGAAATGAACTCCGCAAAAGAGCGTTGATTTTTCGGTTGGGGACAGTTAACATTGAAAATTCGGCGGACTTCGACGAAATTTCAATGTTTGAGAAAGCGATAAATGCACGAAACTTAGGGGAAGCAATGCAGGTTCGGCGAGATATCGATTTTGAAGAGATCCTTTTGAGAATCCGTAGCTATAGGGTGACTGCTATTTTGGGTCCGAGGCAGTCGGGAAAAACGACGCTGGCCAAACGCCTGCGGGCGGACCACTATTTCGACCTGGAAAATCCGAGAGATCTCGTCCAATTTCAAAGTCCCCAGCTGACATTGGAGCGGTGCCGGGGGTTGATTGTCATCGATGAAATTCAACGTCGGCCGGAACTGTTTCCCCTTATTCGGTATTTGGTAGACGAAAACCGCAACCAGCAATATTTGATTTTGGGCAGCGCTTCGCGGGACCTTATCCGACAAAGCTCGGAGAGTCTTGCCGGCCGCATATCGTATCATATTCTTACGGGTTTTCGTTTGGACGATATAACCAGGGAGCATATCGGCAGGCTTTGGTTTCGGGGCGGATATCCGCTGTCGTATCTCTCCGCTTCGGACGCCGACAGCAGCCGATGGCGTGAAGATTACATTCGTACCTTTCTCGAACGGGATATTCCGTCGCTGGGGATACAAATTCCTGCTCATACGTTGAGACGATTTTGGCAGATGATTTCCCATTTTCATGGAAACGTCGTCAATTTTTCGGAAATTGGACGTTCGTTCGGCATCGCGGATACAACCGTCAGGCGCTATATCGAGATTTTGAACGGTACCTTTATGGTCCGTACCCTCCATCCTTGGTTCGCAAATATCGGGAAACGGTTGGTAAAGCGGCCGAAACTCTATTTTAGGGATTCCGGCATTTTTCATTCGCTGCTGTCGGTGGCGTCGCAGCAGGCTCTGTTTTGCCACCCGAAGTTGGGCAGTTCATGGGAGGGATTCGCATTGGATAACGTCTGGAAAAGCATCGGAAAAGCGGACGAACAGGCCTATTTTTGGGCGACGCATACCGGTGCGGAAGTCGATCTGTTCTGGCAGCACGACGGAAGAAACTGGGCGTGCGAATTCAAATATACCGATGCTCCCACTCTGACGAAATCGATGCGCTCAGCTCTGATCGACATGAATCTCGAGAAACTGTGGATCGTCTATCCGGGAGATTCTTGCTACCCGATCCACGATAGAGTGGAGGCGCTGCCGATAGAGGAGATTCCGAAGCGCTGGTCGTACTGAAAAGAGAGGAGTTTTAGTCGGGAACCAGACCCTTTCGGATAAAAAGCGAAGAGTAGTAGAAAAACGCCTCCGTCGGTCGGCCATTTGCGAGCGACGGGTTCAAGAGGGAATAACATGGGCGCGTCTCCCCAATTCGGGTCTGTAGAATTGGCCTGGACAATGGAGTGCCATTTCGCGCATAGTGCGTAGGGATCAAGCAGGCGCGACCTTTTCATGGGAAATGGTTCCGCACAATCGCCAAACAGAGGGAGGAAACTATGAGTCGTATCTTGAAGAAGACGTTTGCCATGAGTGCAGTTTTTACGGCCACCTTTGCTTTTATGCAATTTGGCCACACGTTTACCGAAACCGCCATTGCCAAGACATACAAGATCGGCGCCGTCTTTTCCGTTACGGGCAGGGCCTCCTTTTTGGGAGATCCGGAAAAAAAGACGGCCGAGATGATCGTGGAGCAGGTGAACCGAAAGGGCGGTATCGACGGAGTGCCCATCGAATTGATCGTGAAGGATTCCCAGGGGGATGCCACCAAGGCTAACCTTGCGGTGAAAAAACTGATGACCAGGGACAAAGTGCTGGCCGTTATCGGCCCATCCACCAGCGGGAATTCGATCGCGGTAATCCCGTTGGCCGAAAAGTTTGAAACCCCTCTCATCTCCTGTGCGGCCAGCTATAAGATCGTTTTTAACGAAAAGACCCAAAAACCCTACAAATGGGTGTTCAAAACTCCGCAGACCGACAGTTTGGCGGTGGAGGCCATTTACTCTCATCTGAAATCCAAAGGGTTGAATCGTATCGCCATTATGAGCGTTACGACCGGATTCGGTGCCAGCGGTCGGGCGGAGCTGTTGAGGCTGTTCCCCCAATACGGCATGGAGATCGTTGCGGACGAGAAGTATGGCCCGAAGGATACGGATATGAGCGTCCAGCTGACAAAAATAAAGTCTTTGAAACCCCAGGCCATCGTCAACTGGTCTATCGGCCCCACGCAGGTGACTGTCGTCCGCAACTGGAAGGGCCTGGGAATGACTAACGTGAAATTCTATCAAAGCCATGGGTTCGGAAGCCTGAAAAACGTCGAACTGGCCGCCGGCGATGCCGAGGGCGTCTACCTGCCTTTGGGATCGGTCACTATTCCCAATCTCCTGCCAAACGATCATCCCCAAAAAAAGGTCACGATGGGCTATATGGCGGACTACAGGGCCAAATACAACGAGCCGATTTCGTCGTTTGGCGGGCATGCCTGGGACGCTTTGTATCTGTTGATCGATGCCATCGGCAAGGTGGGGGGCGACAGGGCCAAAATTCGCGACGAACTGGAAAAGACGCAAAATTTTGTCGGTCAGCACGGCGTGTTCAATTTTTCGGCCAGCGATCACAACGGCCTGACAAAAGAGGCATTCAATATGCTGATGGTAAAGAACAACACTTGGGCATTCGCCGACTGATCGGAAAAAAGGCCGCCTAGAGACGTTTCATCCCAAAGAGGTCCGCTTTCATGCCGGAATACTCGATAGTCGTTCAGTACATCGTCACGGGAATCACGATCGGCAGCGTGTACGCAATGCTGGCGATGGGGTTCAACATCATCTACAATGTCACCGACGTTATCAACTTCGCCCAGGGCGAGTTCGTGATGTTGGGGGGATTGGTCATGGTGTTTATGCGGGTCTCCCTGGGATTGGATCCTCTGCTCGCGTTTTTTGCCACTGTGTTTACGGTAACTTTCTGCGGCATACTGATGGATCGGTTGGCCATTCGACCTATCAGGCAACCGACGGTTTTGACTTTGATTATTGCAACGATAGCATGCTCCATGCTGATCAAAGGAATCGCCATGTACCTCTGGGGAAAGGACCCATACGATCTGCCGGCATTTTCCGGACGCGATCCCATCGCCTTCTTGGGTGCCGCGATTCAGCCGCAGGCCCTTTGGGTGGTCGGTTTTCTGCTTGTGTCGGTTGTGGTCCTTACCCTGTTTTTCGAAATCAGCATTGTCGGCAAGGCGATGAAGGCGTGTGCCGACAACTCCGATGCGGCCAAGCTGGTCGGAATCAACGTGAAACGGATGGTCATGCTCTCCTTCGGTTTGAGCGCGTCGATCGGCGCTCTGGCCGGAATTGGCCTCACGCCCATCGCTCTGATGGAATACGACCGCGGGGCCATGCTGGCGGTCAAAGGATTTGCCGCATTGATACTGGGTGGACTGGGAAGTTTTCCGGGCGCCGTGCTGGGCGGTCTGCTGCTGGGATTGATCGAATCGTTCGGTGCCGGGTTTATCTCTTCCGGCTACAAGGACGCCTTTGCCCTAGTCGTACTATTTTTGCTGTTGATCTTTCGACCTGCCGGGCTTTTGGGAAACAGGGAGATAGCGGGAATTAAGAAGTTTTAAGCGATGTTTCGAATAAAAAAGAGGACGAGAATCGGTTTCCTGGCCTTTGCCGCATGTGCTCCTCTCTTTTTGCAGATAGTGCCGGACGGAAATTCCTACCTGGATATCCTTGTATTTGTCGGAATCTACACGCTTATCACCATCGGCCTGAGCCTGTTGATGGGGTATGCGGGGCAGATTTCCTTGGGACATGCCGCCTTTTTCGGTATCGGCGCCTACGTGTCCGGAATTCTGACGGTTCATTACGGCTGGAATCCCTGGTTCAGTTTGGTCTGCGGAATTGTCGTCTGCATAGGCGTAGCTTTTGCCATCGGAATTCCCGCGTTGCGTCTTCAGGGACATTATTTGGCGATGGGCACCCTGGCTTTCGGTATTGTCGTATTTATCGTTTTCTCCGAGGAGACGGAAATTACGGGAGGTCCGGACGGTATGGGCGGCATTCCCGGACTCGGTCTGTTCGGATTCGAATTCGATTCGATCGTTTCGTACTACTACCTAGTCTGGACGATCGTAGCGATCGTATTTCTCCTGTCCGTCAACCTCATTCAATCGAAAACCGGGAGGGCGCTGCGTGCAATCCATTCCAGTCCGATAGCTGCCGGTACGCTGGGCATTAACGTGCCCTACTATAAGGCGCAGATTTTCGTCTATTCGGCCGTACTGGCTTCGATTGCCGGCAGCCTCTACGCGCATTACGTCAACTTCATCAATCCAGGCAGTTTTGACATCTCCTTCTCCATCCATCTCATCATCATGATTGTGGTCGGGGGCATGCATTCCATCTGGGGGGCCGTGTTGGGAGCGCTGCTGATAACGTTCCTGAGTTTCGAATGGCTGGAGGCCTTTCACGAGTTCGAAGTTCTCGCCTTTGGCGCGATTTTGCTGCTGGCGACGGTTTTTTTCCCGGAGGGGTTGGTGAGCATTCCCGAAAAATGTAGGGATTTTCTGAAGGGCCGATAAAGGGGGAGTGTCGGATGAGCGACGATTTCAGGCCATGGATGATTCTGAAAGTAAGCGGCGTGGATGTCGTTTTTGGGGGTTTGACTGCTTTGAAGGAGGTCGGTTTCGAATTGCGACCCGGCAAAATC
>CAZLTI010000041.1:0-3182 GCA_964562335.1 uncultured Pseudomonadota bacterium | reverse complement strand
GGATGATTCTGAAAGTAAGCGGCGTGGATGTCGTTTTTGGGGGGTTTGACTGCTTTGAAGGAGGTCGGTTTCGAATTGCGACCCGGCAAAATCAAATCGGTCATAGGACCCAACGGTGCGGGAAAAACCACCCTGCTGAACGCAATTACGGGATTGATCGCTCCCGATAGAGGCAAAATCGTCTTCAAGGGGAATCTCCTGGAACATATGCCTGCGCATCGTATCACTCAGCTAGGCATAGCCAGGACCTTTCAGCAGGTGCAGATTTTCGAAAAAATGACCGTGCTGGAAAACGTGGTGGTAGGCAGGCACAACTATGTGTTCACCTCCTTTTTCGACTGCTGCCTGAAACTGCCCAAAGTCAGAAAGGCGGAAAAAAGGGTGAAGGCGGAAGCAATGGAAATGCTGGACTATATCGGTCTGTCGTCCAAAGCGCACATGGAAGCTTCGAAGCTTCCTTTCGGGGAGCAGCGCCTGATAGAGATAGCAAGAGCCTTGGCGACCCAACCCGATCTTTTGTGCCTGGACGAGCCGGCTGCCGGATTGAACGAAACCGATACCCAAAAGCTTTCCGCAATCGTTGCGGGTCTGAAGGCCAGGGGATATGCGATCCTGCTGATAGAGCACGATATGAGACTGGTGATGGATATATCCGACGAAATTCTGGTGCTCAACTACGGACGGTGCATTGCCGAAGGCACTCCGGCGGAAATCCAGGCCGATCCGAAGGTGGTCGAGGCCTATCTTGGAGAGGGGGCCGATGCTTAGGATCGATAACCTTTCCGCCTATTACGGCAGCATCCAGGCTCTGTCGGACGTCTGTTTGGATGTGGAGGCAGGTCGCATCGTGAGCATCATCGGTGCGAACGGAGCTGGTAAATCGACGCTGTTGAAATCCATTTCGGGATTGGTGCGGAAAAAGAGGGGCGAAATCCTCTTTCGCGGCAATAGCATCGCCTCCAGACCGATCAATTCGATCGTGCGGCTGGGAATCACCCACGTCCTGGAGGGACGGCAGCTGTTTGCCCACCTGACGGTGATGGACAATGTCAACCTGGGGGCCTACTCCTATTTCAAAAGGAGAAACGGAGCCGAAATCGACCGGTGCAGGGAGGAGGTTTTCGAACTGTTTCCGCCTCTCGCGGAACGGAAGAAGCAACTGGCGGGAACGCTTAGCGGCGGAGAGCAGCAGATGCTGGCCATCGGCAGAGCATTGATGGCCAAACCCGATCTGCTGCTTCTGGACGAACCCTCCCTGGGGCTGGCCCCGAAAGTGGTGGAGGATATTTTTGGCATCATCCGAACTCTCAACGAAAAGGGGACCACCATTCTCCTGGTGGAACAGAACGCCAGGCAGGCCCTCGGCATATCGCACTACGCATACGTATTCGAAACGGGAAGAATCGTTTTGGAAAACGAAAGCCGTCTTTTGCTGGCCGACGACGGCGTGCGAAGGGCCTATTTGGGGGCAGGGTGACGGTCCTTTGCTACGACCTGTCCGCTCTTTTGTCGGCAACGCGAACCGCCTTTCCTTCCGGTTTGGGAAGCGAACCGGCCTCCACCAGTTTCACGACGGGTCTCGCCAACACTTCGTCCCGTACTCGGCGTACAATATAGTCGGAGAGCCGATCCAGGCATGCGGCTTCGCTGCGGAACCAGTCGCTTTTCACTTCGACTTCCAGAATCATTTCGTCTTTGCCGTCTACCGTTTCCAAGCGGATCGTATAGTTGTTGGCCACTTCCGGGATCTTCATCAGGATGCCCTCGATCTGCATCGGGAATACGTTGCAGCCTTTGATGATGAACATATCGTCGCTTCGGCCCGCAATGCGGTCTAAACGGCGGTGCGTCCGACCGCAGGGGCATGGGCCGGGCAGAATCCGCGTCAGATCGCGAGTGCGGAATCGAATGATGGGCATGGCCTGACGATCCAGGGTCGTCATAACGAGTTCGCCGGACTCTCCGTCGGGAAGCGGCTCCAACGTTTCGGGATCGATAATTTCCACGAGAAAAGCGTCTTCCCAGACATGCAGACCCCGTTGCTCGGTGCATTCGAAGCCGACTCCCGGTCCGTTCATTTCCGACAGTCCATAGGAGTTGTAGGCTTTTATGCCGAACATCTCCTCGATGCGCTTTCTGTGCTCTTCGGTATAGGGTTCGGCACCTACGATAAAGGTATGCAGTGCCGTATCCCTTCGGGGATCGAGATTCTGCTCGCTGAAAGCGTCGAATAGCCGTCCCAGATAGCTTGGAATGGTATGAACGACGGTAGTGCCGAAATCGCGCATCAACTTGATCTGCCTTACGCTGTTGCCGGCCCCGGCGGGTATGCTCAAACATCCCAAACGCTCAGCTCCGTACTGAAATCCCAACCCGCCGGTAAACAGCCCGTAGCCGCAGATGTTTTGGAAAACGTCCCTGTCGCGAACTCCGGCGGAAAACATGGATCTGGCCATGAGATTGGCCCATGCGTCGATATCCCTTCGCGTATGAAACACTACGGTCGGATTTCCCGTCGTGCCGCTGGAGCTGTGCAGACGAATCGTTTCCTTCCTATCGACGCACAAAAAACCGTACGGATAGTGCTCCCGCATGGTCTGTTTGGTAGTAAAGGGGAATTTTCGGATATCTTTTGGGCTTTTTATGGCGTCCGCTTTGATTCCGATCCGTTCGAAACACTCTCTGTAGTATGGCGCGCTTTTCGCCCGCTCCGCGATGGACCGTAAACGCTTCGTTTGCAACCTGCTCAAATCGTTTTGCCGAAGCGTCTCGATCTCTTTTTCCCAGTACATGAGACTCTTTTGAAAAGTATAAATTTTGTTGCCTATCTCTCTATAGCCTGTTTTTCCGCGACTTTGTCCGAGAAGATGAATGGCCACTGCTTGGGAACAATACGATCCCAATTGTTTGGAATGCAGGTCCTGAAAGATCGAAAAGCACTGAAGAATAGGAAACTCGAAAAATTACGATAGACAATTCCAAGTGGTTGGTCCAGAGCACTTGCTTGGAGATCGACTGGCCCTTGAGCTTGTCCCGATTTGATGAGCACTTCAATCGGTAAATCCTTTCTCAAGGAGGTGCCATTATAAAATCGAAACAAAGGCGAAACAGTTACATCAAAGAGTGTAAACTTGAAGCCGTCCGATTGACCGCTGACCGTCCCGGCTGCAAAATTCCGCTTT
>CAZLTI010000040.1:0-18028 GCA_964562335.1 uncultured Pseudomonadota bacterium | reverse complement strand
ATTTCCGACTATCGACAGTCCTCCGCTTTTTGCCGAAATATCGCCGTAGCTCCGAAATATTCTACGGTGAAACCGCCAAAGTCGGCCAGCCATTGAAACGTCTCTTTGGAATAAAAGCAGATGTGCGTTTCGTCCCGAATATAGTGCCATTTTGAAAAATCGCGGGAAGCGTGCATGAGTTCCGTTCTCACGGCAACAATGCCGTCCGGTCCGATCAGCTGCGGAAACCGTTCCCACTCTTTGCGGGGCTGCGAGAAGTGCTCCACGGTCTCGTTGCACACCAGGAAGTCGTATCTCTCCTTCAGTACTGCGGGATTGTCGGCATAATGGATATCGTAGCTTTCCATACGGTATCCCCTCTCCCGGAACATCTCCGTCAGAACGGGTTCCGGTCCGGAACCGTAGTCCAGCCCCCTACTGCCTAAGGGAACGATTTCTATCGTCGGATTCAGTATGCCCTGGAGAAAGGAGCGATACCCCGCATCGTTTGGACTGTTGCGATGCAGGTCGTATCGCGCCTTTTCCCTTTCCGGGGAGAGATGATAGGCTTTCGGCACGAATATCAAGTTGCAGCTGCGGCACTTGACGTATACTCTGCGGCGATCCTCATAGTAGGCACCGGTATCGTCGAAACAGCATAGCGGACAACCGGTCGGAGAACGCATATCGGTTTCCGGCTAAGGGAAGGACGGGTAGGGGAGTTGGCTATTTCCTTTATCCGGCACTTTACTGTTTAGTGCCCCTGTTTTGAAGCCTTAAAAAACGCATCAAATTCGTTGATTTTATCAAAATAATTATCGAAGAAAAAAAGGGCAAATACGTTAGAGAAGTGATCGGGTCAAACCCAATAAGCGGCTTTATCGACCCACTTGCGTAAACGGCAGTCGCAAAAGTCCATAAAGATGCGGCAATCGATGCCAGGAGGAAAACCATCAATAAAAAATAGGAATGTTTCAATAAAAAGGTTAAGCATTTCCCAACTAGACGTTTCAAAAAACTGGAATTTTTATTCATTTTCATCCCTTTCGGCGCATTTTCTTTTTCACGATTCCCGCTATTCCTGCCCTTTCAAGATCGGCATAATCATGGCGGTTCTGAAACACGTATATGGCCAGTAAAATATGAATTAGCAGCAGTCCGGATTTATAATTGAATTGTAACTCGAATTCGCCGTCTGCATACAGACCGATAAAGATATCCAAAATACAGGCTCCCAACCCAAAACTGACAAAGCTATTGGCGAAATCCCCGATGATCACTCTATATGGATATTGGAGAGTGAAGGTCGGTTTTTTAACCTTATCGAGCTTAGACTTCTTGTTTACGATCCATAGAAACAACGCAATAGATGTTAATAGGAAAGCCCAGGGCGCAAACGCCTGATAAGTATACTTCAGCATCAACAATATCCCCACTCCCCAAAGGACTCCACCGAAACCGACAAGTGTCTTGTAGCCTTTTTCATTGTAGGAGGAGCAATACAGAGGATCGATAAAACTCATGTCCTGACTTGAAGAGGTATAGGCGGTAATTGGCGTTTCATCCACATTATACACCGCTGATGCATTTTTTCAACGCATAGTGCCCTATTGAAATCTGGCCCTTTTCGCAAGACCAAACCTGTAAACAAGTACTCTTCCATCATGTTTTGAAAGAGTACAAAAACAGAAAAACCGTATGATTCCAACGAATTATCAGCAGGCTAAAATATCGGCCTATTTTTGTCAAGGAGAAAAAAAAGAGGTCCATAAAAAGTTTCGGATATCGTCAAGCAGCTCCGTTTAAGTACTCTACTACAGTTTTAAATAAAATAAACCCTCGCCTTTCGCCAAAGTAATAGCCTATACATTTCTTCTCTTTCCGTGGCTTCCGGCCTGGTCTGCTTCGTTCGGGGCCGAATCAAAGGAGCAAAAGCAACGCGAAAAAAAGCGACGTAAACAGCGCGAAAATCCAGTCCGAAGTTTTGGAGGAGAGCGGAACGTCGGTTCTCGTTTCGTCGAAACACCTTGCCTCCATCGCGCAAGCGAGATCGTCCGCATTTTGGAAGATCCTTCGGCAGAGCGGAACGGAGAAGGCGGCCAATCTGAAAAGGGGATTTTTCCGATTTTCTATCCCTCTCGCCTTCTGAGCTTCGGCAATTTCGGCAGATTGGCGGAGGATCTCCGGCAGAAATCGGACCATCAGGCTGATAATCACCGCAAAACGTCCTGCGGGAATCAACGGGATCGGCTTGAGAAACCAGACAACTGCCGCCTTCACCTCCAGCGCTCTGGATGTGCGCACAAACAGCAGTCCGGAAAATATGACGATCGCCAGCCGCCAGCAGACCGAAGCACTGTCGATCGCCCCTTCCGCGCTGAAGGAGAGGGGCAGCAACCCGGTTGCACCCTCTCCACTCCAGGAAAAGGAGCGCAAAAGAAACAGAAATCCCATAAAGAGCAGCAGATAGCGCATTTCCCGGACAGTACGACGCACGGGAAGCCCGACGGAGAGGAAACCGGCAAGAATCGGGAGGGAGAGCAGCGGAAGCGACTCCATCTGCGACTGTAGGGCAACGACATTCAGAGAGGCAACGGCGGCCAGCTTGAACCGAATGTCGATCCGGTGCAGCAGGGTATCTCCCGGAGAGTAGGCGAATGCGGTCAGTTCAGCCACGAAGCGATGCCTTTTCCATATTTAAACGAACAGGGTTCGCGAACGCCGAACTGCTCGACTTGGCGAACTACCCTCTCCGGCTTTCCGACTTTGACAATCCTTCCCCCCTCCATGAGCACGATACGATCCGCATGGGCTGCCGTGATCTCCAGCTCGTGGCCGACAACGACGACCGCACGGCCATCCTGCCGCAAGCGTAGAATCTGGCCGAGAACCTGTTTCGAACCGGGGTAGTCCAAATTGGAAAACGGTTCGTCCAGAACGACGATGCGGGATTCCATGGCCAAAACGCCGGCTATAGTCAGACGCCGCTTCTCTCCGCCGGAAAGCGTGTGCGGACGGTGATCCTTCAGATCCTCCAAACCGACGATTCGCATGGCACGCTCCACACGCCGGTCGATCTCCTCTCTGCTCAGGCGCAAGTTTTCCGGCCCGAAAGCAATGTCGGCATACACGGTTTCGCCGACAATCTGGCTGTCCGAATTTTGGAATACCATCCCCACGATCCGCCTGGCCCTTTTCAGGTCTTTACCGACCGGGAAACCGTCGATCAGGACGGAGCCTCTTTCCGGCAGCAGAAGACCGTTAAAGTGTCGGCAAAGCGTCGTCTTTCCCGATCCGTTTCTTCCCACGATGACGACGAACTCTCCCTCTTCCACGGACAGCTCGATCTCGCTGAGACACAAAGAACCATTCGGATGGCGATAGGTCAGGTTTTCGATCCGCAACAGACTCATTGTCTCTCCCCGGCATTGCTTTGACGCATAACGGGACGGACGGTTCGGGCGATAAAGACGGCCGCTGCGATTTTTAGTCCGTCGCCCAGCAGAAAGGGAAACAGTCCAAAAGCCATCGCCTCGAACCACGATATGCCGGCATACATCTTGAGCCAGGGCACGCCGCCGACATACACGACAACCGTACCCAACAGGCAGGCGACGGTATCGCGGAGGGTGTTGTTCGTTCCGCAAGCTCCTCCCCTACCCATGCGGGAAACCAGACCGACGATATATACTGCGGCGAGATAGCTGAGAAGATAGCCGCCGGTCGGGCCGAAAATCACGCCCATACCGCCCTTTCCCTGTGCAAACACCGGCAGACCGGCGGAACCGGCGACCAAATAGACGGCAACGGAACAGGTGCCCCAGTTTTTTCCCAACAGCAGACCCGCCAGCAGCACAAACATATTCTGCAACACTAGGGGTACGGGTCCGATGGGGATTGCCAAAAACGCACCGGCGGCAATCAGAGCGGCCAAAAGAGCCGAATAGACCATGTTGCCAAGATCACGGTTCATTGCGTTTTCCGCTCTGCGAGTGGAAGCAGTCGCCGTAGTATGCCCTTTTCCGGCTCCCGTCGACCGACTCTACGATCAATGCGCCGTCTTGACCTATGTCGACGGCCGTGCCTCTTATCGTTTCCCTGGGCATGACCACTTCGACCCGTTTGTTCAGCGTTATGGAGCGGCTCCTCCACTCCTCCAAAACGCCCGGATATCCGTCGCGTTCGATCTCCCTTTCAAACTCGTTCAGAAAGCGGGCGAGGATCTCCTTCCTTGCTACTCCTCTTTTCAAGACGCAGCTCAGGGAGATCGCGTCGCCTTTCTCCATTTGCGGACGGTTGTTGACGTTAATTCCAATGCCGATGTTGAGAAAACGGACAGCATCGGCCTCGGCTTCCATTTCGCATAGAATGCCGCATAGTTTTCCGCCGTTCAGGAGGATATCGTTCGGCCACTTTATTCGGGGTTCGATTTTATACAGTGCCGCAAGCGAACGGACAAGGCAGACGGAAGCGGTAAAACCGAGCCGATGCATGAGGGCGGGGGGGATTCCGGGTCTGGTTACGACAGTGAAATAGAGCCCGCCCTCCGCAGAATGCCAGCCGCGATCCATGCGGCCGCGTCCCTTCGTCTGCCGGTTCGCCGCCACGACGGTAAGATGCTGGCATCCCCTTCGCGCCAACTCTTTGGCCCGGTTCATGGTGGAATCCAGAACAGGGAAATATTCGATTCGAGATTCCCATGCGGGAAATTCCCACGGGAAGAGGGCGTCCGGACGTCGAATAAGCCGATATCCTTTGGCGGAGGGCCGAATTTCATAACCAAGTTGCTGCAGTTTCCGAATATGCTTCCATATGGAGACTCGGCTGACACCCAACAGGGAAGCGAGATACTGCCCGGACAGTGGTCGACGTTTCTCGCGCGAAAGCAGCTCAAGCAGTTTTCCCTTCATCTATTGCGACAGCAAATCATATGGTTAGCCGAATTTCGTTAATCGGAATTTACAGAAGGGTAACGGACCTGTTCGATGGCGTCAATAGGGGGAGATATATCAGATATATCGGTTGCGAACATCCGCAGGATTCGGGAGGGCGCTTTTTCGTTCAGAGGACGGACAGCTCGCAGGCGATCTGCGCTCCAAGTTTGGCATTGCTGAAAACCAGCTGAATATTCGAGGCAAGACTGCCTGTTCCGGTAGCATCTGCGATGTGGGCCAGCAGAAACGGCGTGACGGCCTTTCCCGTCACTTTTTTTCTCTTTGCTTCGTTCAAAGCCGCCTGAATGGCCACTTCGACAGTCCAGGAATCCATTTCATGCTCTTTCGGAATCGGATTGGCAACCACAATGCCGCCCTTGAGATTCAGTTCCCGTTTGGTTTTGATAATTCCCGCAACCTCTCCGGGTGTGGATGCCCTGTTTTCCAAGGAAAGGCCGCTTTTGCGCACAAAGAAGGCGGGAAATTCGTTCGTGCGATATCCCACCACCGGAACGCCCAGAGTTTCCAGGTGTTCCAGCGTCGCTCCGATATCCAATATCGACTTTACTCCCCCGCATACGACGGAAACGTCGGTTCGGCCCAGTTCCGTCAAATCGGCGGAAACGTCGAACGTCTGCGACGCATTGCGGTGGACTCCACCGATTCCGCCGGTTACGAAAATCTCGATGCCGACCATTGCCGAAACGATCATCGTCGCCGCTACCGTAGTGGCTCCGTTCAACCGATTGGCAACGACGAACGGAACGTCCCTGCTGCTAACCTTCGCGATCCCCTTCGACCGGCTCAGGTATGTCAACTCCTCCCTGTTCAATCCTATTTTGATCTTTCCCCCCAAAATGGCGATAGTAGCCGGAACGGCTCCGTTTTCCCGGATAATGCGTTCGACCTTCAAAGCCGTGTCGAGATTTTCCGGATAGGGCATTCCATGGGAGAGAATGGTGGATTCCAGCGCGACAATGGGGGATTTGCTGTCGAGCGTCTTGCTGATTTCGGGTTGAATTTCCAAAAAGTTGCTTTTCATCATTCGAACTCGCGTAGTTTTCGATGTGCCGTATCGACGGAAAGATCGGGGCTGTTCGTATTCTCGTCCTGCAGCGTCAGGTGCGCCAGGGCGGAAGCGAATCGGACGGTCCGTCCCAAGGGAAGATTCCATATCTTTCCATAGACCAAACCGGCCATAAAGGCGTCCCCGGCCCCGGTAGCGTTGACGGGTACCACCGGAGGCGGACGGAAAACTTCGAACTGGTTGCGGCTACCGTAGGCAACTCCCTCTCTGCCCAGAGTGATCGCAACCTGCCAAACGCCCCGGTCGATAAAATATCGGACGGCATCCCGAACCTCTCCTTCGTTCGAAAGAGCGGAGCCGACCAGCATGCGAGCCTCCGCACGATTGGGCTTGATCGTATGAACGTTCTGCAGACGGCCTGCCACCTTCTCGGCTTTGGCTGCGGAAACGGTATCCAAAAACAGCTTTCGACGAAACCGGTCGATCAGATAGAGCAAAACCTCTTCCGTTAGATTGGTGTCTACGACAATTGCCGAAGCCTTTTGCAGCACTTCCGCATGACGGATCAGATGGCCGATATCCAAAGCATCGACGGCCCTCATGTCCGACACGGCAACATGCATATCGCCCCTATGGTCAATCACGGACAAATAGACGGCAGTGGTCATGCCCGACGCGACCTTCGTACAGGAGAGATCGATCCCCAAATCCGAGCAACGGTCGAAGATTAGATTCCCGAACGGATCGTCTCCAAGCGCCGTCATCAGTTTGGTGTCGATCTGCAACCGTACCAGGTTTTCCGCGATATTTCTCGCTACGCCTCCGTGGGAAAGTCGGATGGAGCCGGGATTGGAATCCCTCTCTCGGATGGCCTTTTCGCCGAATCCCGCGATATCGACGGTAGAGCCCCCTATGGCGACGACATAGGAACGTGACGGATGTGGATCCATTTTTCAAACTTATAGAGCATTCGCAAGGATCGCGCAACTTTTCGTTGCACCGACCATTCGCAAAAAAAACTTTCAGTAGGAAATCGTCAACACCGAAACGGAGAAGGATTCGACCGGAATTCCATCTCGGTCGGGCGATAGCCGCACCGACCGTCCGGCGATGAAATTCGTCGGATCGACCGTCGTTAGCGCGTAGTTCCAGGGTTTGGACGAGTGCACGGTCGGCAGTTCGAAATAGAGAGCTTCGTCGAAAAAGTTCATCGCCACGTAGATGGTGTCGTCTACGACCCGCCCTCCATGTTTCCCATCGATCAAAAACGCCAGCGATCTGGCCGAGGAGGAAAATGCCGGCTCGTTTGCTCTCGTATTGTGCCAGCTGATGTCCGCTATTCCGGAAGAGGGATTGATTTTGCCGGTGAAAAAGCGGTTGCGTCTCAGGACCGGGTGGTCCTTTCGGAATCGTATCAGCCTCTGCCAGAACAAAAACAGCTGCCTGTTGGATTCGAGCAGACCCCAATCGATCCAGGATATGTCGTTGTCCTGGCACCATGCGTTGTTGTTGCCTCTCTGGCTGCGACCGAATTCGTCGCCTCCCAGTATCATCGGAGTTCCCTGGCTCAACAGAAGCACGGCCGCCATATTGCGTATCTGCCTCAGCCGTTTTTCTCCGATCTCCGGATCGTCGGTGGGTCCCTCCACGCCGAAATTGAGGGAGCAGTTGTCGTCCGAACCGTCCTTGCCGTTCTCGCCGTTGTCCATGTTGTGCTTCTCCAGGTAGGAGACCTGATCCATCATCGTGAAGCCGTCGTGCGCCGTGACGAAGTTGATGGAATGACAGGGAGTCCGTTCCGAGTGTGCGTAGAGATCTTCGCTTCCGGCGATTCGAGAAGCCACTTCGCTCGTGAGTCCCGGAATTCCGCAGCAGAACTTCCGCACGATATCCCGATATCTTCCGTTCCATTCCGCCCATCGTTTCGAGGCGGGAAAACTGCCGACCTGATAAAGCCCCGCCGCATCCCAGGCTTCGGCGATGATTTTGGTTTCCGCCAAAACCGGGTCTTTGGCGATCGACTCGACGAGCGGCGGATTGGACAAGACGTTTCCGTCTTCGTCCCTGGTGAGAATGGAAGCCAGATCGAAGCGGAATCCGTCCACGTGCATCTGCACCACCCAATAGCGCAGAGCGTCCAGGATCATTTTCCCGACGACCGGATGGTTGCAGTTCATCGTATTGCCGCAGCCGGAAAAATTCCTGTAGTTGCCCTCCCTATCCAACAGGTAGTAGGTTCCGTTGGCGAGTCCTTTGAAATTGATCGTAAAACCGTCGTGTCCCCTCTCCGCCGTATGGTTGAAAACAACGTCGACGATGACCTCTATGCCGGCCCTGTGCAGCGCCTTCACCATCTCCTTGAACTCGACGGCCGCTCCGAGTCCGTAGCTGTCCGAAGCATAGGATGATTTGACCGAAAAGAAGTTGATGCTGCTGTAGCCCCAGCAGTTGAGTAGCGGCTCTCCCGTTTTGGAGTTGAAAAAGGGGCAGTCGGTTTCGTCGAATTCGTTGATCGGCAGCAGTTCGACGGCGGTAATTCCCAGAGTTTTCAGATAGCCGATTTTTTCCGCGATGGCGGAATAGGTTCCGGGATGCGTCACGCGGCTGCTGGCGTGCCTGGTATATCCGCGCACATGGAGTTCGTAGATGATCGACCGGTCGAGAGGAGTGTTCAACGGCCGATCGCCCTCCCAATCGAATTCCGAGTCCCCGCAATAGCCGTACCCCGATTTGACCTTCCCGTCGGCATCTCTCCCCCAATTTTCGAATCCGGAGATCGATCTGGCATAGGGATCGACGAGAGCTGTCGCCGAGTCGTCCGAGCCGCCGTTAGCTTCCTTTTCGGGTCCGCCAATTCTATAGTTGTAGTGGAAGGTAGCGGGCAGACCCTTTATTTTCATGTGCCAAACGCTTCCTGTCCGGTTCCGTTTCCTGTCGAATGGTATTCGGAGCGGAGCGGAAAAACGGCCGTCGAGATAGATCAGAAGTATAACTGCTTTGGTTTCCGTAGAAAAAACGGCGAAATTGTGGCCATCCGGCCATACGGTAACGCCGAAGGGTTCCGGCAGACCAGCGGAAAAAAACAGATCGCGGCTATAGTCGAAGGCCATATCGTAATAGTTCGAGAATTGAGTTCGCTTCGTAAATCGCTGTTTCGCCCCCAAGTAGCAACCCCTCTCGCCGATTTTAAAGTCCATCATTTTGCGTGCAGACTTGGGGAAAATTGCGGTTGCTGCGCCGGAAATTGTAACAATCTGTAATTATTGGCAATTTTTTATAAATTAGCAAGCTGGCGAAATATAATGATATCAACCGGATAGCAACTAAAAAGAAGAGTGGAACAATTAAAGCCAGAAACGCGTTGAAATCATGGCCGAATTGTACTAGGTTGAATTGTAGAATGATCATGCGACAATTCCGTTTGTCAGCAGGCACACTGCCGAGTCCGTCGATAGCGCATCCTGCCGCAATCTCCCTGGATCGTCCCGTTACCGGTCGACAACAAGCAAGATCGGACATGTCATTCAGTCGCTGCAGTCCACCCTGGAATTTACGGACGGGCTGTTTTCTTTAGCGGACGAAATAGGAAACGGGACGAATTGACGGCGTTGCTTCCTGATCCGGAATTGCAGCCGTAGAGCCGAGCCGGTGCCCTGAAAGCGCACCGCTTTATTGACATTGGGAACTTCCGAAAAAAAGGAGTTTTGTCGTCCTTCCCAACTTGGGAGAGTCGTTCCGACATCGAGCCGGAGAGCAACTTTGTCGGGACGGTCCGCCCGAATCGGTCCGGGAATGCGACGATCCGGTTTTTCGGAAACTCCCGCAAACAGCAAGGAAAACCATTGTACAACTCCGAAGAAGACATCCGAATGATTTTGGATTTGATTGTGGACATCCAGGAGGGCAAAATCTCAAGGAACAAAAACTACTATACCCTGGCCAAGTCTAAAGAATATAAAAGGTTTAAACGGGCAAAGCTGATTTTGTCGCTGAAGGAGGACCTGGAAAAGACGAAAAGCGTTGGCGTCGGCAAGATTGAAGTCAACCAAGACAACGGTAACGTGGTGGTCAAACTGAGCAATCCTCTGCTGACGTACAACCGCAAAGTATCACTCTCTCAAGCCGAGCTCGACCTGCTAAAATCTCAGACGGATGCTTTGAATGCGGTATAGCATCCGGCATTCGCTCTGGGCCGCCTTTAAACAATTTCGACCAAAGAAAAAATGCAGCTACCAACTGAATTGTTGACGAAACTGAAGGAGTCCGTTTCCTTCTTCTCCTCCTTTTCGACCAGCGAGCTGATCGATCTGCTAAAACTTGCCGTGAGCAAAACCTTTCAAGACGGCGAAGTGATTTTTAAGGAGAAAACGCGCGGCGAAAAAATGTACATTATACTCAAGGGAACGGTACGCATCAGCAAATACCTGGGAAACAAGCAGGAGGAGGTGCTCGTAAGGCTGAAATCGGGAGCCTGTTTCGGAGAGATGGGCGTCATCGACCAGTCGCTCCGTTCGGCAACTGCCATCGTGGAGGGAGGCGCCGCAGTCATGCTCGTCATCACGGAGCACACGCTATCCGAAAGCAACATGCTGCTGGCCTACAAACTGTACAAGAACTTTGCGCTGATGTTGGCCGGACGGCTGCGGGAGACCAACAACAAGCTGCAGGAAGCCACCATGAGCAGCCAGGATTTCAAGGCCCAAATGAAGGAGCTGTTGAAAAAGAGAATGGAGCACGGAAAGACGCTAAAGGGAGCCAATCTGAAAATGGCCGACCTCTCTCAGGCTTTCCTGAATAATGCCGATCTGGCAGGGGCGGTGCTTGTCGGTGCCAAGCTGAACGGCACAAAATGCAAGCAGGCGAATTTTTCCGGCTCCAAACTGATCAATGCCGACATCAAGTCGGTCGATTTCGAAAATGCGAATTTTCAAAATGCGGATTTTACCGCCGCAAGTTTCCAAAATGTCTCCTTTAATGGATGCAATATGTCGGGTGCGGAGTTCAAAGGCAACGATTTGGACAAAACTCAAGTCGAAACAACGGTGCACAGCGAAAAGGAGCAGAGTTCCGACGAAAGGAGCTAGCGAATCCCTCTATTCGTCCGTCTATCCATGATTCGTCTTGCCGCAATCCTCTTTTTTCTGTGTGCCGCCGCGTCCAAGATGCCTCTTGCGGCTCAGGAAACCATCGAACCGAATTCTCCGTCGAACGGATTCGACTACGCTGGCCTTATGGAAAAAGCCGAGCAGGAACTGCACTGGAGCAGAATCTACAGAGACAGCTTCGACCGTACAAAGGAGTTTTCGTATCTGCGACTGTCAGCCCAACACGGATTGAACGCAGTCCAATCCTACTACCGGATTCAGAAACAAATGGAGCGAATCTCCGCCTTTACCTACAAAACGCGAAAAAAAAGGCTTGAAGCCTGCAGATATTTCGAGTCGCTGGTCCGGGAATCGCTGCACTACGATGAGGAAAACCACCTGCAAGGCGCAGATCCCAAGTATTGCCGGACAAGAGTGAAGTAGACGATATCCGTTCCTTGAGTCCACTCCCCAAAAACCGCATTCTGCCGCTTCGATCGTTCCTGCGGAGGTGGGAATCCGTAAAAGTCGAATGACGGCGGCTCCCCGCTATTTTTCCGCTTTCACGGAGTGCGAGAAACAATAGCAAGGGAATTTTGCGGAGTGGAGCTATTCCCCGCAGTTTCGATTGCTTTTATAAACCTGTCGTATGAATCTCAGTCCCGAAGAAAACCTAGCCCGCAAAATCGAAATACTGAAAGATAGGGTAAAAGAGGACCAAAACCTCGATTTTATCAAAATCGAACAGGCGATCGAATTCGGGAAGTCGGCACATAGCAATCAAAAGAGGAAAACGGGCGGTCCATACTATATTCATCCCGTCCGGATGGCGATCAAGGCGCTGGAGTACAAGCTGGATACGGACTCCATTATCGCCTGTCTGCTGCACGATGTGCTGGAGGATACGGAGTATAGGGGAAGAGCCATTGGCAAGAAATTCGGAAAAAAAGTGACGAAGATGGTCAAGGCTCTGACGAAAGTTTCGGACAGCAAAAGATCGACACGGGACAATAAGGTACTGACACTTCAAAAATTGATAAAAGAGAGAAGTGTCGATTTTCGGGTTGTGGTGATAAAACTGATCGACAGGTTGGACAATTTGTCGGACATACAGGCTTTCCCCCGTTTCAAGCAACGTTCAATTTGCGAAGAGACCTTCTTAGTGTTTGTCCAAATAGCGCAAGACTTAGGATTGAACGGAATTGAAAGGGAATACAGAAATTTGCTATTCCGTTGGCTCTACCCCAAACGATACCAGCAGTATGTGAAAAAGTTGGAAACCCTCCGTAGCGATAGACCTCTTATCACAAAGGAAATACTGAAAGACGTTAAAAAAGCGATATCCCCCAATCTCTTGGTTTCGTGCTCTCTACAGTCTGTCGAGCCGGGCTCGTTTCTTCTCGAAAAAAAAGAGGTCTTTCGATTTATCGAAAACATTACGATCGAAACCAAAGAACCCCTGGACTGCTATCAGGTTTTGGGACAGCTGCACAGCCATTTTCACTCCATCCCCCGCACCATTCGGGACTACATCTCCAATCCCAAAGCCAACGGTTGGAGAGGGTTGACGACTGTAATCATTATCAACGGAGAAAAAGTGACGCTGCATATCGTCACGCGCGAATTCCACAGAAGAAACCAGTATGGAGTCGCCGCACTGATCAATGAGGGAATCTATCGGTCCCAGGACTACAGACAATGTCTTAGACTACTCTCCGAAGTAGCCGCCGACAAATCTATCCGTATGGAGGAGGTGTTTCGGTATCGCAAAACCGAATCCATTCAGGTATTTACGCCGCAGGGAATGCCGGTCGAGCTGCAGAAGGGCGCCACCATAGCGGATTTCGCCTTTGCCGTTCATTCCGAACTGGGGATTCAATGTTCCGGCGGGCTTTCCAACCACGTACGGTATCCGAGAGAAACAAAGATATGGGAAGGAATGATCATCGAAGCAGTTACCTCCGAGTCGGTGAAACCGAATCGCAGTTGGACAAGCGACGGTACGGTGACAATGCCGAAATCCAGAAGAGAGGTTCTTAAATATTGCAATAATCCAGAGGCATATATGAAAGCACTGGAAAGGCAACGGAAAAAAAAGAGGAGAAGAAAAAACGAAAGTCCCAAATCGTGACGAAACGGTAAAAAATCCCAAAACCGTCATTCCCGCACGTCTCGTCATTCCCGCACGTCTCGTCATTCCCGCACGTCTCGTTTTTCCCCGCAAAGGCGGGAACGACTCACAAAGGGGATGTCGACTTCAAACCGACATCGGCATATTTAGTTCTCAAGTAAGTGTTGGATCAATCGAATCATCAATTCTTTCTGTTTCGGATCACTTTCCGCCACCAACAGGGCCAAGGGCACCATGGCGTTGTCCGAAATCTTGATCTGCCCCTTAGTATTCCGTGCTGTTTTGTTCTTTTCCAGATAGAGCAGAAACAGAAATGATCCGATCCGTTTATTGCCATCGGTAAACGGGTGATTTTTGATGATAAAATAGAGCAGATGGGCGGCTCGGCTATTGATGGCTGGGTATAGCGGTTCACCGCCAAAAGTTTGCTCAATGGCGCCCAGGCTGCTGTCGAGTCCGTTGCCTCGCAGTTGACCAAACAGCTCGGTGGCCTCTCCGCATCGCATCAGCTCTTTTTTGAGTTCTTTAATGGCGTTTAAGGCTTCTTTTTCGCTAATGGTTTGAGGCGAGTCCGACCTGGTTCCCGGCTCTGCCAGAGTCTGCTCGTCATAGGCTTGTAGCAGGGTCCAACTGCGGGCATAGTCAGCAATTAAGCGCGTGAGTGCAATTCCATCCGGGTTCGCTAACGAATGACGGGATAGAGTTTGCTGCAACAGTCCCATTAACTCACCAACATCGACACCAATAGTTTCGAGTCTTTTTTGATTGAAGCTATATCCCTGAACCAAATGTTGTTTGATAATCCGAGTTGCCCATCTACGAAATTGCACCCCCTGTTGAGACTTTACGCGATATCCGACCGATATGATCACATCAAGGTTATACAAAGCCACTGGTTTATCTGAGGAAGTAATATGCATTTTTTGCATATTGCTTTTTTTTTCCAGTTCACCCTCTTTAAAGACATTGTTGATATGCCTGGAAATAACAGATTGATCGCGTTCGAATAACGATGTGATTTGGGATTGTGTCAACCAAACCGTTTCATCCTTAAGTTGTACATTCAATTCTACTTGCCCATTTGTGGATCGATAGATTTCAATGGTATTTTCCATTAGTCGACTCCAAAACTCACCAGTTTTTTGTTAAACGATTCGGTTTTTCCTAAGAGGCGCCCTAAAATTCGATCTAATTAAAATACTACCTATTGACGGCATTCCAGATAGACAGGCCGCTTTCCAAGTACATATGGAGATTCCCGTTCTTCGCTGCAAGTTTCGCGAATTCAGTGCGGGAAAGACGAAAGGTGCAACACTGTCATCCCCGCGCAGGCGGGGAACTTTAGGACTACGAGAAATAGATTCCCGTTCTTCGCTGCAAGTTTCGCGAATTCAGTGCAGAAACGAAAAAACCTCCCGTGCATCCGTAGTAGCCTCGTCGAACTGCCAAAGCAACATTTCCAACTTTTCGGCACGCTCTTTCGGAAAACTACCGGCGACAAGCCAGCGGAATTTCTCCCGTAGCTCGTCATCCGTAGCGGGCACGTCCTCCACATCCCAGGGGGAGAACACCAATCCCGAATCCAGAGTCTCTCCGTCGACCGTATCGATTTCGACGCGTGCGGTCTGTTCCTGCGGAAACCTTCTGTTGCATCCGTCGTCCTCTGTCGACCGAATGGCATCCGCCAGCTTGAGAATCCCGGGATCCCTCAGTGCGGCACCACTTAATTCCGAAACGCCCAAGCGACGGCGAAACAGGGCTGCGGCCACCGAAAAATTCAACGAATACTGAGCCTGCTCGGTATTTTCCGGACGACCATCGGGAAGGCGGGTTGCCTCGTGAAAGGTAAAAATGCGGACCTCCTTTATTTTTTCGAGAGGTATCCGGTGCTCCTCCGTCAGTTGCAGTGCGCCTGCAATGGCAGGCTGCGCCCAATGACAGACGGCATAGCGTTTGAAGTCCTGTTTGGAAATCAGCCATCGAACGCCGAGGTCCTCCCAGATCGAACGGCACTCCTGCGCCTCCACCGTGATCGCCGGAGCGCCGGTAAAACCCAGAGACGCCATCCATGCCGCACTCGACCCCGCCATGGCTCCCCAACCGGAGCCGTCCTTGACCATGCTCGGAGAATCGATGCACCGCATCATCTGGGAGCGCGGTCCATGGTATTCGGCAATGCCGAGGGCATGGCGGGTACTTTCCGCGTCGAGCCGCAAATATCGGGCGGCAACGGCGGCACATCCCAAGGCGTTCCAGGCGCCGGAGGAGTGGTAGTCGCACGCGGTCGCATGCAATGCCAATCCGGCTCTGGCGGCGATCTCGTATCCCATTGCGATCGACGTCAGCAGATCCCGTCCGGAGAGTTGCCTTCTCTCCCGTTCCGCCATAGCGAGCGCAGTGGGAACGACCGCAACGCCGATATGTCCTTTGATCATATTGCAATTGTCGTGAATATCCAGGGCGTCTATCGTCATACCGTGGGCAAGCACGGCCCCAACCGCCGAAACCTTACGGCCGTCCAGCCAAAGCCGATTGCTCTCTCCCCGGTACATGCGGGCGGCGAAGTCGTATGCGATTCTCGATAGATCCGTCTGTCTCGCCGCGACGGCACATCCTACGGTATCCAAAAAGCAGCGTTTGGTCTGATGCCGAACCGATTCCGGCAGATCGGCCCACTGTAGTTCGCGAATGAACGAAACGGGTTGCCATGCCATGATTTCCACCTGCAATGCGATTGAGTAAAGCAGTTCCTCCCCAACGTTTCCGTTTGCGGAATGAAGAAAAAATAGAACTCTCCAACCCCGTATTTTGGCGGTGCGACACGTATTGTGTAAAGGAATCTCTATCCCTTTAGTTTTGCCTCTTTGGGGGAACGGAAGACAGGCATTGAAGATGCATTGAAAGTGCATTCCTCCGACAAACCGAGGGCTTCTTAAAATCCAAAAGATCGGAAAGCCGCAAATAGAGCAAAAAAAGATGGAAACGAGGGAAAAAGAGGAACTGGACCACGAAATGCTGCTGATCCAAACGAACATCGACGACATGAATCCGGAAACCTATCCCTACGTCCTGGACAGGCTGTTTGCGGCGGGTGCCAGAGATGCCTACCTGACCCCGATCATCATGAAAAAGGGAAGACCGGCCGTGCAACTGTCGGTGCTTGTGAATAAAGGATACGGGAAGGCCATCGAGACGATAATCTTCGAGGAAACTACCTCCATAGGGTTGCGATACGGCACCGTCGTCTGTCACCGACTGGAGCGGGAGGTTACGTCGGTGGAGACTCCCTGGGGCGCGGTAGGAGTCAAAATCGGATATTTGGACGGCAGGATCGTCAACGTAGCTCCCGAATTTGAAGACTGTGTCGACAAGGCCAGAAGGGGGAACGTTCCGTTAAAGCGAATATACGATCTGGTAAGGGAGAGAATGCCGTTCAGTTCGAATCCCGAGGAAAGAGAAGCGTAATGCCGGTTCCCTTCCCCTCTTCCGATTGGACCAGAATAGTTCCCCCGTGCGCTCTCATGGTTTTGTGAACGATCGACATCCCCAAGCCGGTCCCCTGTTCCCGCGTCGTAAAAAACGGATCGAAAATCTTTTTTTTGATCTCTTCCGCAATTCCTTCGCCGGAGTCGATAAAACGGATCTTTACGAGCGGAACGGATTTTTTCTCGCATACGAAGTTGTTCTTCAACTGCTCCAGCACTACCGGATCGCTCTCCTCCACGTTGCGCATCTCGATCTTCAATACGCCGCCTTCGGGCATTGCTTGACAGGCGTTGATAAACAGGTTGTGAAACACCTGCTTGATCAGCTGGTCGTTGCCTTTGATCCGATACGTTTCCTCCACCGGTTCGAAGTCGATTTCGATATTCTGTTGCGCCGCAAAGAACCTGGAAAATTCGACGAATTCGGCAAGCAGCAAACTGATGTCCGTATTGTCGGGAACAATGGGTTTGGGTCTCGTATACTCCAGGAGATTCGATATGATGTGATTGATGCTTTGAACTGCGGAGGAGACGTGCCGCATGAGTTCCATTTCGTTGGATTCCACCGTGAAATCCTTTTTCATCATCGATACGAACAGTTCGATACTGCCCAAGGGGTTTCTGATTTCGTGGGCCACCTGCATGGCGATTTCGCCCATGGCAGTCAGTCTGTTCTTGCGTTCCGCCTCCTCCTCCAAACGCTTCAGCGTCGTTATGTCGTTAAGGTTGATAATGATTCCCTGGCGCTCGTTCTCTTCGGACTCCATGATGGTCGTGGAGCTGCTGAGAATACGTCTCTCTCCGTTGATGTTCGTAAAGTCGAACGTCCGGCGATAGTCGGCGCCGACCGTTTCCACCGCCCCGTCGTCCAGCGGGTCGGGAAGAACGGAAAACCGCAACAGCCGATTGATCGGCTGGCCGACCGCATGCTCCTTCTGGATCCCCGTGATTGCGGCGGCGGCACGATTGAAGGTGCCGACGACTCCGTCGAGATCGGTCACTATCAGGCCGTTGGACAGACTTTGCAGCACGTTCGTCAGTTCCCTGTTTTTTTGATCCAGTTCCGTTTTCAACTCCTCCACTCGATTTTCCAACTTTGCCTGGTAGGCTCTCAGTTTCTTGACCGAGGCGTCGAATGCTCTGAAAGCACGGCTCAACAGCTCTTTGTCTTTGATCTGAATATCTTTGATTTCAAGCTGCTTGTCCGCGACCATGGGAAAAAAGAGAGGGAACCTTGAAGGAGAATGTCGAATTTGTGTATAAATGGCCTGATCGGCGTCTCTTAAGAGTATGCAAACTATGTACTTTTATACGTCTTGCCACCCAATTTTTGAAAATTAGTTTCGAGAGGGAACGGCATCGGCACACGACCGTTTTTGCGGTTTGCA
>CAZLTI010000039.1:735-18036 GCA_964562335.1 uncultured Pseudomonadota bacterium | reverse complement strand
AAAAAAATCATATTTTAAAAGTAAAAATAGTTTATATTCTAGCATAAATTATAATATTATCAATAGTTTAATTTGGTCCGACCCCAAACTACCTAGACTGCTTCGTTTGCCCAAAAAGTCCAGGTGAGGACGGCTATCCGATTCGATCCCTTTTAGCCAAATTATGTTGGTCCAATACTTGTCGGAGGGATGATTTTATAGCCGCTTGACGACTTATATTCATACCTTTGGCGAACTCATCCAGTTCGATCAGCATATCAACAGTAAAGTCAACATTCACGCGCCGTACCGGAGATTTCATCTGCCCCCTATTCGAAAAATAGGTAGATATGTCTTTTCCACTCATCGCCATTTCAGCGATCTCGTCCGCAGTAGGTTTTTTTCCTTTTTTATTTTTGGTCGTGGTTTTCATATAGTTCTATTTCTTGCCTAGTTGATTTCCATAAGGTGACAAGGTGGTAATATTCTCCTTCATCATCTCTTCGAATTTCATAAATAACGGAGTAGAGCGTTCCTCTCACCCAGCCAATGGTGCGGTATTGTTCAGGATCATCAGAGCGATAGTCGACGTAGTGGTGGTGACTCCAGATCTCTTGCACTTCTTCGAAATCAATACCACGCCTTTTATCTTGCTTCAGTTTTTTACTTTTCCTTATATCGAATTTGAATCTCACGCCTAAATAGTATAACTGTTATACCATATCGTCAAACATTGCCCAAGTCCAGATAGTTTAGGGATGTTTAGGGAATATATCAGGGTCGGACCAAGTTATTGCATTTATAATACTGTATTTTTCAGGTAAAACTGGAGGAATTATATCTTTAAAATATGATTTTCACCTGGAAAAATATAATTTTAAATATTAATACTAGATCGAATCAGCTTTCATTGAGACTTCCCGTGCGGTATCCCTCCAGGTCCAAAGCGACGTAGCGATACCCTAGGCCTTTCAGGTGTTTTACGATTTCCGCTCTTATATTCCCGGAGAAAATTCGTTCCATATCCGCGACCGACAGTTCGATGCGCGCTGTATCGCCGTGATGCCGCACTCTGAATTGGCCGAAACCCAACGCCTGCAGAAGCTCCTCCGCCTGTCGCACCTTTTCGAGATCGGGCGCCGCGATGGGCGTGCCGTAGGGAAAGCGGCTCGCCAGGCAGGCCATGGCCGGTTTGTTCCATACCTCCAGACCGAGTTCCCGCGAAGCCGCTCGAATATCGGCCTTCGTAAACAGAGCCTCCTTGAGGGGGCTGACAATTCCAAGCTCCTCCAATGCCCTTAGGCCGGGGCGAAAATCCTTCAGATCGTCAAGGTTGGTACCGTCGGCTACATGGCCGATGCCCCTTCGCTCTGCCAAAGCACGGAATTTCGCAAACATGACTTTTTTACAGAAGTAGCAGTGATCGGGGGTGTTTTCGATAAAAGCGGGGTCCGACAATATCGAGTGTTGAATCATCTCGTGCTTGACGGAAAGCATTCGAGCGCTCCTTTCGGCACTCTCCAATTCTTGGGAGAGGCAGAGATCGGAAACCGCCGTAGCGGCACTCACCCTCTCTCCAAGCACCTCCTTCGCCACCCGAAGTAGAAAGGTACTGTCCACTCCGCCGGAAAAGGCGATCAGCAGGCTGTCCAGGCGAGCGATATTTTCCTTCAAGCGATCCAGTTTGAATCGGTGGTCCTTCTGTGCGGACATGGGGAAATCTGTCGAATTCATTCGGCATCCCGACGGTAGCCGCTCCTTTCGTGCGGACATGGGGAAATCTATTTTTCGGCGTTTTTCGCAGGTAAAAAGGAGAAAAAATCGTAACCCTTTGGAAGGATTCGGGCAACTTATGCAAGCGGAGAGCGGAAGACAGACGGCGTGGACCCTCACCCCTATCCGAGGTCGGTCTGGGCCGTTTCGTCTCCAACCGGGTAACGGAGGGCCGATAGTCGGACAAACGATTCCGAATTGCAAGTTGATGATTATGATTTGGCTGTCTATAATTGACGAGCCGGTAAAAAGTCGAGAATTGTGCGAATTGTCATTTTGGGAAAACGAACATGAAACCGGAAGAGGCAGAAAAACTGATCGATCAACTGAGCGGGAAGCTGCAATTCCATACGGAGGAGTACTATCAAAAGGGGGAGAGCGGCATCGACGACACCATGTTTGACGTGATGATGGAACAGCTGATCGAACTGGAAGCGCGCTTCCCCCAATTCCTTCGTACCGATTCCCCCAGTCAGCGTGTAGGGGGGGAACCCGTAGATGCGTTTCAAAACGTCGCGCATGAGATACCGATGCTCAGTCTGGCCAATGCGTATACGCATGCGGATTTGGAGAGTTGGTATCGGGCCTTGCAGAAAAGGGCGGAGTTGGAACGGATCGATCTGGTTTGCGAAGGTAAAATCGACGGTTTGGCGATATCCGTGATTTATGAAAACGGTGTTTTCAAACGGGCCGTCACGAGGGGGAACGGAGAGGTTGGCGACGACGTAAGCCGCAACGTAAGGACAATCCGTTCTCTGCCTCTGCAACTGAGCAGCCCCGTCAACATGACGCTACGGGGAGAGATCTACCTGCCTGTCGAGCGATTCGGGCACTTGAACCGTATGCGCGAGCGGGAGGGCGCCTCGCCCTTCAAAAATCCGAGAAATGCTGCTGCGGGAACGATCCGCATGAAGGATCCGAAGGCCGTATCTCGGCGCGGCTTGAAAATGCTGATCCACGATATCGTAGAGGGACAGCGAAACGATAGCCATCGCCTCAACTTGAAAATGGTGGAGGATTTGAACATTCCGGTAAACTCCCATCGAAAATTCTGCCACTCGCTGGAGGAGGCGATCGAATTTTGCCGCATATCGGACCGAAAGAAGGGAGATCTGCCTTTTGAGATCGACGGAGTCGTCATCAAGGCGGACTCGCTTGCGCTACGCAAAAAGCTGGGCGAGACGGGCAAAAGTCCCCGGTGGGCAATCGCCTGGAAGTTCAAAGCCGCCAAGGCAAAATCCAGACTGCTCGGCATAGAAAACTCCATCGGCAGGACGGGGACTCTCACTCCGGTTGCCAATCTGGAGCCTATTGAACTGTTGGGAACCGAAGTGAAACGCGCCACGCTGCACAACTACGAACAGATAGAGCGACTGGGAATTCACGAAAAGGATGTTCTATTTGTGGAAAAGGGAGGAGACATCATTCCGAAGATCGTAGGGGTAGACTATATTCAACGGCAGGAGGGGGCGCTGCCGCTTCTACCGCCAAGCCGCTGTCCGAAATGCGGGGAGCCGCTAATTCGCAAGCCGCCGGATGTCGATCTTCGCTGTTTCAACGGACGCTGCCCGGCGGTCGTTCGCGGTGCCATGGAGCATTTTATCTCGAAAAAGGGCATGGACATTCAGTATTTGGGAACTGCCCTACTCGGACAGTTGAACGATCGGGGGTTTGTTCGATCCATTGCCGACATCTACCGGCTGCACGAACGTAACGAGAGGCTGATGGAGATGGAGGGATTGGGAAAAAAATCGGTGGAGAATTTGCTATCGGCCATCGAAACGAGCAAATCCGCTCCGCTGAACCGATTTATCTACTCCCTGGGCATTCATCATATCGGCGAAAGGGCGGCGAAGATCGTCTCCCAAGAGGTAAAAACGATGGAGGGATTGATGCGGCTCAAAATGGAGGATATGGAAAGTCTTCCCGATTTCGGACCCGTGATGAAACAGTCGCTGATCGACTGGTTGCAGGATCGAGACAACAGAACCATGATCGAGGAGTTGGGAAAGCTGGGAGTGTGCCCGACACAACCGGATAGACCGAAAAAAAGAGCATTCGACGGCAACAGGGTCGTCATTACCGGAACTCTGTCGCGCTCACGTTCGTTTTGGAAAAACCGATTGGAAGATGCCGGTTTTCAGGTGTCGTCCTCCATATCGAAAAAGACGGACTATCTTCTGCTCGGTATCGATCCGGGATCGAAGCTGGCCAAAGCGCAGAAACTTGGGGTCCGGGTCCTTGCGGAAAAGGAGATGAAGAAACTTCTCACCCGGTAGATTTGGATGAAACTGATTATTATTGGCGCCGGAGAAACCGGGTTCTACATCGCTTCCGAATTTTCCGAAGGAAACTTCGAAGTGACCCTGATCGACCAAAAACCGTACCGGCTGCGGTATATCCGCAGAAGTCTCAATGTTGCGGGAATACTGGGAAACGGAACTTCGCCATCCATTCTGGAAAAGGCCGGAATCGACAGGGCAGATCTGATCATCGCCTGCACCGACCATGACGAGACCAATCTGATCTGCTGCCTGCTTGCCAGCTACTACGAGGTGAAGTATAAAATAGCCGTTACGCGCACCTCTTCCTTTTTGCGGAAAAAGATCGTCTCCAAATTTTTGCAATCGGGAGTGTCGCAAATCATCAACTCCTCGCTGGTGACTGCGCAGGAAATAATCGAAACCGCCAGTTTGGCTTCGGCAACCGAGGTGTTCGCCTTCGGGGAGAAAAACGTGCTGCTGGCAGGCTACAAAGTGAAAAGGGATTCCCCCTGGAACGGCATCGCGCTGAAGAACATCCGGCGGCACTCCGGTCAGAATCAGTTTCTTATCGCCAGTATCGTCCGAGAGGGCGGCTCCTTCATTCCCGACGGGAACAGCCGGATTCGGGAGGGAGACTACGTCTACATCTTGACTCCCAGAAAAATTGCCGATGCGCTAAACGACATCCTCAACGAAAAGATCTACTTGAATCGGCGCACGATCGTTGCCGGAGAAACGCAGGTCGCGGACAGGGTGGCAACCGGCCTGCTCAAAAGCCACTATTCGGTGACCATGATCTGTAGGAACGAATTGACTTTGGCGAAGATGAAAAGACGCTTCTCCAGCAAGAGAATGTTCAACGGCGTTTTGGGAGACAGCGAGGTCGTCAAGCTGCAACTGCAGCTGGATGTTCCTATGGCTTCCCTGTTTATTGCGGCGTCCGACGACGATCACCGAAACATCGCTTCCAGCGTAGTTGCCCACTATTTGGGAGCGAAAAAGACCATCTGCATGATCAACCGGCAGGATCTTATCGGTCCGGCGGAAAGGGCTGGAATCGACGTCGTCATTTCGCCGCGGCTCAGTACCGCCCGTCTTGTGAAGAAGGTGATCCGAGGCGGCGAGCATGCCCTAAACTACACCACCATCTCGGAAACCAATATGGAGGTGATGGAACTCGTTGCCGGCGAGGGTTCCCCAATACTGGGACAGCCGCTGATGGAGGTCGGACTGCCGTCCAGCACCCTGATTGGTGCTTTGCTGAAGGAAAACGGCAAGGTAATCATACCTAGGGGGGATACCGTTTTGGAGCCGGGCGACAAAGTAATAACGGTGACGGTCCCGGAGAGCGTCCCGAAGTTGAAAGAGCTATTGGAGGGAGAAAAAAACATGGAGAACGGGATATGAAACACATCGATCAGTCCAATCTGGTTTTTCTGGCAGCTCTTCTGCTGCTTCTGTATTTGATCGGCATGCTGGCTTGGCCGTTCCTCACGTCCATAATTTTTGCGGGTATCGTAGCGGGCAGCTTTAGCCCTTTCACGGAATACATTATTCGCAAGTACTCCCTTTCCCGCAAATGGGCCTCCATCGCCACCTGCATCGTCATCGTAACCTCTTTCGTATTGCCGTCGATCTATCTGACGATACGGCTGTCGGAAGAGGCGCTGGCGCTCTACGAATTTTTGAAGGCTAACTTTACGGAAGAGAACATCACCGAGTTTCTTTTTGAAGGAAACTACTTTTCTTCCGTTTTGAGGGATCTGTTCGGCATGGCGAAAATCGAATACAGCGTGGCCTCGATGCAGAAGCTGATTATGGAATCGGCCAAAACCGTAAGTTCCGGCCTCTTCGATTTTGTCAACAGATGGATCGCCAACATTTTCGACTTTATCTTTCAGTTTATCCTCATGCTATTGATTATATACGCGTTTTTGGCGGACGGACCCGTTATCAAACGATTTATTTTCGACCTGTCGCCCCTGCCCGAAGAGGAGGAGGAGCTGGTATTGCAAAAATTCAATCAGATGAATTTCGTAACGCTGGTGGGCAACGGTCTCGGCGGATTGATCCAGGGAATTTTTGCGGGGATAGGATTTTGGATAGCGGGAATCGAGTCGATTATGCTGTGGACGACCTTTATGGTATTGCTGGGGTTCATTCCCCTGGTGGGAATTTCCATCGTCTACGTGCCGGCCTGTATCTATCTATTCGTCGTCGGCAAGAGCGTGGGATCGATCTTTCTGTTTGTCTACTGCACTCTGGTTTCGTTGGTGGTGGAGAACTGGTTCAAACCGGAATTTGTGGGAACGAAGGTTCGGATCAATCCGATACTGGTGTTCCTCTCCATCATTGGCGGATTGGCCGTTTTCGGGATCCCGGGGATCTTCTACGGTCCGTTGATCGTCTCCATTTTCCTTACTTTCGTAGAGTTGTATCACAAGCGCTATACGGAGTGACAGCCCCGTTTTTCGCCACCATCGCCGCAGAACCCGCATGAAGCATTTTTTTGACGAGATCACGGAATTTGGCAAGGCCCTCAAAGTGGAGCTATTGAGAGGGGCCAAGGAGGAGCTGAAAAGGCGTCCCATCAAGATCGGGGAGATGAGCACCAAGATGCGCGTGCTTTGCTTCAATGCCAGCGCCGTAGACGATTACGTTCCCGCCGGAATGGAGGAGCTGCTCTCCGTCAGGAGCGTTTCCGTCGAACAGCGGATATCGGATCAGTTCGTTCGGTACGTACAGCGGGTCGTTAGGGAGGAGGCGAATGAAATTCTGGCCTATGTCGTAGCGAACATTCAGATAAAGAATATCGAGGGATATTTGAATTTGCTGTTCGATCTGCGCAGGGAGTTCACCTTCGAGGCAAACATTGTGCTGCATCTGCCGAACTCCGAACTGATCGAATATCTGAAGCAGTTTCTGGATTCCTCCGGAATCGATCGAATACCGCGGAAAATAGAGGTGTACGACTCCAAGCGGCTTACGTCGTGGAAAACGATCGAGACGGGAGAGGATCTACTGTCGGTCGATATGGAAACCCGCTCTCCCATCGTGCTGGACCGCCCCTTTTTTTCGGAAATCCATCTCAACGTCGTCAAAAACCATGTTCCCAAAGTGTACAGCTGCTCTTTCGGAAAGCTCGGCACGTTTTTGGGGCACTTCGGCAGAAAAAAAGGTTCCGGGCAGGCTTTGAAGCCGGCGAAAAAGGCGCTGTACCTAACCTGGAAGGATATTGCCAAATTCAAGCTGGCATCCAGTCAGTCCAAGACGTTGGTCGCGGTTTCCTACAGGGGAGAAATCGTAGCCGCCAGTCGGATCATGGCCAAAAACATCAACCTGAATGCCATTTCCGTCGAGGAGATCGATTTTTTCCGGTTTCGTGCGGGAGGCAGGACCTTGGATGTCGTCCCGAAAGATTTGACGGCGATGGAAATCAATCTGGATACGCAGCAGGTAGTGTTTACCCATGGCGTGGGGGAGGGGGAGAACCATATTTCGCGATACAACCGGCTGGTGCTGTTCAAGGGAAGCGAAACGGTGCGGGTCGGCCGTTTGGTACCGTTCGAGCGCGGCGCATCCAATTTCCATGTCGTTCAGCAATTTCTGGGCAGCCGTTTTGCGGAGTACGAACGAGCCAGACAACTGCGAAAGAACCGGGAGGAGCTTACCTATCTGTACGGCAGAAACGTAGTGGCCGGAGATTTGATGTCGCATCTCGTGCTGTCCAATATGAAGCAGCTGGGAATCCTTCCCATGGAGGTTCGATGCAGCGGTTTCGAGCCGGAACATGTAAACAACGCTCCAGCTGTACGGAGTCTGTTCGACCGATGGTTCGACGAGCTGAAGGCGACTTTCGCCGATATCATCGACATATCCGATTCTCCGCAGTTTACGAAGCACAACATTTCCCGACTGACGAAACGGATGCGGGCATTTCTGGAGATGCGGTCGCTTGCCGATACCACTTCCGAAATTTTTTTGAATTTGTCAAAAGAGCTGGAACATCTCATCGAATACATGGACGACTTTTTTCGATTGAACATCTACCAGGAGTTTACGGAAGATGTCGAAAGCGAGGCAACGAACGAACGCCAAACCGCCAAGAGAGAACCCGATCCGCCCGACGACTACCAGCGGCTGGACGTGGATTCCAGAAATTTCATCGGCGAGAACTTTGCGTTTTTCTGGAAACGGGATGCCGTTCAAAAGGCGATTTTGAAAATCGAACGCATGCTGTTTTACGACAGAAACATTCGGCCCCCCACGGAAAAACCGGGCTTCGAGCCCGATATGCTTGTATACGACTCTTCGCGATCTCTCGCCAAGAACTTCCGGTTTGCAGGCTATCCCTCTTTGAGCATTGGGGAAATCGTGGGTCGGCAGCTGCTGCAGGGCGAAAACGAAGAGTCCGATCTCCTTTTCGTCAAATTCATGCGGACATTTACGCAAAAGGTAAACGACAAGGCATCGAGCCTCGGCAAATCGTTCCATCACCAATACAAAAATACCCTGACGGAGTTGCAGTTCGCCGCATCGGAAAAGTTGAGGTCCCTGCGCGACGAATTGACGTTTCTGGAGGATCCGGCCAACAGGGAACGGGCCTACGTCCAGTTGCTGGAAAGAATCGTAAAGCTGTACCAGCGGAAATTGGAGGAGAAGAGAGAAAATATCGGCTCCATGCAAAAGGAGTTGAAAGAGGTCGAAAAAAAGAGGGAAGAGACCAGAGAGCAACTGGCCGATCTGCTGAAAACGCCGATACGGCCCGACAGGATGCAGTCGGTTTTGGATTCCATGCCCGACCGATTGGAGAGGATGCGCTTGGATTGCCTTAGAAATCTGGAGGGGAAAAAGGTGGAAATATCCGCGCTGCTGCTGCCCATTTCCAAATTTCACTCTTCGGTCTTTCACTACTACGGCAAAATCCTAAACCACGCCGCCATGTTTCAAAAAGCGCTGCTCGTCAGGGGCACGCACCAAAACTACTTGTCCGTCAAGGAGCAGTCCGAAGAGCTGATGAGGATGGGACCGGACGAATTGGCCGGACTGATCGGCCGACTGAGTGAACAAAAATACGATACGGAAAAGGAAAAAAGGACCCTGGCCGTAATCAATCGAAACACGCGGAAGTTAAAGGAGCTGCTTCCGGCGCTGAAGGCAAGTGGGCTTTCCGGGCTATTTCGCAAAAAGCTGAAAGAGGGGGAAAACCTGGCGGAGTATTTCGGATATTTTGCCGGAGAGACGAAAGCGCTCGTTCAAAGAGCCGAACGACTTGCATCCCTCCATCGTCAGCTCGGCACGCTGGAAAGCACAATATTCAAACAGTTGAAGGAGATCACAACGGCAAGAATCCACTATTCCCAGAATATGCTGCTTTTGAAGACGGCTCGCCTGATACGTCAAACTCCCGAAGCCAGGGATGAGGTGGAAAGGCTTCTCAAACCTTCCGAATCGGTTCCGAAAGTCATTAAAGACGAACTGGGAGGTCTGCGGGAGCAAAAAACGAGTGCCTTTGAAAGTTTTCGTTTGACGACCGAACCGGAGAAGCTGGAGAAAATAGTGGACTTCTCGAAGGGCATGGCCGCCGTAGAGCATAGAGAGAGGAGCCATTTTATCGCCAAAGAGCTGGTCAACTTCAACCAGGGAGCGGCTGCCCTGCGGGAAGAGATAACCGGCGAGGAAAGGGATCTGCAGTATCTCGTCTCGCAGGAGGCGAATCTGGAAAGCGTGTCGATGTCTTGGGCGGTTCCCTCCATGCGCGTTCTGTTGAAGTCCCAGTATATTCCGCTAGTGGAACGCGAAATCGCCCTACTGACGCGTGCGAATGCTTTTTTGGGCAGGATCGTATCGAGCGGCGAAGCGCTTAAGGAGGCGCTCGTTTCGACCTTTTTCGGCAACCGTTACGGATATCTTCAGTTTTGTTGCGGAGTTTTTTGCGTCGACGATCAGCGAAGCGCCAGGACCCATACGGAGAAGAACGTAGGAGGCGCCCTGATGCTGCTGGCGGAAAAATACCGTAAAGGTCTCGCCAAAGTCAGGGAGAGCGTACCGTCGGTCGGACTCGACAAGGCGGTCGTTTTGGGGATCGAAGGGGTTAGGGAGAAAATGTCCGAACTATGGAGGGGCGAAGGAGAGGAGCGTTTTATGGTTCTGCCGAGCAGCTATACCGTCGACGAAGCTTTGGAGCTATGCGACTACAAGCTGAAAATGATCGAAAGAGAGCCTCGGGACGGAAAATCGAAAAACTCCCTGATTCTGATCTACCTCTCCGAGATGGATTTCGCTAGGATTCGCAACAGCCCGATTATGCTCGAAAAATACCATCGAGCCATTTTGAGCAATATCTTTATCGATATCGATGGGGTAACCGTCTTTAACAACCGGCAGTCGATATTCGAGGCATGCGTCAAAGAGACGTTCGGAAGATCCAACGAAAGGATATCCAAACAGCTTGTTCGGGACCTCCTTGCCGCATAGGGTATGGGAGCGGTCCTATGTTCGAGCCGGAGTTTGCGGGTTTCGCCCCGTCGATCCGCGGGACTTTTTTCATCCGGTAGCGTCTATCGGCAATCCCCGTACGATTTCGGCTTGCAGGACTTGCCGTCGAACCGGATTGCATCGGAGAGATCGGACTGAGAAAAATCGGTTCCCTTGACATCGACCCCTTCGAAGTTTGCTCCTTTGAAAACCGCCGCCTTGAAAACGGATCCTCGGATATCCGCTCCGACTAGTCTGGCATCCGAAAAATCGACGAATTGCTGAACCGTATTCTGAAGTTGCGCATCGTCCAAAACGGCTTTTTTAAAGGTGGTCATTCTGATTTTTGCCCCTTTCAGCACGATATCGGTCAGAATTGCTCCGTCCAGATTGATCTTCTCCAAAACGGCGTTTGTCATGTCGGCACCGCTTAGGTTCGCTCCGCTCAGATCGATATTCTTCAGAACCACGCCTTTCAGGTTGCAGGAGGTGAACAGGCTGTCTGCGCAGTCTTTCTTTTTCAGTAGATCCCGCAGGTCGTCCTTGTCGTAGCCGAACAGGGGCGAAAGTGCCGTCAGCAGAAGCGCTGCAATCAGAATGTGAGTTTTGCTATTCATGTTTTCCGTATTCCAGATCAGTTGGTTTCAGATGGTTGCGTTGTACCGGAGATTTCTATAGAAATCGAGAAAAACGTATCGGTACAGATCGATAGAAAATCCGACAGTCGATCTCCAAACTACCGAATCGAATTCGGAAATGCAAGAATATGGAGGGTTGTTTGCATTAATAGCCGAATGTCGATATAGGAAAAGGCGAACCAAGTCGAGTTCGGGCGGACAGTCGGCGAACCGGATTGAACGATCGGCTTTCCTTTCTGCAACGGACGAAAAAAAAATCGGATACTCTCTCTATGGAATTTATCGTCGAATACTGGCCGACATGGCTGTTTTCCTCCCTTTTGCTGGCGGGTCTCACCCATTTTGCGGCGAAAAATAAGAAGTCGGATATTCAGCCGGGTATGGCAACCAAATCGGAAAACTTCTCCATGACGACCATATTTCTCAGTTTCCGCAGTGGAGAGGCGGCCCTGTTTTGGCTTGTCTTAATTGTCATCGTACTGTTTTTTCTCTTTGCGATAGGTTTCAGCAAGGAGGTAAGCAGTCTTCTTCCCGGCTGAAAAAAGCCTCCTCGTTGACTTTCGGACTCTGCATCGATCGGCCGAACGCAAACGGCCGATGCTTCGGAGAGTTCCCCATCCCCGTGGCATGACTCCGCTCCCTCTTCCGCTATCCGTGTCGAATCTGCTTGATCGAACCTTTGCAAACCGACTAGTGTTAGCCGGTCCGTAGCAGTCCTGCCCGTTGATCCGTTTTGTTGCGAATCGGTCCGACCGTTGCGGGCCGGAGGGGATTTTTCGGTTTTTTTTGGGAACCGGCAAAAATCACAATAGCGAGAGAGACAATGCCAAACGACGACTCCTATGCACAACTGCTGCCGGAAGATCGGATTTGCATCGATACGCTCCGTTTTTTGGCGGTGGACGCCGTTCAAAAGGCCAATTCGGGCCATCCCGGTCTGCCGATGGGTATGGCGGCGACTGTCTACCGGCTGTTTACGAAATATCTGAAATTCAATCCAAAAAATCCCAATTGGGTAAATCGCGACCGCTTTGTGCTGTCCGCAGGGCATGGCAGCGCAATGCTCTACTCCATTTTGCATTTAACCGGCTACGATGTTTCGTTGGAGGATATCAAGTCGTTTCGCCAATTGGACAGCAAAACTCCCGGCCATCCCGAACGGGGACATACTCCGGGAGTGGAAGCCACTACGGGACCGTTGGGGCAGGGGATGGCAAATGCGGTGGGAATGGCGATAGCGGAAAGATATGCGGCCTCCTACTTCAACAGACCCAGGTTTTCCATCATCGACTACAATATCTACGTGCTTGCCGGCGACGGTTGCCTGCAGGAGGGCGTGGCGGCCGAATCCTGCTCTCTGGCCGGGCACCTGGGACTCGACAACTTGATTGCGATTTACGACGACAACCGCATCACCATCGACGGGGGTACCGATCTCTCCTTTACCGAAGATGTAGCAAAGCGATTCGAATCCTACGGCTGGTTCGTACAGGAGGTGGAGGGCGACGGCAACAATTTGGAGGCATTCGACCGGGCAATGGAGAAGGCCCAATCGGAGAGGGAACGCCCCTCCCTGATCAAAGTGGGCTCCATCATCGGTTTCGGCAGCCCCAACAGACAAAATACCTCGGCGGCGCATGGCGCTCCTTTGGGAGAGGAGGAGATCGGACTCGCCAAACGAAAACTGGGATGGGAGTTCGAACAGAGCTTTTTCATCCCGGAACTGGCCAAGAAGGTCTACCGTCGCTGCATATCGAAAGGAGAAAAAGAGGAGGCGGACTGGCAGGATCGGCTCGGACGATACCGAGAGAGCCACAACCCGCTTTTTCGAGAGCTGGACGATGCCCGAAACGGCCGACTGCCGGAAAACTGGGACCGCTCGCTGCCGCAATTCCGTGCCGGAGACAGAATTGCGACACGCGTGGCATCGGGGAAGGCGCTGCAGGGCATCATGCCTAATCTTCCGCTAACGATGGGGGGCTCAGCCGACCTGACTCCGTCGAACAATACCAAAATACCGAACACGACCCCGTTTCAAAAAGATACGCCTACGGGACGCTACCTGCATTTTGGCGTGCGGGAGCATGCGATGGGAGCCGTTTTAAACGGTATTGCTCTAAGCGGTCTGGTTCGGGCCTACGGAGCGACATTCCTCTGTTTTTCCGACTATATGCTTCCTGCCATTCGCGTTGCGGCCCTGTCCGGTTACGGCAGCATATTCGTGTTCACCCACGACAGCATTGGCCTGGGAGAAGACGGACCGACCCATCAGCCGATCGAACAGCTATCCTATTTGCGGGCAATGCCGGGATTGACCCTGTTCAGACCGGCCGACGCCACCGAGACCGTCCAGGTCTGGAAATATATGCTGGAAAATAGGGATCGACCGATGGCGATAGCCTTGACAAGGCAGGGGGTGCCCGTTTTGGACCGGACCAAATACAGTCCGGCCGATCAAGTGGCCAAGGGAGGCTACCTATTGGTGGAGGAAAAGGGAGCCGACACTCTTTTGATAGCTACGGGATCGGAAGTCGAACTGGCTCTTGCGGCTGCCGACAGATTGGGTGAAGAGGGTATCGGCGTTCAGGTGGCGAGCCTGCCTTCGGTGGAGCTGTTCGAAAGACAGCCGCAAGCATATCGAAATTCCGTCATCCCTCCCCACATAAAGGCGCGCGTTGTGATCGAAGCGGGGTTGAGATCCGGTTGGGACCGCTATCTGGGGGAACGCGGAGAATTTATCGGAATGGATCGCTTCGGCGCTTCGGCACCTGCCGGGCGGCTTTTTGAAAAGTTCGGCATCACGGTGGAAGCCGTTGTTGCGGCAGCTAAAAAAAGCCTATCCTGAACCTTTTCTGCCGTCGCTCCATGTTTTTTCCCTGTCCGCCTCGGCCCGGAGCAGGACACGTGCCATGAACGTCTTATGAATGTCGTCGTATCGATCGTTTTTATCATTTTTTTTTTCGAGATGCTAAGGCGGAAGAGAAACGTCTCTTCGCTGCCGGTGTTTCTGACGGTTTTTGGAGCGGTTCTGCCTCTCGGCGACTATGTCACCCGTTTTTTCCGCTCGCTGCCGCTGTTCCATTCCTGCGATACGGTTTTTCAGAGCTTCCCGTATCAGGGAATCTTTTGGAGCATAGCAGTCGCGTACTGCTGGATCGCGACCCGCGATTTCAGAAGGTCCCTTGTATTCTATCTTCCTCTGTTGGGATTGGGCTTTTATGCCTTTTTCTCGATATTGGGAACCGATAGCGTACCGTTTTTTTTTCCTCTTTCCAATTTCGGCGTCGGGTTGGGTTTGGTGAAGGAGGGCTACCTGATCGTGCTGATTCCGATCTCACTCCTTTGGATGACAAAAAGGTGGTTGCGGCTGTCTCTTTCGGCAATCGGTTGGCTCTCCTTCTCCTATTTGACGACATTCGTATTGCTGATGGCGATCCTTCGCACCGTCATTTCCAATTCGCTCGTCGAACCGATCGGAAACCTGGAGGAGATAACGATCGTCCCGGCAAATCACTATCATACGGAGTGGATCATCGTGGCAAAAAGCCGGGACAGATACTATTCCGATCGATACAAGCTGTTCGCGGGGTTGCAGAACGATCTTCAAACGCAGCCGAAATTCGACGACTTCGAGTCGATGCAGAATATCCTCTTGCATCCGGCGATTCACTGTCTATACTTTCGCGCATTTAAGCATCCGATCGCCAAAATCGACATCCGCAAGGAGAGGCTGTTCGTTCAATTCAACGAGTTCGTTCCCCTGAACGAGCTGTTTGGTATCGACAAGCTGGTTGTCATTCAGAACAGGTCGGGGCAAATCGTAGATTTTCAGGTCAACTACCGTTTCCTTTATCGAAAAAGTGCGACTTTTCGTCTCTAACGAAATCGCTCATTATCCGTTTTCAACGATCGGATTTGCTGCTAGTGTCATGTCAATTTTGCAATGTCTATAGGATAGGATTTCATTATAACTTTCCAATAAAACTCGAAAAACTTTATCCGGCATTAGAGAGTCGATTTGGTTTTTAAAGATAAACGCTGGTTTAACCCGCTTTTTTCAGAAAAAAACAAAGGTGATTCGATCTCGATGCATGGAATATCTTAAGTATCGTTGCAGGGTTGCTTTTCTTGGTACCTTATAATTAAATTATTAAGAGCTTTTATCTTCCCGACTATGAAACTCGGCGGTCGCGAAGCCATTCGTTAGAGTGTCTTGTTAGACGATTTATTTGATATTTCTGAACTCATTAATGGATATGCGCAGTATTTTATGTAATTGCCTTTCAACACCAGGAGAAATATCTTTTGAACCGTGGTTGGGTACGGGAAAAGTGTTTTTGCCATCAGAAAATATTACATGCGAGCCTTTCTGACGTACAACTTTATATCCCATTTTCACCAATCTACTTTCAATTTCCCTATATTTGAACGGCATATTTTTCGATCGTCGAGGCTAATTCATTTCTTATGATTCGCTCATCGTTCACTTGCTCAAGGTGATAATCCATCATCATTTCAACAACATTTTTTAATTCTATAACAGCGTCTTTCTCCGAATAGGCAAATGCAAACAAATTTTGATTCCCTTCTACTCTAGCCAAGTAACCATCCCCATCTTTTTCAATTACTACATTGATTTTCATAAATTTTCTCAATTTGCGGTTTTATAGGATTACAGCCATTTTATTTTGTTTTTCCATCGAACATATATTATTTCGCAGTTTAATAAAAAGAAATACGCATTCAATGTATCAATCCAAAGTGCAAAAGTCACTATAAAAACTCTGGATATTCGACATAAGCTCTCGTCAAAGTCTCGCAATTTTCCATAAAGTGAAATTTGATGGCATGGAGCCCCCTCGGACCATCCAATTTGAGAACGGCAAGAAGTCAATCCCGGATATCGGTATTTGACGCTTGCCCGAAAACGCGTTGCCGAACATAATAAACGAAAAACTCCCGTTCGGCATCTTCAAACGCAGAGGTTGCGTATACGCGGAAATCGTGTCCGGTTGCACTCAAGACACGCTGCAGGCCGCTGTACGCGGTCGAGTCGATCCCGACGGCACTGTCCGTTCCGACGGATGGCGCGGCTACATACGATATTGACAAGTTGACATGACGTTAGTGTCATCTCTACAATTATCATGAGCCCGAATGCCGCATCGTCGAGAGGTTTGCATCGTCAAGAAAAATGTCGAACTATCGCTCCCACCCAATGAAAGTCCCTTTTTTGCTTGATCGGACCCGTCTGTTTCCCGTTGTTTTCATCTGGATGGTCGTGTCGGTTTTGCCGGCCTTTCAGCGGAGTTTGGCGGAAGAGGCACGGCCTGCGGCATCCAGCGAGCTAAAGCGGCAAATCCAAGCCGTAAACGGCCTGATCGACGGCAAAAGATACGAAGAGGCCGAAAAAGCGCTAGACAGACTGCTTAAGCGGCATCGTACCATTTCCTATCTTCACAAGCAAAAAGCCGTTTTGCTGCATACCAGAGGCAAAACCCAGGAGGCTTTGGACTATCTGACCGCATTGATCGCCGAGTTTCCCAACTCGGCTGCTTTTGTCTTCTCCCGGGGTGAGTTTCTATACGAGATTGGCTACCTGGAATCCGCCAAACAGGATCTGTTTGAAACGATAAAACTTGGAAGCGACAGTTCCGCCATCTTTCAGTATCTGGCCATTATCGAAATGAAGCAGGACAATCCGCATCTGGCGATTCGGCATTTCGAATCGGCACTGAAGACGGAACCGGAAAACCATACCGTCTGGTTCAACAAGGCCAAACTGGAATACCGGCTGATGAAATTTGCGGAGGCCCGAGAATCCTGCCTGCGGGCAATTCGGCTCCATCCGGAGGATGCTTCCTACCATCAACTGCTGGTGGTAACGCTCTACAATGTCGACGATCAGGACGCACTGGAGAAACACCTGAAGCTGATGCTGCGCAAATTTCCGGACGACCATTGGGCCAGCTTGCATCTGGTATCCCTCCTCATCCGGAAGAACGAGACTCAAAAGGCCCATACCCTTCTTCAAACCCTGCAAAAAAAATATCCGGACAGCGTCGGCGTACTGAATCTGATGGGAGATATTCTGTCGGCCGGCGGCAGGCACAAGCGAGCGACTATACTCTATCGCAGAATACTGGAGCTGCAGCCTCAACATACCGAGA
>CAZLTI010000039.1:0-725 GCA_964562335.1 uncultured Pseudomonadota bacterium | reverse complement strand
TAAAGGTAAAACTGGCTAGGAGCTATTTGCAACTGAAGGATATGGGATTGGCGGAGAAATATCTGGCCCAGGCGGTAGAGGAAGAGAGCAAAAATCCCTTTGTCTACGAAAAACTCGCACAAATTTACAACGGCTACGACGATACGTTCGAGGCCGAGAAGGTCATTTTAAAGGGACTAGGACTCGATAGGAAGAATCTCGCCCTGATCCTCGAATACGCAAAAATACTAACCAAGCGCGGAAAGCTGGATAGAGCCGTCAACGCATACGAACAGGCCCTCGCTTTGGAAGCGGACAACTATATGATTCTCGGCAACCTGGGAACGCTGTACCGTTTGACGGGAAAAATAAAAAAGGCGGAGGAGGCCATCGACAAGGCGTTTTTGCTGCACCCCGACAAACCTTGGGTTCGCACTCTTCGGATCGAACTGCTGCTTCAGAAGGGGAAAACGGAGGAGACGCTGTCGGAAATCGAACGGCTGATTGAACTGGATGCGAAAAGTTCGTACGCGTTTCGGAAGAAAGCCATGATCATGCTAAAATCGGCAAGATACGAAGAGGCATACGAAGCGGTGGAAAAAGCGGTGCGACTGGAGCCGTCCTCGCCCTCGCTGGGGGTCCTGAAAGGCAATATCCTGGCCAGGCTTAAGCAGTATCGGGAGGCGGAAGCAGCGTTCGAGCAGGTTCTGGCTATGCTTCCCGACAGTGCCTCGGTATTGACTCGA
>CAZLTI010000038.1:17273-18233 GCA_964562335.1 uncultured Pseudomonadota bacterium | reverse complement strand
AATTTTCGACTTTTTACCGGTTCATCAATTTTAACAAACTCCAAAAAAACAGCTACCAAGTCAGGTCCAAACGGCTAAGGCAAAGTTTTAAAAGCGACGATTCTTCTTGGAGGGTACTACCCGATTCTTTTCACGTATCTGCGTTTGAGGGCGGCAACTTGGATGGCAATTTGTCTGAGTTCCGAATCCGTAGACAGCCGGACCGGAAGGGAATCTTCGACCGCTCCGAGATAGTCGATAAGGGTCTTGTCGTCCGCTTCCGAAACGAGTAGGCGATAGACGGCATTGATAAAAGGTTTGCGCGCGGCCCTCTTCTGATAGCGTTTGATCTGGAAGAACCTCCAGTTTTCCTCCAGTATGCGAACCACTTCGTTACAGGATTCGGTAATTTTTCTCTTCAAGCGGGCTTTCGGCCAGCTGACGCAGACAAGGTAGTGGATAGCCAGCCCGATCCCCCAGAAAGAGATCGGAAACATTACCCAGGGATAGTTGGGGGAGGTCATGTAGTTGAGAATGCCCAGAACGCCGTTGGTAAAACCGTAGGCGATCGCATGCGGTGCGAAACTCCGCCGCAATAGAATCTGCCGATTCGTCAGCGTTTCGAAGGAGAGCGTATCCGAGGGATCGGGGAGATAACTTTCCAGCTCCTTCGGTTTGATTTTTTTCGGCTTCCCAATTTGTTCGGGTTGCATTTCGTACTTGGCGGAGACATCTGCCGCAATATCTTGGATCTCCCGCATTGGCAACGACGTAATCTCATGGAGAGCCTGCAGGTTGGCCTGCGTATTCTCCCGGATGTCTGCAATGCCCTGCAGTTCGTTGTATCTCTCCAGAACGCGACGGCGAATCTCCTCCATCATCTGTTCGTTTTTGCCTTCCCCAAGTTCAACAGTCATAATGAACCGGTAAAGAGTCGAAAATTGCACGAATTGTCATTCCCGCACTGAATTTGCGATGCTT